>CALVRI010000081.1 GCA_944358525.1 uncultured Bacilli bacterium | reverse complement strand
GCAGTTGGCGAAGGAGATTTAGGTATGTTAATGGTGGGAAATGTTGTCATCAATAGAGCTCTAGCAAACTGTCTAACATTTAAAAATGTTGATACAATAAGTAAAGTAATATACCAAAATCCAGGAGGATTTTCAGGTGTCGATAGTCCCCTTTTCTTTAGTAATCCAACAACCGTTGAAAGAAATTTAGCTAACCGCGTTATTAAAGGAGAGTACTATCATCCAGCCACCCATGCTTTATGGTTTTATGCACCAAAAGAAGGTGAATCATGTAAAACAACATGGTGGGACCAGTACAATAGTGGTAGATACAAAAATCATTGTTTTTATGTTCCTTCCGCTGGAGAATGTCCAGAAATAAGATAAGAGACTCTTAATTAGAGTCTCCTAACTGTTGAGTTAACTTAAGAGTTAACTCTTTTTCATTACCATTACGAACAATAGTTAATTTAACACTATCACCAATATTATGTTTATAAAGTAAATATTTCAAGTGAGCAGAACCTTTTACCGTAGTTCCATCCACTTTAGTAATAACATCATTTCTTTCAAGTCCAGCTGCTTCCGCATCAGAACCACTTTCAACACTTTGAACTACTACTCCTGATTTCACACTCTCATCAATTCTCAAATCACTATATCCAAGTAAAGGTAAACTATCCAAATCATAAAGAGTAACACCAATTACAGGTCGAGCTATAGGCTCTCCGTTTTCAAGTTTCTCAACTTGTGACATTGCAACCTCGATTGGAATAGCAAAACCCATACCTTCAACAGAACTTTCAACTAACTTAACTGAATTAACACCAATAACTTCACCATTAATATTTACAAGTGGTCCGCCACTATTACCTGGATTAATAGAAGCATCAATTTGAATAGCTTCCATCATATATTCACTACCATTATTTGTAACAGTAATTTCACGATTTTCACCAGAAATAATTCCTTTAGTAACTGTACCAGCATACTCTGTACTAACTGGAGTACCAACCGTAAATACAGTATCACCTAATTTAGATTCTGTACTATCACCAATTTCTGCAACTTGTAAAACTTTATCGCCGTCCATCCTTAAAACAGCCACGTCCATATAAGAATCAGTACCTAAAACTTCAGCATCCACTTCTTCTCCTGAACTCAAAGTAAGTTTAACCTCAGTCGCATCCTCAACAACATGGTTATTAGTCATAATATATCCATAATTATCATCTTTCTTATAAACAAATCCTGATCCATAACCAGTTAAACGACCATTTTGATAATTACTAACAACCACCACTGAATCATATACTTTATCTATTGATTCACTTATTGAATCATTTGAAGTAATATTTACATTCTTTTTAACTAAACCTCCATTATCATTGGAATCATTATTTACAAAATATAAAGTTCCTGTTACCCCAAGCGCTAAAACAATTATAATAACAACAATATTTATTATTCGTTCCCGCATAAAATTCCTCCTATTCTAATCCTTTTATTTCATACCAATTATTTGGAAAACCAATTCTATTTAAAATGGTATCGAGTGGTACTACATCAATTGCCTCATCCAAAATAGTAACCTCTCTTTTAATTTCATCAATCATCTCATTAAAATCATCTTTAGAAAGCATCACCTTCATAATAATAACTAAACTAAACAAATCATTTTTTCCATAAATGTAACCATCTTCATCCTCTGGAATATTAAGTGATTTATGAAATCTAGTATCAGGTATAATTCTTTGAGTTCTATGATCATATAAAATATCCTCATGTGCACAAACATTTCTAAAATTAGAAAGAAGTGATAGATAAACGCTTAAAACATCCGGCGATATTTTATAAAAATTACTTATATCCTCTTGATCTTCGTATTTTAAAATATCATAAAACTCAGCCATTATGCCAAATGATAAAACCTTAACCAAAATCCAAAACGGAATATATCCATAATGTTCAATATAATGGAAAGTCGCACTATGCTTCCTGCCATTAACCCTTATTTGTCTTCGGACCTTGTTTAAAACATCATAAACCTGTCTTGACTGCAAACTATCCTGTGAAAAATTCTTAGGGTCCAAATAATCCTTTTCCTTAAAACCATATTTTCTAGATAATTGATAACTAGTTATTGATTTAATATTATTTTCCACAATCAAAATATTTTTAAAAAAGGTGTTCCTTATAGCCCTATCAAACAAAAATGTAGCATATAGCTCTTCAAAAGTTGTCCCTGGTAAAAATTTATCTTTACTCTCCTTTGTCGTAAATAAATGACGATAACCACTAATAAAGAAATAATTTTCACGAAGCAAAATTTCTCTAGTTCGCTTTTCATCTTTAATTGTAAGACCTTTATTTCTTAAAATGTCGACTTGTTCATCTAATGTTTTGAATATTTTTTCTGTCATATACTCACCTATCAAACATTATAGCACATTTTCCCACCTCTTTTATGTAAAAAACGTGAAATTTATTCACTAAAATACCTATGTAAAATGAAAAAGTAAATTCCAGTTTCAATATGTTATACGAGAATTTAGTCTTACATAAAAATCCAGTTAAGAATTTGTAAGACTAAATTCTTTTTTATATAATATATCACATGGG
>CALVRI010000080.1 GCA_944358525.1 uncultured Bacilli bacterium | reverse complement strand
GGAAAAAATATACAATTAGTTGTATATTTTTTTTAAAATAAAGTATTTGCAGTCATAAGCTCCATTTGTCTTAATATATTCTTCGGCTTTGTCTATATCATTTATGGGTTTGAATTTTGAATTTTTTTTATCACAAAAACCTTTTAATCTTAATTTTCCGTAAGACCAATCACCTAAAATGTAATCATAATCCTCAAAATATTCAGTGTATCTTTCTTTTATAGCTTCATAGTCAAAACCATTTTTATAATCTTTTATTAATTCATATGTATTTTCATTTATTTGATATGTTTTCATTTAATCACCTATAAATATTATATCATAATTTAATCACTTGGAAGAGTTAAAGATGGTGTGGTTGTATTTAAGTTACCATAATAACTTGGAACAGTTCCACTAATTAATTTTAAAGCAACTGGAACTTTGGTTTCTAATTCGATTTCTTTATCATAATAAGGCAATATTACTTGTTCTGTAATTTTAATGTTGACATATACCTTTATTAAAGCATTATTTATGCCATAATTTGTTACTTCAGTGGAAACATTACTTATGACATCACCTGTTAGAGATATTTTAATTGGTATTTGAGCACCAAAATTTGCGAATATTGGATTATTGAAAATAAAGCCACTGTTTAAATAGTATATTACTCCATTTTTTAAAGCTTTTTCATCATAATTTTCTAGAAGGTCAGCTTGATATTCTACTTTTTGAATGTCACCATTTTCTATGTATTTTAAACTTTGTTGAATACTTTTTGTGGCATTTGTTAAATATTTGTTTATTAACGAAGTATTAAAATCTATAGATTTAATGTCACCATTGCCATCATTTGTTATGAGAAATAATTCTTCGATGTTAATTTCACTGGTTATGTATTTATCAATGGCATCATTGATGATTATACTAGAAAACTTTTTTGCTTCTAAGCTACCATATTTAAATATAGATGGCATTATTCTGTCTTTGATATATCCAAAAATTAGGTATAAACCAATTAAAATAATCATGATAAAAACGGCTATTAAATTAATAGGTTTGATTTTAGACAATTTAAATGATTTTTTTAAATGAATTCTATTCATATTTAAATATATTCAAATAAATTAATTATAGAAAAAGTAGATTATATATTTTAAATATCATCTACTTTAATTTGCTTTTTTATATCTAAATTTATAGGTTACTTCTAATTTATAGTTTTCGTTGGTTGCGAAGACTGGAACTGTTGTTTTTACTTTTTTTTCAAAGTCTTCTTTGTTTAATGGATTATCTAAAACTTTTAAAGATAAAATTTCATACTGAATTCTAAACCTTGTCATAATTTTTCTTTCTTCTACTCTATATTCTTGATTGCTGGCATTAACACGGCTTGTAGGTTCCCACGAAGTTGGATTACCTAAAATTTCAGTTTCTCTATCTTTATATGGTCTATCACTTGGCTGTCTTGAACTATATGAACTATATTTTCTTTTAGTGCCGTTATACCAACGCCACATTTTATCACGGTAGCGATAAAGAGTAGTGGTATCTGAATCAGTATGATCATATTTTTCTGTATTGACATCTTCTCTTGCACTATATTGTCCACTATTATAGTAAACTTTTTCATTATTTTCATTTAGATAATAAAATTTATATCCAGTAGTATTTTGTATAGTTCTATAATCTTTTTCTTCGGGATAATTTAATGAATAATCTGACCATTCAGAATAAATTTCACTACTATCATCGCGGTTGGCAAAGCCATCTGGTTGTTCTGAAGAAAAATCAGAATAATCCCCTTCAATATCATACCATTTCCAACTACGATCACGATAACGATAGTAGTAAGTAGTACTATTTTCAATATTGACAATTTCTCCTTCTTTTGGAACTTCTGGAAGGGATGTTTTGTCTAATGGTAATTTTATACCATATTCTGAAGTTTCATCAGCTAGTTCATCATCATCATAATAATCTGACCATTCTGTTGTACTAACTTCTCTATTATAATAATTATAATAAGTAATAACATCAACAATAGCTTTACCTGATGGATATGATGATTGTTCAGCACTCCAATCGCCATATTTTACATTTACTGAGCATTGTCCACAGCTTCTTACATCAATTGTATAAATATAATCATCTTTGTATTTAGTTATTTTAACATTTCCCGAGCAAAGATTATTGTCAGTGTTTGTACTACTTAAGTATTTTGAATTATATAAATCATCTAATCTTATGTTTGTACTTTCGCCTTCTAGAATTGGCAAGGTGCCTTCATCTTTAGCATAGTTTAAACTAGCTGTTTTTAATGTATTATAGATGTTTAAACAACTGTTGTTTTGAACTACAGCAACAATGATTAAAATTATAATTACGACTGGTAAAATTGTTCCAAAGACAAAGAAAAAACGTAATAATGGTTTTTTATTTTCAAAAGATTGATTTATTGGGTTTCCAGCTTCATCAACATAGGTCTGTCTTTTCATTTAATCACCCCTCTTATATTATCATTTTAGCACATCTGTTGTTTTTTTTAAATATTTTGATAAGAAAAAAGTCTACGATTAGACTTCTTCCTGTTTATATGTATATTATTTGTTTTCATTATTAGGATTATCACCGAA
>CALVRI010000079.1 GCA_944358525.1 uncultured Bacilli bacterium | reverse complement strand
AAAAAGAAGCTAATCACAAAATTAACCTCTTAATCTATTTTATCTGTAAGTAACCAATCAATCATATTGACATGTTTAATACCATCTCTTGAAAAATCTTCTTCATCAAGTGACACTACATATTTTGGAAAATTATCATTTATATTTTTATATGCACCAAATTCTCTTTCTATAACCTTTTCTCCATCGAGTTTATATGCCACTTGAACATATATCTGTTCCTCATATCTTTTAGCAATAAAATCAATCTCACCATTTTTAGTTTTTCCAATATAAACATCATAGCCCCTTGCAATCAAATCATTATAAATTACATTTTCCAAAGCAAAACTTTTATTGATTTCAAAATTATTATTTTTAATCTGTGAAATTCCTAAATCTGTCATGTAATATTTATTAAGTGTTTTTAAAATAGCTTTCCCATGAATATCATAACGGTAAACCTTTTTAATAATAAGCGCCTTACAAAGAGCATCTATATAATTATAAAGCGTTTCACTAGATATCGCTCTTCGTTCAGTTTTTAAAAATCCCATAATATTTTTAAATGAAAATTTCCTTCCTGTTGTATCCACAATATATTGTAAAATCAAATTAAATAACGAAACATCTTTAAGACCTAATCTATCAACCACATCTCTTAAAATAATAGAGTCAAAAACACTATATAAATAATTTTTTATGTTTTCTTCATCTTCAAAATCCGTTACATTAGGAAGACCTCCCCATTTAACATAATCCCAAAAAGTATTCTCATCTTTACCATCTTTTAAAGTAAGGTCTACATACTCTCTATAAGTAAGCGGATTTATTAAGAAAGAAACATATCTTCCTGAAAGAACTGTAGAAAGTTCATCAGAAAGTAGCTTACTATTAGAACCCGTAATAAATATACTTATATTTTCAAGCGAAGCTCTAAGTGAATTTATAACCTTTTCAAAATTATCTACATTTTGAATTTCATCAAAAAACACATAATACACTTTTTTATCTATAATTTTATCTTTAATATATTTATTTAATGTTTTATAGTTTTGCAAATCTTCATACTCAATATATTCAAAATTAACATATATAATATGATCATTACAAATACCTTTGTCACGAAGTTCATCAATTATCTGCCTCAAAATAACAGACTTGCCGCATCTTCTAATACCAACTAAAATTTTAACTAAATTACTATCATAAAATCCTCTAATTTTAGATAAATAAAGCTCTCTTTTTAGCATTTTCCATCACCACTTTAATTATAAAATTATATAAAAGAAATATCAAGTTTTTTCGGTTAACCGAAAAAAACACAAAAAAAGAAGTTAATCAAAATTAACCTCTTATTTAATATTTTTAAGTACAAAAGTCTTAGTTCTACTCATCTCTTCGAAAGTAGTCATAACACCTTCATTACCAATTCCTGAATGTTTCCATCCACCAAATGGCATCTCGAATGGTCTAAAGAATGATGCTCCATTGATAACTGCTCCACCACACTCTAACTTATCAGCTACATACTGACATGTTTTCATATCTCTAGAAAATACACATCCACATAAACCATAACTAGATTGGTTAGCAATCTCAATAGCTTCATCTAAATCTTCAAATTCAATAATTGGAACAACTGGTCCAAAAATCTCCATATCCTTAGCTACATCCATATCTTTAGTAACACCATCTAATATAGTTGGTTCGTAGAAAGCACCTTTACGTCTTCCACCAAATACGAGTTTTGCTCCAGCAGCTACAGTATCATTAACTTGTTTTTCAACATTAATAGCTGCTTGTTCACTAATTAAGCATCCAATTTTAGCTTCTGGATCACTAGGCATTTTAACTGGAATACCTTTAAATGTTTCTACTAATTTATTTAAAAATTCTTCTTTAACATCTTTGTGAATAATAAATCTTTTAGAAGCGCAGCAAACTTGTCCAGTATTGTAAAGTCTTCCCCAAACAATTTCTTTAACAGCTAAATCAACATCACCATCTTTACATAAGATAAATGCATCATTACCACCTAACTCTAAAGTTACATGAGTAATATTTTTAGCACATTTAGCCATTGTTTCAGCACCCGCAATAGTTGAACCAGTTAAAGTAACTAAAGCTACACCTGGATTTTCAGCTAAAGCTTGTACAGCTTCTCCTCCAGCACCGTTTAATAAATTAATAACTCCACCTGGAACTCCTGCTTCTATTAATAGCTCTACATACTTAGTTAAAGTAAGTGGGTTATGAGCAGAAGGTTTTAAGATAACACTGTTACCCATAAGAAGTGCTGGTGGTACTTTTTGACAGAATAAATCACTTGGGAAATTAAATGGAATAACTGCCACAACTACTCCTAGTGGATATTGTTCAGTATATTGAATATGATGTTCTTGTCCTGGTTCTACTCCAGCAGGAATAACCTTTCCATATTCATGTTTTGCTTTTTCACAAAAAGCTGGAATTCCAATTGAAACATTCGCAATCTCACCTACAGCTTCACTGATAGGTTTACCAGTTTCATCACTTAATAATTTAGCAAGTTCATCTTTATGTGCTTCTACAAGTGAAACAAATTTCATTAAAATAGAAGCTCTTTCATGAATAGGTTTCTTTTCCCATTCTTTTTGACCTTTTTTAGC
>CALVRI010000078.1 GCA_944358525.1 uncultured Bacilli bacterium | reverse complement strand
AAGAGAAAAATAAGAAACGACTTAATGAATTAAATGATAAAGCCGATAACTTACAGAATAAGTCTAATCAAATTACTGAAATTATAGATAATTTAAAACCTAGTAAATTAAATAAAAATAACTTTACTATTTCAAATAAAGAAGTTGAAGAAATTAAAGACTATATCAAACAAACAACTGATACTACTTCTAATTTAAAATCTACTAACGACTTAACTACTATACTTGAACATTATGAGGAAGATTTAAAAAATCATTCTAACGAAGTTAAAAATCTTCAAAAGAAAATCAAAATTAGAGATGATAAAATTGAAACCTTACAATATAATTTAGATAATGCAAATGATGAAATTGATGAGCTAGAAGATAAAGTATCTAAACTTGAAGAAGCATTAAGTTATTCCAAAGAATTATGGCGAAAATTTATAGAGTTTTTGCAAGATAAATTCTTTTCATCAAATAAATATGATGAAATCGTTACTGAACTATATCAAGAAGAAATTATTGATGATAATGATTTAGATATAATTCAAAATAATATAAATATTGATAAAAATGAGGATTTGGAGTTGTAAGTCTTAAAAATAACAAAATTCTATGGTAAAATTGTATAGGAATAAGAAAAACTAAATTTGTTAAAAATTGCCTAATGGAGAGAGGATGGGTTATTATGCCAAATAATAATGAATTAAATAAAGCCAGAAAATTTTGTTTGGAAGTAAAAGAATTAGCAAAAAAATATAATTTGCCATTTTTTGTAGTAACTGATGGAGCTAGTACAACATCTAACAATGGTTGTGTAGCAGTGAAGAATGCAAGAGATAATCATATTAATTGGGAAAAAAGAAAATGGATTTGATCCTTATGAAGATTGGGGCAAAAAAGATGGAACAAAAAATCAATAGTATAATGAATTTGATGGATTCTATTGAATATGGTTTTAAAGATGAAAATGGTGAAAATATAATTAATGCTAATCCTCAAAAATGGGAGGATGAATTTTACAAATTCTATTATTTGCAAACTCCAGATGAATTATTAAAATCTAAATGTGGTGTATGTTGGGATCAAGTGGAATTAGAAAGAAAATTATTCCAAGATAATAATATTAATTTTAAAACTTATTTTATCTACATAGTTGACAACGATATGCTACCATCTCACACCTTTTTAACCTATGAAAATAATAATAAACATTATTGGTTTGAACATTCTTGGGGAGCATATAAAGGTATTCATGAATATGAAAGTGAATTAGAACTATTATTAGATATAAAATCAATATTCATGAGCGAGCATAGTTATGTTAGTGGGAATTGTTTCTTATATATCTATGAGTATCAAAAACCTAAAGAACATATAACTTGTGATGAATTTTATGAATATATTGATACTCAAAAATTGATTAAAACAAATAAACCATTATATTTTTATCATTTAGTAAATAAAGATGTTGATATGGTCAATGGATTAATAAGTCTTCAATATATGTATGATAACAAAATGTATAATTTATTTGATAAAAATGTTGAAAAATATAAAGATAGAATATTAAATGATTGGAATATAGAAAAATATAAAGAAAAAACTAACTTGACACGTGAAGAATATATTGATGCGTTAAATATTTTTAGAGGAAAATATGGAGCAAATTATATATACTTTTTTAGATATGCTCCATATAAAAAACTAGGTAATAAAATAAATGAAATAGCAAAATGTAAGGATATTTACAGAATTAATATAAATGATGAAGAAATTCAAAAATCAATAAATGATATATTTTATGGATATGATATGAGTAATAGTGATAATAGATTATTAGACAAACAATGGTATGAAACAATTTCACAAGAAGAATATTTTTCTAAATACGATGATGCTCTCTTAATGAATTTTAGCACATTAAATCATATTAGTATCAGTTTTAAAAATGGAAATTGTCCTTTAAATTTTTTAGAAAAAGTTGATTGGAGGTAATTTATGAGATTAGTAACTTTTCAGTCTTTTGATGCATTAAAAGATTTAGTTAATAAAGGGTATTTAGAGTGTAATGAAAAATTTATTAATATGAAAAAGGCAGGACCTACTTATCAATGGGTTTTAGAAAAAATGAATAAACAAGTAGAAAACAAATATAATACTAAATATCCTATTTGGTGTTGGGTGAAATGCTATAACAATATATGTCCACAAAAACATAAAGGAGAACCAGTTAAGGGATTTGATGTTAAAATCACTTTTAGAAAAAACAAAAAAGATGTTTTTATTACAGATTTTAGAAGATATTCTTTCCTATTAAACAATGTTTATATTCCTGATAATATTATGGATAAAGAAAAATTTGATATGTTGCTCAAAGAAAAAAATATAACTTTAGAAGAATTAAAAGCATATGTCAGACTAGATAAATATGAAACACATAGAGAAGATAAAGAATTTTTAAATATATGTAAAAAGATAAGAGATAGTTTTGATAAATGTATTACATTAGATAGTGATATTTTACAAGGTTGTGTATGGAGAATATCATTAAATGATGTTGAAAAAATTGAAATCCTAAATGATGATAATTATAGATATGGATCATTGAACTACAAAAGAAGTAATGGTAAAACCAAAAATTGGAGAGAAGATTATTACAAAATGCTAAAATAAAATTTTGCACTTCTTGAGTTTCATGGTAAAATAGTATTAGAGATTGATACAAATATTGTATCGATTGTCTAATTTTGCGAAAAAAGTTTGAAACTACTTGATTACTCGCACCAGTTTTAAAGATAAACTCGAGC
>CALVRI010000077.1 GCA_944358525.1 uncultured Bacilli bacterium | reverse complement strand
ATCACTAAATGGATGAACATATACAAAATAATAGTGAAATATAGATGATAAAATAAGTGGATGAATTTTTCCTTCATTACAATTAATAAAATCAAATAAACTATTCATTAAAGTTGGCACTAACATTGACTCTGGAGCCATATAAATAATTTGATTTCCTTTTTTTACTCCTTCACCATGATCCCGGTAAAAACCGTTATCATCATCAAGATATTTCATCATTAAAGTATGAGCTTTTAAAAAGTCACTTTCACTTTTTGGATTATAATCATCAATATGTTCATATAATTCATTTGCATTCTTAACTTCTTGTATTTCTTTCCTATCTCCTAAAACTAATTTATTATCAATAATATTTTCAACAGATTCTAATGATAATGAATTAGCTTCAATAGCTAGTGAAGAATGAATTGATCTCACTCTAGATTTTATCTGAAAATTTTTTTCTTTAATATTATCATCAATTTTAATTAATAATAATTTATCCTCTATATTTTTAATAATTTTTTTATTATCTTCACTAATGTAAAATATTGGTTCTATTTTATCTAAATTCTTCATCTATTCACCCTCTCAAATTAAAATTTTTTAATAAATTTATATTACAATTAGTATATATTAAAAGAATTCCAAAGTAAAGATTAACAAAAACAACTGTAAATAAATACAATAATTTTTTGGGTAGTTTTTTGGGTAGTCTTTTACAAAAGAACCAATATAAAATAAATTTAAAAACAATCATAACCCAAACATCAACTATCACATTATTATTGACAGCTTCCACCATTATCTTCAAAATATTTTTCGATATTTTCTACACTATGGTCAATATTTGCCCAGTCAGTAATATCCTTTAAATATATCTCCATATCTTTACTGCAATTAGGGCAATCAAAATAATTTCCTTCACCAATAGAAATAGTATAATCTTTACCTTCTATCACACAGTCCATAGTAGCAGATATAGTCTGAACATTCGTGCTACTATGCTCTTCTGGAAACACCATAAATAAAACAAGACCTATAATCATAAGTACTATATAAATAATTGCAATAACACCAATAATTTTAAGTATTTTAATTATCATACCAGCTAGTTTTTCTGTATTACTAACCTTAGCCTCCAAAACATTTTTAATATCATTATCTGTTAATTCATCTAAACTAACATTAAATATTTTAGATAATTTTTTAGCCTGCAAAATATCAGGTGCCGTCTCTCCAAGTTCCCACTTAGAAATAGTCTGTCTTGTTACCCCTAATTTCTCTGCCAATTTTTCTTGTGAAAGATTCTCTTTTTTTCTCAAATCTGATATTTTATTTCCTAAATCCATAAACCCTCCTTTCAAAGCCCATTTTATATTTTAATCACATTTTAATCTACCAATTTTCACTGGAAAATACGCAATTTTTCTTAACATTAATTATCTATTACTTCTATCATATCATTGAGCTCATCTTTATAATGAGAGTTACCAACACCATAAAAAACAAAATTATCTTTTCTAACCAAAATAACATATCCCTTATCATCTATTATATACTTTTTATAATCCTTACTATCTTCTTTTATATACTCATCTTTAACATTATCATCAGTTTCTGATTTTGCCCAATACTCTAAATTATGCTCAGCCATCTTATCTGTTTTAAAATCATAAACATATAAAACACTATTATTACTCATAACAGTCATCGTTTTAAAAGTATAACCATCATTCACACTTTCATTAACATCAACATTATAGCCCTTATCTTCAAAGCTCTTTTCATATTTATCCATCCTATTACTATTCATAAAAGAAAATATAATAGCAAGCAAAAAAATCAGTAAACAAATTCCAAGAAAAACTCTTCTTATAATAACCCATTTTTTACTATTAATAACTTTCTTAGACTTTAAATTTTCACAATTTTCAAATAAATAATTAATAAATTCTTCCTTACTTCCACCGGTCAAATTATTTTTATCTACAATAATTCCCACATTGTATTTTAACTTTAAAATAAATAAATTTTCTGTTTCAATAATCGAAATTATTTGACTAAGTTTATAACTAGAAGTATCACCCTTTTGTGAAGTCAAAACAATATTACCACAACTAACCTTAAAAGTCTGTCTCAAATCTTCACCATTATTCAAATTTTTAGTTCTTTTATATTGAATCTTATTAATTCCAGCCACCTTATATATAATCAAAAATATCCCACATATAATTCCAATTATTATTACCAGTCCATAACTGCCCATAATCATATATAAAATTAATAAAAGCAAAGAAACAAACATAAACAAAATATTCATTTTTCTAGTAGAAACAGCACCTAAAGCAAACTCCTTATATTTTTTATAATCAAAAGTACAAACAGAAGAAAACTCTTTATTTTTTTCCATAATTAACCTCCAATACCAAAATTATAACAAAAAAATCAGTTTCACATAATATAACCTATCTCTCTTCATTTTTACAATAAACTTTAGTTTTTTCACTATGATACTTATTTAATTTTCCTACATTAGCTAATTTATTTTTAGTTATTATTCTTTTTCCATTTTCTAATTTTACCTCTAAAATTCTTGAAATTAGCAATAGTATTTAAATGTATTAATCTACATACACTAAATTCTTTACCATTTGTTTTCGCCCAATTTCTTTTTCCCGCTTCCAATAATTCTACATCAGATAAATTATTTACTAGTTTGATAATATTATCAACGTTTTGATTAAAAATATTAATTAACTCTTTTAAAGAATAGCCATTATATTTATCATAAAAACGTTGATATAACCAATCTAAATTATTCCATTTCCACTCAGTAGCAAGTGGTGTTTTTTGAATGCCTTTTTGTTCTTCACTTTCCCAAGCTAAAACTAAATCCATCCAACCGTTGCA
>CALVRI010000076.1 GCA_944358525.1 uncultured Bacilli bacterium | reverse complement strand
TAGCATAGATACTTTTAATTTACAAATTATTTTAAAAATCAAAAGTAAAATTAAGTAAAGGAAAAGATTAACTAAAAAAATAAATAATTGAAATAATAATCACAAGTACAATACCAAAACCACAAATAGAAATCCAATATCTATTTATAAACTTGCTATTTGGAATATAATGTCCTATTTATAATAGAAATTTAAAAATAAAATATATTAAAAATGTATATAAATAATACATAAAAATCACCACTTTTGTGATGATTATTTTCGTTTTGTTCTATTGAAAATTGATTTGAAAGAAGGCTTGACTGTTTTGTCCAAATTGATCTTGAACTTGAATATAACAAGCATGTGTTCCAGTGTGTGCATATCTCCAATCAGCAGTTTGAGGAATATAACATTGGTATGTTAAATCTGATTGGATACTACAATTACTTTTAAGGCTGTAATAATCTAACCATAATTGATTATCACAATATAAACTCAATTGTAACTGATCTAGTGGTTGTGAAAGTGATAAATAAAGATAATCCCCTTCCATCACTCTACCATCATGTGTAATCATACTATTTACAATATTGTTTTTTAAAGTGATTTGAGGTTTGGAAGGCTGAAAAACAACCTGATAAGTTTCTGAAGTGGATTTTTGATAATTATTCGCAGCATATATTTCAATTTTATTCATTCCATTTTTTAAAGAAAATGAACACTTTCCAGTATCAAAATTACACATAGAATTAACATTTACATCATTTAAGAAAACATTCATATTTGTTTGATAATCAAATAGTTTCGTATCCATATATTTATTCTCTGGATATTTCATATTATCTGTAGAATATGTAACTTGGAATTCAATATTTAATGTTGGCTGGTCTGTTTCTGTAGGAATAATTGCATGTATGGTAGGAGCAACAATAAATTGTTCTTGATATTTTTCGCTTGTCACTTGTTCCCAATTTTCAATCATATATTGTAATTCTCTTTCTAGCTGATAATCTGAAAACTCAGAAATTTCATCCTTATATTGTTCTTTAGTTAAACTTTTTTCCTGCACTTGATAACCAACTTTTTTATTCTTTTCTTTGACTGATGTACAAATACTTTTTTGATAAGAATCCATTAATTTATTATTTTCCCATATTATAAATGAGTTGTCATTATATTTTATATACGTTGTACCATAATCTTTTAAATCAGTTTTAATCACATGATTATTCTTATCTAAATAATTTTCTTTACCTTCTACTATTTCTTTTCCGTCATTATTTTTTATCACTTTTTCATGAAGCAACATACCTAAAAAAACTGGAGTCATGAGATTATCATTTTTTTCAAAAAAATGTAAATACGAACTCCCTAGATGATTTTCAAAAAACGATAAATATTCAACAAAAGGAAGAAATTGATATTCAGAAAAAAAGTTGATTCTTTTTTTTGTTTGTTTTTTATAAATTCGTTGGGCATGATAATTTGATTGGCCCTCGTTTTTTTCACATTCTTCTAAAATGTAGTCACCATCATAATATAAATAACACTTTCCAAGTCCTATTGTACCATTTGAATTACTTTCATTCGTTATGGCAATTAATTGCTGCTTTTGATTATAATAAAACAAATATTCCTCTGTATAACTAGTATATCCTGAGTTAATTAATTTCAACTTTTGTAATTTATTATCATCATACGTAAATTCAACACTTCCATCAACATTTAATTGGTTATATATCCCTGAGTATGATATTTTTTTTATTAAATCGCTTTCATATACATAATCATAGGCGATTTCTTGTAAGTCACTACGTACTTTTGTGATATCTTTTTGGTCGTTAAAGATAACATCCACATCATCACTAATATAAATTCCATTTTTTAATTGATACATCTCACCATCTTTTATCGTTTGAGACAGTTTAGTATCTCTAAAAATAAATATTAAAATTCCTATTAGAATAAAAAAAATTATGACTGACACTACAAACAATATCTTCTTCTTTTTAGATTTTTTTTCCCATAATTGTCTTATTTTCATACTATACACCACACCCTTTTACTCCTGTTATTATAATAGTATATCATGTGTAATTTAAGATGTAAATTGATTAAAGAAATTTGTAAAAAAAGAGATAACTATTCATATCCAATAAATTCTTATATATCATCAAATATAAGAAAATGAAGCATTATTCACACCTAAAATTTAAGGTTAAATATATATTTTATAAGTTTTTAATCTAGAACATAAGAAATAAAATAAATTTTATTGCGCTCTTGTCGCTTCCTCCCGAAGTTTGACAGTTTGAGTATTTGATAATCTTAAAACACCCCTTATAGTATAAGGCTTTTTTTATGTCAAATTTTTTCTATTTTAATGTTGTCTATCTTTGTATATCGTGTTATAATTTTATTAGGATGTGATTATATGTTTCTCAAACAAAGTAAAAGTCATAATAGAATATATCTTTCTTTTGTCCAAGGTTATAGAGATGAATATGGCAAAATAAAACATAGAACTATTAAAAAAATAGGTTACCTAGATGAATTGGAAAAACAATTTGATAACCCTATAGAACATTTTAAAAATATTGCCAAAGAAAAAAATAACAATGAAATAACTGAATATACCATTAAAAACCTTAATACAAAAACTATTGATGAAAATGTTAATTCTAAAAATCTTGGCTATATCGTATTAAAGAAAATTTATAAAGAACTACAAATAGATAACTTTCTTAGTAATGAACAAAAGAAATTAAAAATGCAATATGATTTAAATAAAATATTTGAATTACTAATCTTTTCTAGAATATTATTTCCTGGAAGTAAAAATGAAACATTTAATAACAAAGATGTTTTCTTCGAAAAATTTGATTTTTCATTAAAAGACTTATATAGAAGTTTAGACTATTTTAATGATTTTAAAGATGATATTTTAAAATTAATTTGGGATAATACAAAAGATAAATATAATAGAGATACATCTATTTCTTATTATGATA
>CALVRI010000075.1 GCA_944358525.1 uncultured Bacilli bacterium | reverse complement strand
CAATAAAGCAAATAAACATAATACTATTTTTTTAATCATTTACTTCTAACCTTTAAAAATTCCGCAAATCCTAATAACAATTTCTTTTTATCAGTACTTAAAAAATCCAAATCTAATATATCTTTAAAACTATCTTTAAATAATTTATCCATAGTTTTATTCGCATATTCTCTAGCTCCAGATTTATCAAATATCTCTTTTACCTTATCCATCTCTTTCACACTTATATCTTTACCATAATATTTTAATAACTCATCTCTGTACTTTGTATTAATCGCATAAGCATATAAAATCGTTTGCTTATATTCACTAACATCTGATGTAACTGATTTACCAATATGTTTCTCATCACCATAAATACCAAGTAAATCATCCTTAATTTGAAAAGCCACACCTAAATTAATCAAAGCATCTTCTAATTTATGAACCTTCTCATCATCTAAACCACCTAGTATAGCTCCCATACAGTACGGTCCAACTACCGAATACCATGCTGTTTTTAATTTATATATTTCCATTACATGACTTTCTAAATCATCTTCTTCACCATAAAACTCTTCATAAAATGGTAAAATAACATCCACCATTTCTCCTTCGCAAGTTTTAATCGCAACTGAGTTATAATATTCTAAAACCCTATCTAAATTTTCATTATTTCTATAATTTTGTACTATAATCTGTAAAGCCAAATAAAATCCTAAATCACCTAAACATAAAGCCATTGAATTTCCAATATCTTTTCGCTTACCTTCAAAATCATTTCCATCTTTAATAGGATCACCATATATCTTTTGATACTTAACTGGAATAGTATCTAATCCTCTTCTTTTATCAGCTTTATCAATAATATCATCATGAATTAAAATTGAAGTTTGAAATAATTCTAAAGCACAACCTAAAGCTAAATAATTATCATCATCATTTCCAAAACTTTGATAACCTAAAGCAATTAAACAAGCTCTTAAAAATTTACCACCTTTATTACTAGAAACAAATTGTTCTAAAGCCTCTTCTAAAAATCTATTACTATAACCCTTAACAAATAAACTGTTGTAGTCTTCCATTTTTAAATTCAATTTATCTTTAACCGATAAATAATACTTCAAAAATTCATAAAGTACCTCCATTTTTTTTACAGTACCATCTTCATCTAAAATAAATCCTATTTTTTTATCATGTAAATTCTTATCACCTAAAAACCATTTTAAAAACTCTGAACTTTCTTTTAAAACAACAACCTTATCATCCTTATATTCTTCACTATTACTTATAACATAATCATTTTCTTTTATTATTTTATCTACATCAGACATACCTAATCCTCCTAAAACAATTATACCTTAAAAAGCAAAATTTTCATAATTAATTGTTGGTTACTTTTTGTTAACAAAATACCTCTAATATAAAACGACCGTTTCGCGGTCGTTACAAAGGCTTTGCCTTTACTAATTAGTTCTTATTACTATGTATTTATTACACTATGATGAATGGATCTTCTGAAGTTCCACTTCCATTCAAAGTAGTATCAGATTTCAAAAAGACAACTGGGCGGGGAGCACTACCAGACCTAAAAGCAAAACCGCCGTACACACACGCATCCGAACCAGCCACACAACCATTCCAAACCCCATAAGAATAGCCACCAGACTCGCTAGAAAGAGCATTTATTGTCCAGTAATATAATGAACTGGCACTTCCTTTATCTAATAAGTAATTACTATTGCATTCATCACCAGCACCATCAAACGAAGTAGAAGCAGATGTACATAGTGGATTGATGCTGGCTCTTAATATATCTGATACATTGGCAAGTCCACATTTCCTGTCCATTGGTACATCTTTTCTCCTGCTATATTCTTTTCTATACTATCTGATTCTTCTCCACTATTGTTTAAACTTTCTACTGCCCCTATATTAAATGAATGACTTGTCATTTGTCCTTTGGCTGTACTATTTAAATTATTTACATAATAATCATCATTTAAATATATTTTTATACTTGAATCTTCGGTTACTGTTCCACTTTGTGATCCGCTTGGTGATGAAAATGTTCCTGATACTGCTGCATATACTCCACAGCCGCTTGATGGATCGGTACAATATGAGTTGTTTTCTGTACTTCGGTGATTTGCTTCATCGTATGCTCGATCTGCTAAAACATCATTTCTAATTATTTTATATGTTCCATCTATTTCTTTGGCTATTATTCTCCATGTTTCTCCATTGAATGTTATATAGTTATCTGGATCTTGTCCTCGGTATATTAATCTTCCAGCCTCATAACTATCTTCGTATAAGCCATCACCTGATTCTACTAACTCTACTTCTTGCCCTCCTATTGTTTGATCTCCTCCAGGTCCTGGCCCTACACTTCCTCCATTACTTTGTTCATAATCTAACGTTATTTTTAAACTACTTTCTAGATTTTCTGGTTGACTTGTGACAGAAGGATTATATGTTACTTTAACTTTCATTGTTGCACTTTCTCCTACTCCAAGTTCATCTCCTTCATTTACTCCTGATGTTTCAAATAATATTGCTGAATTACTTGTATCTGTTTTACTTATTGTTTTTAATGTCGCATCAATATTACCTTCATTTTTTATTACTACATCATATGTAATAGAATCTCCTGGTCTTTGAAGGGTTGTTCCAAATGTCGCAGTTGTATCTGTATGTGTTGTTACTTCTGATTTATCTGCTGCTCCTCCTACTATGCTATTTGGGGTTATACTTGTTATTCTAACTGCAAAGTCACTTGTTATATTACTTGTTCCACTTATTTTTAATTGACTTTGAAATGCTGCATATCCTACTCCCATTATAACTAATATCATGCATAAACCAGCAATAATATAGTTCCTTTGTCTACTATTTAATCTTCTTCTCATTTAAATTCCTCCTACTACTATTATGAATAATAATTTTGTCTTTTATTCACATATTGACAACTTTCCGTTATTATTCTATTCTATAAATAAATATTAGCATTCAAATGAATGCCTATCAAGGAATTCAAATAAATTCTTGTTAGAATTTTATTAGGGGTGCTAAA
>CALVRI010000074.1 GCA_944358525.1 uncultured Bacilli bacterium | reverse complement strand
GGGCCTGGTAGGACTTGAACCTACGACCCCACGCTTATCAAGCGTGTGCTCTAACCAACTGAGCTACAGGCCCATTTCTCATTCGACTTTATCATTGTACATTATTTTATGAAATTTGACAAGTGTTTTTTCGGTTTTTTTTCACAATCACTCAAATTTCTTCTATATTCTAACATAAATAATTATCAATATCAATATAAAATCGTAAAAATTATTTTAAAGTAAAGAAAAAGATCTCAAAACGAGATCTTAAAATTAATTATTTTTTACTACTCTATATAGTCTATATCCTAGTAATAAAACTGCTAACATTAATAAATTAATAATAGATATATTTGCCTTAACACCAGTTTGTGGTGGATTTGGATAATCACGGCTAGTAACTACAATATTATTATCTTTGTTATTATCAGTATTATTATCATTTGAATCTTGATATTCACATCTATTAATTATCCAATCAATATAAGCAATTTCTTTAACTACTGGAATATATTTTTCATAACTTAATTCAATCTTTTTATCAAAGAATGTTTCATCAATTCTATATTCTAATGTAGCTTCTTTTTCTAGTTTATTAAATATAGAAACAACCATGTATTTAGTAACTTTTTCATTTACTAATGCACTAGCATTTAACTTATAATCAAATCCATAAGTTACTTTAGTCCAATCTACTTTATAAACATCTTTTTCTTTATATTTTGTTCCACTTAATACATATTTAGTATTTTCACGAACTAAAGTTCCATACATAACGTGTGAAATTTTATCTTTGCTTGCTGATAAAACAACATTATTATCTTTTTCACTAAATGTATATGATGTCCCCCAGCCATTTCCTAACTCAGATAAATCAAAAGTTCCAAAACCTGATATAAATTTTACTGTAGATGCATTTTCGCTTGAATTATCACCTGCATTTTCTCTATAGCTTTCAATAAATAAAGCTTGTTGTTGACTAGTTAATTCTTCTTTAGTCCAAACAGCAATTGCACCACTAGCTTGTTTAATAACCACATAATCAGTACCTATTCCAAATGTATAAGAATCTACATTATCCTCATTTTTATAAACTTTTTCTTCTACTTCACCAGTAATACCACCAGGAACTTCACTAATAATACTACCTTCAACGATATAACCTTGTGCCTTTAAAGCATCAATTGCAGCTTCGGCATCTTCTCTAGATGAATATTCTCCTTCAATAGTACCTTCATCATATTTTTCTTTTGATGTTGTTTTATTAGCTTTTAATTCACCCAAAGTGCTATCAATAGCATTTTCTTGAATCCACTTATCAGCCTCTGCTTCAGTATTAAACGTTTCACTACCACTTGAAGTTTTATCTTCGCTATTATCTCTAACAGTTTCAATATTACTACTTGTAACATTGTATTCATTTTTAAATTTATCTAATGCACTTACAGCATCAGTTTCTGTATCAAAAACATTATTACCATATATTTCTTCATAAGTTTTTGAAGTTTCAGTAGTTGAAACTTTAGATAAAACTTCATTTTTAACAAACTTATGTCCATCTAAAGTAGGTGTATATTTATCTGCAAATTCTTTAGCTTCTTCCATAGTACCAAAATATACAACACCATTGTTATCTTTATAAGTAACTTTTGTACTTTCAGTTCCTTCTACATCTTTAATGGTAACATTATAAAATAATTTTTGATTTGGTCCTAATTGACTATTTAAATTACTTATTTCTTCTAAACACTCAAGACCATTACAAATAGTACTACCACTTTTAACTGTTTCAGTTCTAGGAACTTCTACAGTAGAAAGTTTGTATTCACCTTTTTCAAAAGGTTTGTCTAAAATAATACCATTATAATAATCAATTGCTTCTTCCTCGGTGTCAAATTTATCTGAAACGGTAATTGTCTCCACATCTGTCTTTAATGTTACTTCATCTGTTTTGACATTCACTATGTAACTATACCTATAATCCCCTAATATTCCACTGCCATTATTTAAATTGTAAACTTTTTCTTTCAAGTATTTTTCAAATTCATCTACTTTATCAGCATCCACTACTTGTGTACCATTTTCAAAAACGGTGCAGTAATTCTTTTCTAACGCATCCACACCATTAGGAAGTGCTAGACAAACTAATAAAGCAGCAAGAAAAAACTTAACTTTTTTCATGTACTATACCCTCCTCAACACTATTAATAAATATTTTTTTTGATAATTACGGTAATCTGGATGCTCACTACAAGTTTGAAGTATAAGAATCTCATCATCTTTAGATAAAGTAACCCCTGTATCATACATAGATTTACTTTTTAAATTATTAATATGATTTAAATACTCATCATCGTTATCAAAAGTAATATCCATATATGAGAAATCACTTGTTTCTACAAATACTGAAAATATCTCATATTTTTTCTTAGTATTGCTTGTAGTTACCTCTACATACTTATGATTATCGTAATAATCTCTATCATAAAACTCTTCCAATATTTTAAATGGCATATCAACATTTGAAGAGTTATGACCATAAATTAATAATTTTTTACTAGAGTCGATATCAACTCTATAATCTAAATACACTGAACCCATAGAACTTTTCTCACCATAAGGTGTATGTTTTAAATAATATTTATTATCATCACCTTGCATTACAGGAACAATATAATCTGTATTATTTATCTCTAAAATACCTACAACATCATTATTATTATATTTTTTTCTAGCTGAATTGATAATGTTTTTATAATAATCCAAATCATCCACATTATCTTCTATTTTATCTATCTCACCAACATATAAATAACTAGTATTTTGATTTTTAAAATTTATATATAATAAAATACAAATAATAATACATAATACTAAAATTACTATTTTCCACCCTCTATTTTTCATTTCTACTCCTCATTTTTACTAAGTGGTTATTTATTATAACGGTCACTTATATGTTTGTCAATCATTTTTTAAAATAAATTAAAGCATAGTAAAAGCTTATTTCCCACATAAATAATATGAAAAAAAAGTAAAGATATTCTTTTATCTTCACTTTATGACACAATAAGTAAAATAATAGAAAAATCATTACTTTATCTTTCGAAGTATTTTACTTTTATCTT
>CALVRI010000073.1 GCA_944358525.1 uncultured Bacilli bacterium | reverse complement strand
GATAAATTTGAACAAGAAGTTATTGCTTTTTTAAACACTGCTGGTGGAAATATCTTTATTGGTGTAAATGATAAAGGAAATATAATAGGAATAAATGGTGACATAGATTTACTTCAAAGAAAAATAAAAGATAAAATTAAAGATAATATCATGCCATCAACACTAGGACTTTATGATGTTGTAGTACTTGAAAAAAACAATAAAAAATATATAAAAATAGTAATTGCTCGCGGAAATGAAAGACCATACTATTTAAAGGGAATGGGAATGACTCCTGATAGTTGTTTTATCAGAGTAGGTAGCTCTATTCAAAATATGCCTAGTGAAATGATAAATAGTGAATTTAGTAAAAGAACAAAAAACTCATTGAAAAACATAGAAGCCCCTAAACAGGATTTAAAATTTAGTCAGCTAAAAATATATTATGAAGAAAAGGGCTTTAACATCAATAATAATTTTTTAAGACAATTAGGTTTATATACTGATAATGGTAAATATAATTATAATGCATATTTACTAGCTGATAACAATGATATATCAATTAGATTTGGAAAGTATGATGGAAATAATGCAGTGAATTTAATAGAAAATGAGGACTTTGGTAACTGTTCTGTTATAAAAGCTACAAAAAACATATTAAATAAATTAGAGATAGAAAATAGAAATTTTACTAAAATTGAATATCCAGAGAGAAAAGAAGTCAAAATGTATGATTATATAGCCGTTAGAGAAGCTGTAGTAAATGCTATAGTTCATAATGATTGGTCAAACGAATATTCTCCAAAGTTTGAACTATTTAATGATAAATTAGTAATATCATCTAATGGAGGTATTCAAGAAAATGTAACAAAAGAAGAATTTTTAGAAGGATTCTCATTGCCAAAAAACAAAGAATTAATGAAGGTATTTAATGATTTAGATTTGGTAGAGCAAATGGGAACAGGGATAATTAGAATTTTAGAAAGCTATGATAAGAGTTCTTTTGAATTTTTTCCCAATTTTATTAGAGTAACTTTTCCTTTTAATAAAAATAAATTTAAATCTAACAAAATTAAACTTAAACATAATAAATTTACCGAAATTCAAAATGCTATTATAAATTTAATGAAAGATTCTCCATCAATAACTCAAGCAACTTTAGCAAGACTTTTGGGTGTTAATATCAGAACTATTCAGAGAAACATAAAAATACTTATTGATAAAGGAGTAATTAGAAGAATCGGAACAACTAAAAGGGGTGAGTGGATAGTACAATAATATAAATAAGGTTTAAATTTGAATATTGATGGTTATAAAAATGGATTATATACTTTGTTTGTAATTCATCTTCAGTATCTCTTGTTAAATAAAGATTTTTCATATAAAATGGTTATTAGAGATGAGTGATATTATGAATAACAATTTAAAAACATGGAGATTTGCTTATGATAATGATAACCAAATTAAAAGAGTATTATTAGGTTGGCAAACTGCCACAACTTATTTATATAATGAAAAAAACACTCCAAATAATTATGAAGAAGTATTAGTTTTTGATAATGAAAAGAAGGCCTGCATAACTAAAACATTAAAAATAATAATAACAGAATTTAAAAACATCGATGAAAATCTTTCTAAATTAGAAGAAGATGATTTTGTAAATTGGCAACAAACTCATATAAATTACTTTAAATCAGTTAATCCTAACTTTGATGAGAATACTAAAGTAGTATTCAAAATATTTGAAGTAAAAGAAAATTTAACCGAAAAAAGATTAGAACTTGCTCGTAAAATAACTGAGGCTAATCAAGATATCTTTGGAAACATTTCAAAAATAGAAGAGGTAAATGCTGGATTTAATAATAGCATCTTTGATGTGAATGATACATTTATTATTAAAGTTTGTGATAACATAGAAAAAGAAAAATTGTTTGATACTGAAGCTAATTTCTATAATTCTAATAAAGATAATAACAATATTCCAACATTATATAAATTTGATAAATCTAAAAGAGTTATACCTTATGTCTACGAAATAATAGAAAAAGTAAATGGCAAGACAGTTTACTATCATTGGTATAAAATGAATGAACAAGAAAGAGAAAAATTAATTCAAAAAATTGTGAAAATATTACAAAAAATACATTTAAAAAATTATCCCGAATATAACTGGAGCGAAAATATAAAAAATAAAATATTAGATAGTTTCAATCAAACTACTGACATGTTTAGTGAAGAAGAAAAAGACATAATTTTAAAATCATTAGATAAATATGATGAAATATTATCAGATAATAAATTTTCATTAATACACAATGATTTGCACTTCGATAATATCCTAATAGATAATAATAAAAACATAAAACTAATTGACTTCAACGATTCTATAATTGCGCCATTTGATTATGATTTGAGATTGTTATATATGAGTGTAGAAACTCCGTGGAAATGGGCTAATATCGAAATGGATCCATATCAAAAACCAGAAGATTATAAACATTTATTTGAATACATAAAGAAATATTATAAAGAGTTAAATAACATTAAATACCTAGATGAAAGAATGTTAGTATATAGAATATTAGATGACTTTAAACTATTACCACGTTTTAGAGAAACAGAAGCCAAAGATAGAATCTTGTTAAATAGTAAAAAGTTATTAAAAAAGTTAAAATAAATATAATTTAATAGTTAGTCTTTGATATAAATGAAAAATCAAAGACTTTTTAATTTTAATATAAAATCATTACAATATTTTTAATAGAATAAAATATAATATGAATGATACCACAAATGAAATTAAAAGACTAAAATTTGAAGAACTTCTTTGGATTATTTTTGCCATCATCTCTCTTTTAAATGTATATGGTGATAAAATAGAGGAGGAGTATGTAACAACAAACCAAGAAACATATCAAGATAAATCCAATAAAATTTTTAAAATTACATTAATAGTAACATTATTAATTTATATTTACTTCTTTATTAGAAATTATAAAGCATTAGAAAAAGCTTCTTATCATGAAAAAAGATTATATGAAATAGAATTATTAGGAAGTAGTTTTTTAATTGCTGGTATATTACTCTTAATATACTTTCAAACTTATCAAAACTGAATTGTCAATTTCCAGTATTATATTTTTTTCAAAAAACGCGTGAATTTTTAGACTAAATGCAGGTTTATGAAGTAACATTTAATTTACAAGACTTATTGCTGCTTTGGAATATAAA
>CALVRI010000072.1 GCA_944358525.1 uncultured Bacilli bacterium | reverse complement strand
GCAAAATTAAATGATGGAACACTCATAAATGTTGAAATACAAGTAACGAAACAAGAATATTTTTCCAAACGTTCGTTATATTATTGGTCAAGATTATATGCTTATCAACTCAATAAAGGTCAAAATTATGATGAATTAAAACAGACGATTACAATTAATTTATTAAATTTTAATTATTTGCCATATGAAACATGTCACAATTCATATCATGTTTATAATGATAAAACACAGGATATATTAATAGATGATTTGGAATTGCATTTTATAGAATTGAATAAATTCAAATTAAGTGATATACGTAAGTTACGTCAAGCTGAAAACTGGATAGCATATTTTTCACCTAAATGTACAGATGAACAAAGAGAGGCGATAGCTATGAATAATCCTGTAATAAAAGAAGCTTTAAATTATGAGATGGTATTTTCACAAGATGAGATAAAAAGACGTCAATATGAAATACAAGAAAAAGCGATAAGAGATTATAATTCTACAATCTTATATAATCGCCAAGAGGGACTAAAAGAAGGATTAGAAAAAGGGTTAAAAGAAGGTCTAAAAAAAGGTGCAGAAGATAAAGCAATAGAAATTGCATTGAAAATGTTAGCAAATGGCAGTGATGTTAATTTTATCGCTGATGTAACAGGTTTAAGCATTAAAAAAATAAAAGAGTTAAAAAAATAGTTATGTTCATTTCTTTAGTGATAAAGAAACGAACCAAATCACAACAAGTTGCATAACATATTTCTAGAGTGCTAAAGCACTAAGAACTATGTTAAAATCACCGCAGATAAATTTTAGCTTTAGAAAAAATTATCATTTCATACAATGCTTAAAACTCGCAAGGCTTAACAGTAGAATTAAAAGCTTTATCTTTACCAATAGCTAATAGCTATTGTAAAAAGATGATAAAATGCGGGAAATGGTTAGGTATTATTGAAAAATCCTCATAGTATAAGATATTTATATTATGAGGATTTTTTAAAAATAAGTATCATACACTCATCTTTTTACTAAAAAAAATAAAAATAACGTTTAATTGACGTTTTAAGAGAAATGTCCTATAATGAAAGAAAATTATACAATATAAGGAGGTCGCTTATGGAAGTACCAGAAGAATTTATAAGACATGTAATAAAATCTGCACAGGAAGGTTTTTTTGGAAATATATTATTATCTAATAAAGATAGATCCACTTATAATAGTAAAAGAACTGATCCATGGGACGTTTTTTATACTTTGTTATCAAAGGAATTTTTTAATAATAGATTCGTGTATAGCTTTATTAAACATTCTATATGGCAGTATGGCGTAGCCTTTGATAATAAAACAAAAAATTTATATTTATTTTTTCAAGAAAAACGTATAAACGGTTTAAAAAAAGATATTGATAAAGGGAAAAAAACACATTATTTATGTCAATTTTTAAATGAATATAATAAAAATATTCCTTCGCAAGTAAAACAATTATTATTGTTTGATGATGATAAAGATGAAAAATTATTATCAGATAAGTTTAAAAAAATAAAAGAAGAATTAAATTTATCGGAGTTAGAAATAAATTGTGTTGTGAGTATATTGTTTAATCCTTCAAAAGAAATATCAAATATATCTTCAATAAGAGCAGTTATATTTGATAATAATTTGGATATACATGAAGAAATGGATTTTACAAAAAGTATTTATATTGAACCAAATATGGATTTGGATAAAGTTGATAAAAATGATGATCCTTTAGCTAATGAACCAAATAATGGATTAGGATTGACAAAGAAAGCTATTGCAAGAAAAGGTATTAATGATAATAATTTAAAAATAAACAAAAAAATGGAGGAGAAAAAATATAACTCCTAATTAGGAAGTTTTTAATATGAAAATTAATGGAAAACGATTAAAAATGGCACGGATATATCGGGGATTAACTACTAAGGATTTAGCAGAAAAAATAGGTTGTCAGAGACAAACAATATCTATGTATGAAAATAATTTGCAATCGAATCCTAGTGAAAGTATAATTAGTAAAATTTCTAAGGAATTAAATTTTCCTTTTAGATTTTTTTATGAAAAAAATATATCTTTTCCGTATAGTAGTGTATATTTTAGATCTCTACTAACCACAACAAAAAAATATAGAGAAGAAGTTCAATTAAAGTTAGATTTCATTAATATAATATATGATTTTTTAAAAGAGTATATTATATTCCCAAAACTAGATTTACCAAATTTTAATCAAGAAAATTTAAAAAGAGATCCAGAGAAAACGGCAAATTTACTTCGTGAATATTGGAATTTGGGAAATAGACCAATTGAAAATATTATATATGAAGTAGAAAAACATGGAATTCTAGTTTCATCATTTAGTACAAATAATTCTTCAAATAATTATGTAGATGCTTTAAGCAAACGAATTGATAATGGTGCTTATATGAAATATCTGATAGCATATTCGAATAATAAAACATCTGCAGCTAGAATACATTTTGACATTGCTCATGAGTTAGGACATATTTGTCTACATTCATGGGATATAGATAGTGATGAACTTGAAGAAAGTAGTTATTTTAAGGAAAAAGAACGAGAAGCTAATAAATTTGCTTCTGCATTTTTGTTGCCTAGAGAATCTTTTAAAAAAGATGTTGAAAATACACCTTTAAATATAAGTGGTTATATTGAATTAAAAAATAAATGGCATGTGTCAATTCAAGCTATGTTATATCGAGCTTTTGATTTAAAAGTAATTAATATAGATGAATATCAATTAATGATACGTAGATTACAAAAAAATAAAATGAGAAGAAATGAACCCTTAGATGATATTTTATTAACAAGACAGCCATCATTGTTAAAAACAGCAGTATTAATGCTTTTGAATGAAAATGTTTTTACGGCAAAATCTTTTATGGATGAGTTAGCTTCTGTATATAATTTTAGCATTATGCCAGAAGATATTGAGAATTTATTAAATTTACCAAAAGAAACATTATCACAATCTAAAATAATTTATTTCCAAAATTTAAGAATAAGAAAGAATTTGTAACTTAGAAAGTTAAAAATATGATAAAAATAATAACCAAATATCCCTCACGTTAGCGAATTTTGCGGTAGCCGTAGGCTATTGGCAAGAATAAAACCATGACTATGAATTTAGCTCTACTGTTTGAGCGAAGCGAGTTTAGAGCGTTATAGTCATGGTTTTATAATTGACAAAGAAAAATTGGTATCGGGAGGTAGAGTTCTTTTGTTACTTTTCTTGCTCATGAAAGAAAAGTAAATATAAA
>CALVRI010000071.1 GCA_944358525.1 uncultured Bacilli bacterium | reverse complement strand
TTTAGCTTATAGGTAGATAAATATTATGAGAAGTTAAAAGAAAAACTCCTTATTTTATAAGGAATTAGTCTTTATTTACTTCTCATAATGTTTTTAAGAAATTTAACAGTTCTTCTTTTGTATTATCAGTATATTTTGAATCATTAGTTATATTATATGCATGTTCGATAATTTGTTTCTCTTTTACAACAGGATTAGCTTTTGCATATATTTCGGTAGTAATAACAGATTCATGTCCTAAAAAATCACGAATATATATTAAATTAACACCAGATTCTAATAAATGCATTGCTTTAGAATGACGCATACTATGAGGACTATAATGTTCTTTAAATTTTTCGGGATAACTATTTTGCGATTTATGTACATATTTAGAAAAAATATAACTTATACCTTTTGTAGTTAATTTATTATTATTTTTATTTTTAAATAGATAATCATCATCAGATATTTTAAAGGTATCAAAATAATCTTTTAAAATTAATGAAAGATTACTATTAATTGGAACAGTTCTTGTCTTATTACCTTTGCCAGTTATAGTTACATATGTATATGTTTCTTTAAACTGAATACTATTTTTTTTAATATCACATATTTCTTGTACTCTTGCAGCCGTTTCATACATAAGTAATAATAATACATAATCTCTATAACCGTTTTTAGTTAAAGCATTAGGACAATTTATTAAAATACTTATTTCATCTTTAGAAAAGTATGTTATAGTATTTTTAGGAGCTTTCTTAAATGGAATCGATAATATTTGTGTGAATAAATCCAAATAAGATAGTTCTTTTGTTTTGAGAAATTTATAAAATGAGTGAATAGCCGCTAGTCTTTGATTTCTAGTTGATATACTATTATGCTTATTTTCTTCTAGAAAATTTAAAAAACTTCTAATTTCATCACAAGTTATATCATTTATTTTAAGTTTATTTATATTTCTGTTTAGTTTATTTTCTAAATATTCTAACAATATTAAGAATGTATCTCTATAAGATAATAATGTATTTTTGGAAACTCCAATAACTTTTGGAAGATAATCTTTAAAATATATAGAAATATAATAGTTTAAATTATCATTCATTTTTATATGTCTCCTTTTCAATGTATAAATCATCTATATATTCATTGGAAGTTAAAACTTTATTACTGTATGAAGAAGTAAATCTTAAGTAATATTCAGTTTCAACAATTGATTTGTGTCCTAAATAAATTGATAATGATGGTAAAGATGTATATAGATCAAATCCTTTGTCTTGCATTTGTTCTAAAGCATGCACTGCAAAGGTATGTCTTAAATCATGAAGACGAGGCCACTTATCATTTTCTCTTTTTTTAATTTGAGTTTTTTCTAAGACTTTATGAAAATTCTCTCTAACTTTAAGTTGAAAGGTATGTCTTTTATTTTTACATTCAAAAATATAATCATTTTGATTAAGATTTTTTGAACCAATATAATTTTGCAACATACTGGTTATGGCATCTGTTAAAGGAATTAATCTTGTTACATCGTTTTTGCTATGCCTTATGATAATAGTTTTATTAAAAATATTAAAATCAGAAAGTTTTAAATTGCCAACCTCACTAATTCTTAAACCACAATGATAAAGTAGATGTAATGTCATATAAAGAGTATCATTATTCTTACTTTCATTAAATATATCTTTTAATTCTTTCTTAGTATAAATATAAGGAACGAATCCAGATTTCCCATTGAAATAATTAATACTTGGAATAGTAATATTTGTATAATTTCTGCATACTAAATATTCTGTAAACATATGAATTACACCATAATAAAGTTGTTTTGTATTAATAGATAAACTACTAAATTGTTTAAGCCACTCATCAATACATTCATTAGTTATTTTTTTCTCATCTAATTTATAATGAATAAAAAAAGTATCAAGCCTAATAAAATTATAACACTTTCTTCTACCATATTTATAACCATTACTTCTTTTAAACATAATAAAATCAAATAATTCATCTTTAAAAATACTTTTAAAATTTGGAATATATATATTGTCATTCATAATTAACCTCCAAAGTTATTTCTTTTAGAAGATTTGTATCCCTGCTTATATATTTACTTGTTGTCCTTGTACTTTTATGTCCTAAAACATTACTTATCTTATACAATTCAACATTTTTATTTATCATGTTTGTAGCCAAACTGTGTCTAAATACACGACTCCCATTTTTTCTATCATCCAAACTTATACCAGAGTTTAGAATTATTCTGCTAATAATAGTATAAAAAGCGTCAATGTTAGTATACTCCTTATGTGGTGCATGTATTGTAAGTAAAATGTAGTCGTTATTTGTATTAGATGGTCTACTATTTTTTATATAATCAAGTAAGGCAAACTTTACTTCATCAACTAAAGGTAAAACAAGTTCTACCTTTGTTTTACTCTGTATTAATGATATTTTGTTGGTATTAAAATTTATATTTTTAAATTGTAATTTCATTATGTCCCCAACTCTTAGTCCGTAATATGCTAGTAAAACTATAATTAAATAATGATGTTTGCCATGCTTAGTTGATGTGTCGATTGAGTCTAAAATCATTTTAACCTCATCTGTTGTAAAACTACTGGCAACAATATCTCTTGAATTAGATGATTTGTAAGTTACTAATTTTTTTGAGAATGATATCAAGTTATTATCGTGAAGATAACTTAAAAATTCAACTATAATACTTTTATAACAATTAATAGTACTTTTACTATAAATATTTAAATTTCTATTTATATAGGTAGTTATTATTTGTTCATTTAAACTTTCTAATTTATTTATACCCATATTAGAAATATTATTTAGTAAATTAGTTATAACTCTAACTTTTCTATTAACACTTTTATTAGACAATTCAGATTGAAGTAAAATATTATTCTTATATTCATTGAATATTTTTTTAAAATCATTATTTATAATTATGTGTTCTACTTTCTTATTAGAATATTCTTTTAAGAATGAACCAGTATTACAATAATCTAAAAAGGCTAGTATTGGTCTTTTTAAAACGTATTGGTAATTTTTCGTTTTATTAACATAATCAAGGCTATTTAAATAAAACTGTTTAACAACATCTTTATTTATTGTACTAATGTCATTAGTCATACAATATTTTTCAAAATTATTAATTACATACTTATTTACCCATATTGTATTTTTACACATTCCAAGTTCTTCTAAATAACTAAAATAATCTCCTTTCCTTAAAAATAATTGTTTTGTATTCATTTTCATCACACTCCTTTTTGTATTTATGAATACAGGAGTATAATACAAAAAACATTATGAGAAGTAAATAAAGACTAATTCCTTATAAAATAAGGAGTTTCTCTTTTAACTTCTCATAATATTTATCTACCTATAAGA
>CALVRI010000070.1 GCA_944358525.1 uncultured Bacilli bacterium | reverse complement strand
TGTAATCTTGGTGTCAATACAGCAACACATATAAATTTCAAGAAAGCCCTTTAAATAATCAAAAAACTTCTACCCAAATTGATGTTTGTTCTTCATTTCATTTAATTTATGATAATGTAATTTATCAAAATAATGAAGAAATAAAAATCAATAATGAAAGTAATATAACACTACCGACTTTAAAAGATGCCAGCAAAAAAATTAATAATAAATTGTTTAATATTGATACCAATACCTATGAAAATATAATTTATAACAAAAAAGAAATATCAATTAATTTATTTAATGAGTTGGATTCGCAAATATTATCTATTAGTGATAATATAATTAGAAATTATTTAGTTAAAAATGTAGTTTATAAGTTTAATAGAAAAATAATGGAAATACAAATTAATCAAAGTAATCTTTTAGTTTCATTTCATAAAGTTGCTAAACAATTTGATACAGATAATAAATTGTTTGATCGTAAAGGATATGAAAATGGAAGCATCTGTTATTCTATGATTGTAGAAGATAATATTACTTGCAATTATGTAGTTAAAATAATGAGGCAAACTTTTGATTTTTTAGTAGATCCACCCAAAAATTTAAATGATATACTGTTTGATAATTTAAAAAATAAAATTACTTCAATATCTAAATCAATAACTTGCCATTACACTAATAAAGGATTAGTATTTAAGGATAATAGAAACTTTGTAATGATAAGTAAAACTGGGTATGGAGTTTATTTAAAATTATTAAGTGTAAATGATGATAACCATATTTTAAATGTTATAACTCGAAAAACATACGAACCATTATGTCTTTCTTACAAAGTTAAAGAATTATCTGATATTGATATAATACTACCATTTATACAAGAAAGTTATAAGTTAAACAAAATTAATCCTATTGATTTAAAAAATGAATATTATAAAATTTATATTTAATAATGATTTGACAAGCCTTTTTAGAGAGGTACTATTCAAGCAATGGAGGATTATTATGAGTTTAATTGATTATGATTATCGAGTTAAGGAAAGGAAAACTATTCTTTACTATAATACTTTATTGTTATCTGAATTAGTATATTTAAATTATGAGTTTTCTAATAATAAGTATAATGGAATAACTGGAAATGATGTATTCAACTTATTAAATAGAAAAATTCAATTAACTAAACAAGAAAAAGAAAACATTATCAATAATGCTACATTTTTGATTAAATTTAAATATAATAAAAACATAATTGATTATGAAAAACTAGAATTTGAAGAAGATTAAATCTTCTTTTTTGTTGGCACAAAAAAACAACTCTGTACTAGCAGTTGTTTATTGGTTTTCTAAAATATTTTAAATATTTCTTCCTAACATTAAAAGCCTTGATCATATCCTTATAATTGTTCTTATAACTTTTTAAAAATATCTGTCTATGTTCTTCTTCATTATGCTTTTTAGAATTTTTAACTCTAGGTGTATTTAGCCAAGTTTCTAATTCATCTGTAATATTATAAAATAAATAATAAACCTTACCAGCACCCATTTGGCAAAAAACTAAATCGGATAATAAATCGGTAATGGCTTTTAATTCTTCAAAAGTGTAAGAATTAATTTCTTTTATAGTAATATTATTATCGTTTAGAAAGTCGATAACCATATCGATAGATTTTCCATTATATATAAAATTAGAAATAAATATTTTATATATATATTCGTTTATTATTTTTTTATCTTCTTCATTACTTAACTTATTCGGAAGTATTAGATATTCATTTACTAAATCTTTGTTACATCTAACTATTGTTTCTAAAGCAGAAATAATTCCTTTGGTATTATAAAGATACAATTTTAAAGTTTGTATTAAATAATCTAATAAATTCAAAAAATGTTCAGCACTTATTTGATTATTAATTACTTTAATATCAAAATAAAAGGAATCTTCATTAATATTATTAATAGCATCATCAAGATCACAAAACTTTAATATTTTGTAAGTTTCTGGGCAAAAATCTCTAGAACTTAATAATTTATACATCAATAATGCTCTTTTTGTTTCTAATTTCATCGATTTCCTTTCTTTTTATAAAATGCACAGTCTTTACAAGTTTTAGTTTTTAAGGCATCGCATTTTACTTTAGATCGCCATGCGAAGCAGTCTGTCTTATCATTACTATCAACACTTACTACTTTTTTGTTATTTTCTTTCATTACATTTTTCCCTTCTTTCTACTTTCAGAAATTGCAAATAATACATAATTTAATTTGCAATGTTCAAAATCTACTTCTGTTTCAAAATAAGATTTCTTGTATGGTTCTAAATGCCAATAATACTGCTTATCTTTTTTAATGATACTAATAACAAACTTTTTTCTTTTATATTTTACTATTAGAGTAGAATCTTCTAAATTCCAAGTTATTTTATGTCCCATTTTATAATACTTATCTATTATTTTAGAATCACTAATAAAAGATTCAAGTTGCTGTATCATCAATTTAGGTATATCTCTCATATTTGATCTACTTTAAAACAACCTATTAAAGTATTTACTCATCACTCCTTTCTTAAATTTGTTTATGGGGTGATTAGTTAAATTTAACTATACAGTCTAGGTTGTGGTTATATTCTAAATTAAATCGTATCATATTAATAGTAGGTGATACGATGAAACTCAAAACAATATTGGGTAAAAATGTAAAATATCATCGTTATAGAAAAAATTACACTCAAGAGAAATTAGCAGAACTTTTACAAGTAAGTCCGAATTATGTTGGCAGATTAGAACGAGGTCAACATAGTCCATCACTTGAAAAAATAGAACGAATTGCTAAAACTCTAGATATTAAACCTTTTGAATTGTTTTTAGAACGAGATGATTTTAACAATTTACCAGACCGAGTTAATTTAACTAATCGTAGGAAATAGCATTTGTAACGGTTTGCTATTTCCTATTTAATTATAACACAGAAACTGGTCAAACTGATAAATTTGTTACACATTTCAGTCAAAAAGATAAAACACCTACTATTAATGAGAAAATTATTGTAGGTGGTGAATAATGTATTTAAAAAATTTAAAACTATTAAGAAATGAAAAAGAATTAACACAAGATGATATTGCAAAGTATTTAGGGGTTAGTAGAACAACATACAATAACTGGGAGCAAGGAACTGTTCTATTACCATTAGATATTGCAGATAAATTATCTGCTTATTATAAAGTTAGATTATCTTGTATTTTAGGTATAGATAATAATATCGAATATAAAGATAAAATAAATAAAATGAATTATGATGTTTTGTTAAAAAATATCAATGAATTAAAAATCAATAATAAGAATACCTATGAAGAAATTGGTACTTATTTGAAATGCACTCGTGCTAGTTGTCAAAGATATTTTAATGGTATTATTAAAATTCCTATTGATAGATTAATTTTATTATCAGAACTATATGATGCTGATTTAGATAAAATGTGTGGTAAATAATTAATAACCAGTCGGATCACTATATAAGATTCGATTTTTTTATGGTATAATTATTTTAACAGAGCGATAAATAGTAATTTACCAAAAAGATTGTCAGTAATGACAGTCTTTTTTGTACGACAGGCAGTTATACAAATAAATT
>CALVRI010000069.1 GCA_944358525.1 uncultured Bacilli bacterium | reverse complement strand
CTATCATCAGGCATATTGTATCTTTGATCTAAATACTGCCATGAAGCCGCAAGTTCCCCAGCTGGCCCACCATATTGTGTTAAAATACATTTAGCCATTTGTAAATTTTTCTTTTTAATATTTACTGGATATTGTAATTTTTTTTCATATTTCCACATATAAACCTCCTAATTGTTTTCCCATGGCCAAGGCATATTATTCCAAGTCCATGGATACCCTTCATTTGAATTTACTAAAAGTGGACCATACTTACTTTCGTATTCTCTTCTAGCCGCTTTCGCATCCGCACTAAGTTGGTTAAATAAATCAATCATCGATCTGTCATTTGGGTGTGTATCTAAATATAGATTGATATCATGAGCCGCAAAAGCATAAGCATCCACCTTAGTTAATAGTTCCGCTTGTTCATTCATAGGTTTAACATCATAAGGTCTTGAAAGCTTATATTGATTAAATAGATTTGGAAACATATTTCCTCTAATAAATCCATTATATACATCATATAATTCATTTGGTGTTGTTTTACCATCAAATCCACACTTGTTGAAATTCATGTTATCTCCAGCTTGCTTGCTTAATCTTTTAGATAGTTCATTATTTTGAACAGGCATATTAACTTGAGGCATAGCTTCTGGATAAGCAATCATAAACTCATTTGGAAACATTCCACCCATATTTACATAGTTATTCATCTAATTACCCTCCTCGAAAATATTTTATGAATAAATGTTTAAAGAGTATGGGCAAAAAACTTGTATTTATAACTAATTTTTAGTATGATAAAAAAATGAGGTGATCCTATGCGTCTTTATGATAAAGTAATTAGAATGTGTGGTACAGCAGACTTTATTAAAGGCTTAAATTACAAAGCCAATAAAGTAAAATTAATTAAAACCGAAGATGAGGATTATTATAGAAGAGCCTATTTTAATGTAACTTCTGAAAGAATAGATAAAAATTATAAAGTTGAAATATTAGTGGATAAAAACGATGAGGAAATAGAAGACTATTTTTGTACTTGCCCGCAATATGAAAAAATGGATACTTGTAAACATGTCGCTGCCTGCATTCTCAAATATGAAGATGCTTTATTTGGTGATGATACTATAGACCCTATAGAATATCAAATAAATTTAGGTTCACAAATACTTGATAATTTTTATAAACCTAAAAAGTCCACCATAAAACAAAAAATGTTTTTAAATATCGAAATAGAGACAGAGCAAAATTACTATTACAATAATTTTTTAAAAGTATCTTATAAAATAGGCGTGGATAGACCATATACCTTAAATAATAAATATCGTAATTTCATGTATGCTTATTCCCAAAATAGACCTTATAAAATATCATCTAAATTAACCTACGACCCTAATGAATATTACTTCGATAAAATAGATAAAAAAATATTAGATTATAATATTCACATTTTTCAAAATGGACATTATGAATGCATAATAACTGATGATGATTTAGATGGTTTTATGGAAGTCTTAAAAGATAAAACATTCACTCTAAATGGTAAAGAATATCATGGATTTTTAACTGAAAATCCATTTAAAATTAACCTCACTAAAGATGAAGAAAGTTATACTTTAAGCATTGATAATATGAATGGTTTTGAACCACTTATCGAAGGTAAAAATTACTTTTATGATAAAGAAAATATATATAAATTAGATGAAAATATTTTTAAACTATATAATCTACTTAATGACAATGATATAGAAAGTTTTATGTTTTCTAAAAAAGATTTGGGTAAATTTACAGGTGGCCTATTATCTTTATTAAAAGAAAACATTCATTTAGCTGACAACATTACCGAAATTACTATGCCTACTACCCCTACTGTCAAACTATACTTTGATTTTTACTATAGTGCGGTAGAATGTGAAATTAAGTTAACCTATGGTTCAAAAGAAATTGATTACTTTTCTAAAGACCCAGGAATAGTTAGAGATAACGAATTTGAAAGTAATATTATCCAAAGATTATCAAATTTTGGCTTTACTGTAAATAAAGCGCACTTCACCCTAGAAGACATTGACTTAATTGGTGAATTTCTAGAAAAAGGTATCTTTGAAATCAGTGAAGAATACGAAGTATTTACCTCTAAAAAAATTAAAGAAACAAGCATTGTTAAGAAAACAGAAAATACCGTATCATTCTCTATTGGTAAGGATAATATTCTATCTTATAATTTTAAATTAGATGGCATTGATCAAAGTGAATTAACCGATGTCCTATCTTCGCTAAAAGCTAAGAAGCACTACCATCGTCTAAAAAATGGAAACATTATTGATTTAAATAGTGATACCAATCTTCAAAACCTAAACGAATTAACCGATGAATTAGATTTAACTAAAACAGAAATCACCGAAGGTGAAGGAACCATTCCAAAGTACCGTGCTTTATACCTAGATAGTTTAAAACAAAACTACTCTACTCTAATTAATACAAGTGGTAATTTTGATAACTTAATTAATAAATTCTTAACCTATAAAGATAGTGATATTCCACTCGATAAAAATGAATTAAAAGTCTTAAGAGATTATCAATTAACTGGTGTTAAATGGCTTTATAACATTTATAAATCAGGCTTTGGTGGTATTCTAGCTGATGAAATGGGACTTGGAAAATCAATTCAATTAATCTATTTAACTAAACTCATCATTAAAGAAAATCCTAAAGCCAAAATTCTCATCATTGCCCCTACTTCACTTATTTATAACTGGCAAAAAGAATTTGATAAATTTGGCTCAGAGTTAAAATATAAAGTATTTGCTGAAAGCAAAACTCAAAGGTTGAATGAATTAGATAATATTGATGATATAAACATATTGATTACTTCTTACGGATTGGTCAGAAATGACTTAGATAAATATAAAGAAATCCCATTTGATTTAGTTGCAATCGATGAAGCTCAAAACATCAAAAACCCAAACACCGGCATTTCTAAAGCAGTTAAAAGCTTAAATGCTAATATTAAATTTGCTCTAACCGGAACCCCTATTGAAAATAGTCTATTAGAACTTTGGAGTATCTTCGACTTCATCATGCCAGGCTATCTCGCTAGCAAAGATAAATTCCAATCATTATATAGTGTCAAAGATATCGACAAAGAAGATAACAACTTAAACAGATTAAACACTCAAATAAGTTACTTTATTTTAAGAAGAAAGAAAAAAGACGTTGTCAAAGACTTGCCAGATAAACTCGAAAATAATATTTATATTGATTTAGGCAAAACACAGAAAAAAGTTTATGCCGCTGAAGTACAAAAAACTAAAGAAGAATTAGATGAATTAATTCAAACCGAAGGCTGGACAAAGGCTAGGTTTAAAATCTTACAGCTACTTACTAAACTAAGACAAATATGTATCGACCCATCAATCATCTTTGATAATTATAAAGGTGAGAGTGCCAAAATAGATGAACTTCTTAAAATTGTTGAAGAAACTAAAGCCAATGGTCATAAAATGCTAATATTCACAACTTATAAAAAAGCTTTAGATCTAATAATTCCTAAACTAAACAATATAGGCATATCTTCATATTATATAGATGGTAGTGTTTCATCTAAAAAGCGTATGGAATTAGTTGATAAATT
>CALVRI010000068.1 GCA_944358525.1 uncultured Bacilli bacterium | reverse complement strand
CACTTGTGTAGTTTTTTTTCTATATTAAACACATAATTTTACATATAATAACATATAAATTTCATGTATTTTATGATATAATGTAGATGGAAGGTGATGATATGAAATATATAATTCGTGGCAAAAAAGTCAAAGTCACAAATGACCTCAAAGAACATGCAGAAAAGAAGCTTTCAAAGCTTGATAAGTACTTTAATGAAGGAGATGAGTTTACTGCTACTGTTTTAATTAGAGCTGTTGAACCAGACTATAAAGTAGAAGTAACAATCCCGGTTAAAAAAGTTATCCTAAGAGCAGAAGAAAGTCACAAAGATCCTTTCGCTGCAATCGATTTGATTATCGATAAGTTAGAAAGACAAATTCGTAAAAATAAAACACGAATGAGTAAAAAAGTAATTAAAGACAAATTTCCAGGCTTTGTTACCGACTTTAAGGTAGAAAAAACAGAAAGTGATAAAAGCAAAATTGTTAAACGCAAAAGTGTTGAACTTAAACCAATGAGTGAGGATGAAGCTATTTTACAAATGAATTTAATAGATCATACTTTCTTTATCTTTAGAAATTCTAAAACTGGAGATATTGAAGTTATTTACAAACGTGAAGATGGCAACTATGGTTTAATTAAAGAGAAATAATCGCTCAGAGCGATTATTTCTAATGTATATCACCTTTAAAAGAATAAAAACAGGGTAAAATCTAACATATTTTGATTTTTTACCCTGTTTTTCTATGCATTTTGCTCTTTTTTTGGTAAAATACTATATAGACGAAAGGATGGACAATATGAATTTTCTTAAAAAGATATTTGATCATGAATATAAAGAATTAGAAAAATTTCAAAAAATTGCTGATGAAATCGATGCATTAGATGAAGAAATGTCTAAATTAACCGATAAACAGTTAAAAGCAAAAACAAAAGAATTTAAAGAAAGATTACAAAATGGAGAGACATTAGAAGATATTAAAGTAGAAGCTTTTGCTGTCGCTAGAGAGGCTGCTTTCCGTGTAATAGGTGAAAAGCCATACTATGTACAGTTATTAGGCGGTTTGGCTATTCATTATGGTAATATAGCTGAAATGAAAACCGGTGAAGGTAAAACTTTAACCTCTATCTTACCAGCATATTTAAATGCTTTAACTGGCAATGGAGTACACATTATTACAGTTAACGAATATTTAGCAGGCCGTGATGCTAACTGGATGGGAAAAATCTATGAATTTTTAGGTTTAACTGTAGGTGTTAACTATAGAGAATATAATCAACAGCAAAAAAGAGAAGCTTACAACTGTGATATTTTGTATTCAACAAACAACGAAATTGGTTTTGATTATTTAAGAGATAACATGGTAGTACGTGCTGAAGATAGAGTTCAAAGACCTCTAAACTTTGTTATTATCGATGAGGTCGACTCAGTATTAATCGATGAAGCAAGAACTCCATTAATTATTTCTGGTGGAAAAATGCAATCAGCCAATTTATATCAACAAGCAGACAAATTTGTTAAAACCTTAAAAGAAAACGAAGGATATATATATGATGAAAAAACAAAGGCAACATCATTAGATGAAAAGGGTATTAAAAAAGCTGAAAAATACTTTAATATTAAAAACTTATATGATATTGAACATGCTACTTTAGTTCACTTTATCAACCAAGCATTGCATGCAAATTATAGTATGAAAAAAGATTTTGACTATGTTATTCAAGACGGTAAAATCGTTATCGTTGACCAATTTACTGGTCGTTTAATGCCTGGAAGAGCCTTTTCAGAAGGATTACATCAAGCAATTGAAGCTAAAGAGGGAGTTCAAATCAACGAAGAAACTAAAACTTTAGCCACTATCACATTCCAAAACTTATTTAGAATGTATAAAAAATTAGCTGGTATGACAGGTACGGCTAAAACTGAAGAAGAAGAATTTAGAGATATTTATAACATGTATGTTATTCAAATACCAACAAATAAACCAGTTATTCGTAAAGATTATAGTGATTTAATTTTTGCAACTGCTGAAGGAAAATATCAAGCGATTGTTAAAGAAATAAAAGAAAGACATGCTAAAGGTCAACCAGTTCTAGTTGGTACAGTAGCCGTTGAAAACAGTGAGAAGATAAGCAATATGCTTAAAAAAGAACATATTCCACATGAAGTATTGAATGCGAAAAACAATGCTCGTGAAGCTGAAATTATTGCTAAAGCTGGAGAAAAAGGTGCTGTTACTATTGCTACTAACATGGCCGGTCGTGGTACCGATATTAAGTTAGGTAAAGGTGTTAGAGAACTAGGTGGACTATGCGTATTAGGAACAGAAAGACACGAATCAAGACGTATTGATAACCAATTAAGAGGACGTTCAGGACGTCAAGGAGACCCTGGAATGAGCCAATTTTGCGTATCATTTGAAGATGATTTAATGGTAAGATTTGGTACAGACAGTGCTAAACACTTACTACAAAGAGTCGGTTTTGATGGAGAACTTTCAATTAGAAGTAAGGCTTTATCTAGATCAATAGAATCAGCTCAAAAACGTGTTGAAGGTAACAACTTTGATACTCGTAAACACTTACTAGAATATGATGATGTTATTAATAATCAACGCATGATTATTTATGGAAGAAGAAATCAAATTCTTGATAGTGAATCTATTCACAGTATTACTTTAGAACACATCAAAAATCATATTAGCAATATTGTTAATAGTCATTTAGTAGATAGCAACAAATTAACTGGTTTAGATGTTACTGAAATACTAGAAACAGTTAATGAAAACTTACTTAAAAATGATTTATCGGTAGATGAATTAGAAGAATTAGATTCAGAAAGCTTAATTGAAACAATCTATGAACAGGTTGTAGAAGAATACGAAGAAAAAATCAAAGACTTCCCAGATGAACTTAAAAATGAATTTGAAAAAGCCATTTCATTACGTGTTATAGATACTCACTGGATGGATCATATTAATGCAATGAGCTTACTTCGTGAAGGTATTTATTTAAGACAATATGCTCAAGAAAATCCACTTCAAGCATATACTGCTGAAGGATATGAAATGTTTGATAACTTACTAGCAACTATTGATATGGATATTAGTAGATACTTAATGAATGCTGAAATTAGACAAAATACAGAAAGAGAACAAGTTATTAAAGGAACACCTAACGAAGATAAAAGCAAAGTGAAAAAACAAACTCCAAAGAGAGTTAAAAAAGTTGGCCGTAACGAACCATGTCCATGTGGTAGCGGTAAGAAGTACAAAAACTGCTGTGGGAAAAACGCGTAAAACCCTTATAAAATAAGTGTTTGGCGATGCTTTTAAAAATTAAAAGATTACAAAAAATAGTTGATTTGTTTCTATTTTGTTTCCAAAATTAAAAAAGATGTTACCAAAACCTCCGAAAAGCCTTATAAAATAAGAGAAAATAGTTTGGAAACAATTTCGGAAACAAAAAAGTTAGCATTCGTTTGCTAGCTTTTTATTTACTATAATTGTATACTCGCAAAGTAACGAAATATTCAAGAAGTAGATTTATTAAAAAAATTAAATATAAGTAGAATAAGTTAAATATCGTGATTTATATGGTATAATAAATATAATTAATAATGTGTCAATAACTTGGGAAAATGTCCCGAAAAAAAGTAAACATTAACGGGAAAATATTTCCGAAATTTAAGCAAACACATGGTTAGTGTGTGCTTTTTGTATCTGATTTTTAAAAGCAGATAACCTCCAAGGGTGATTCATAGGTGGAATGTACTTTTTCTTTTTACTTTGAACAGGTACCTGTTCAAAGTT
>CALVRI010000067.1 GCA_944358525.1 uncultured Bacilli bacterium | reverse complement strand
CATCATCTAAATCAGTGTCATCTAATGGTGAATCATCATCCATGTCATGCATGTCTTCTGGGGCCATATCATCTAACTCATCATCTAATTCTTCTTCAGTTTCGGCTAAATCCTCTTCATCTTCTGTTTCATCTTCAAGAGACACTTTTACTGAATGATGATCTCTTAAATCCCAAGTGGCATCATCTAATAAAATGAATGTCTTATCTGTTGTTAAGGTTGTATAGAAATCCCCTATTTTACTTGCATATTCATCATCTGATAAATCTAATAATTTACATATTTTTTTAAATAGTTCTGGAGTATTTAGACTCTTTTTTTCTTCTTTTAAAATCATAGCGGCTAAATCTGTATATGAGTACAGCTCTAATTCTTCTTTAGACATTTTTGATAGTTTCATAATTATACCTCCTAAATCATTTTTAGAATTAATCTTAGAACATTGTATCATATTCTATCTATGTGTCAAGGGTAAATTTTAAATTATATGTAAATATGTCAATGTCACTTCCATTTGCCCTTAATTTATATGTTATTTTAAGTTCATTATTTTTTTGAATTAAATTTATGGTTTCTATTTCTACATCAAATGTTCCATAGTTATTTATGTATGTTCCTTTGGATTTTATACCTTTTTTGAATTTTAAATTTAATTTATATTCACCATTTCTTTCAATGGTTATTATATTATCCATGATTACTTTAGTTTGAATTTTTTCATCTAGATAGATAATTTGGTTATCTTTTTTTATGCCTTTACCTTTAAAGATATGATTTCCTTCACTATTTTTTAAAGTGGCCTCTATTTTTATTTTACTCATGTTTTATTACCTCGCACAAAGATTATAACATATATATGATTTTTTTACTTATATTTTTGAAAAAATTTCCAATAATAATTTTAGAAAGCGAAGTGATATGATGAAAAAAAAGAAATCAAAAAAGTGGTTATTTATTATAATTGGAATTATTTTCTTTTTTGTTATTATTTACTTCGGTATATATTTATATGCGCGTGTGCAGCCAAAATTACCTATAACAGGGGCGAATGGTTATCACTTATATGATATTAATGGCGATACTTATACAGCAAGTTCTGAAGAAAGTGTTAGTTTAAAGGATATTTCAAAGCATTTAATTAATGCGACTATTTCTATAGAAGATAAAAATTTTTATAAGCATCAAGGGTTTGATTATTTAAGAATTTTAAAGGCAATGTTTGTCAATATAAAGTCTGGAGAAACTTTACAAGGGGCTTCGACCATTACCCAACAATATGCGAGAAATTTATTTTTAGATTTTGATAAGACATGGGATAGAAAAATTAAGGAAGCATGGATTACGATTAGGTTAGAGACTCATTATAGTAAAGATGATATACTTGAAGGATATTTAAATACGATTAATTATGGTGGAATATTTGGAATTGAAAATGCTTCTAAGTATTATTTTAATAAAAGTGCGAAGGATTTAACTTTAGCTGAAGCTAGCATGCTGGCGGGGATACCAAAAAATCCTAGCAGGTATTCTCCTTTAATTGATGAGGAAAGTGCGAAGTCTAGGCAAAAGATTATTTTAAATTCAATGGTAAAAAATGGATATATTACAGAATCTCAAGCTGATAGTGCTTATAATACAAAGTTAAATTATGAACGAAGTGAAGATAGTGACAATTTAAAAATGATAATGTATTACCAAGATGCGGTTATGGATGAGTTAAAGTCTATTAAGACTATTCCATCTTCATTTTTGGAAACGGGTGGACTTAAAATTTATACTAATTTAGATATGAAGGCCCAAAAAGCTTTGGAGGATAGTGCGAATAAGAATATTACTAATGCGGATATTCAAATGGCTGGTATTGTTATGGATCCACAAACTGGTAAGGTTTTGGCTTTATCTGGTGGAAGAGATTATAACAAAAGTCAATATAATCGCGCAACAATGGCTAAAAGGCAGGTTGGATCAACTATTAAACCATTTTTGTATTATTCCGCTTTAGAAAATGGATTTACTCCTTCGACAACTTTTACTAGTGAAAAAACAACATTTAGCTTTTCGGGTAATAAAACTTATACACCTAAAAATTACAACGATGAATATGCGAATGGTCCAATTAGTTTGGCGGCCGCTATTAGTTATTCTGATAATATTTATGCGGTTAAAACACACTTATTTTTAGGAGACGATGCTCTTCCTGACATTTTAAATAGAGTTGGGATTGATGAAAAGTTAAATAATCTTCCTTCTTTAGCGCTTGGAGCTGTAGAGATAAATATGATGGATATGATGGGTGCTTACAGTGCTTTAGCTAATGAGGGATATAAGGTTGAGCCTTATTTTATAAGTAAAGTTACAGATATGGATGGTAATGTTTTATATGAGTATAAACCTAATCCTGAAAATGTTTTGAATAAAAATACAGTATATATTTTAAATGAGCTTTTAACGACAACTTATGCGGCTGAATTTAAAGATTATAATGTACCAACTTGTTTAAGTATTGCCCCTAAAATGACACATAAATATGCGATTAAATCAGGAACTACTAATACAGATAATTTGATATTTGGTTACAATAAAGATTTAGTTGTTGGTATGTGGACTGGATATGATGATAATAAGGATGTTTCAAGCAGTGATAGTTCTAATTTAAAAAATGCTTGGGTGGATATAATGGAAAGTTATTTAGAAGGTAAAACTGATGAGGAGACTTGGTATGAGACACCTAGTAATGTAGTTGGTGTGGCAATAGATCCTATAAGTGGTAAAGCTGCGACTGATAGTTCTAAAGCAAAGGTTTTATATTACATAAAAGGAACAGAACCAACAGAAAATAAAAGTTCGTTAGATGAGGCTATACCAACTGTTAAAGTAGAAGAATAAGACCGCAAATTATGCGGTCTTATTTACTTAATACTAATTTTTTTACTTCTTCACTATTAACTTCTTCGGTTAAAGTTAAACCTTTTAAGGTTTTATAAAATCCACACAAGGTATTTGTCTCGAGGTTTGAACGTTGCCTTAAAAATTCGGCAAAATTATCATAGTCTTGATTATTTAAAAAATTATAATATTCATCTGTATCTTCTTTGGTGATAATAGCTGGAGGAATACATGCTTTCCACATATTAGAAGCCATAATTAATTTACCACTACGTTTATTACCATCTTCTAGAGGATGAATTCGCATGTACTTAATATTAAACATAGCTTCTCTTAAAAATGGATCCAATTCATTCCACATATTATAGTACTGATAAAAAAGCATGTTAAGTTCATTAGGTATTTTACTTGGATTTATAGGAATAAATGTAGCTTTATTACCAGCTGTTACTCCAATGCGTCTTAAACCTTGAGGCACCTCATAACTTTCATTAATAATATTACCAGTTCTTATAACATCACCAATATTTAAATATTCTGTATCACTTAACAAATAAGAAAAAGCTTCTAGAATATTTAACATCAGCATATTTCTTTGTTCCGAATTTTCTAATTCTTCAAGTTCGGCAACACTATATACAAAACGTTCTATAAAAAATGATATGTATTTACTTTTAATTGTATTTTCTGACATATAACCTCTCCTTTGCGAGGTTATTATAAAGATTTGATTACTTTTTGTCAAGAAACAAAATTTATTAGATTGTTTTAAATATATAACCTTTTAGTATTTGCATAGCATTACTTTCCATTTTTATTGTAAAGTTTTTTTACTAACAAACATCTTGGTTTGCTTAACTTTTTTTTTAAAGCAAATTTCTAGTAAAGAAAAAAACTACTGTATGTAGTTTTTAAACACCCATTGTCATAGTTTCTGGTAAGGTTGAACCACCATCTATGACTATTCCTTGGGCAGTTATA
>CALVRI010000066.1 GCA_944358525.1 uncultured Bacilli bacterium | reverse complement strand
AAAACCAACATAAGTATTTCTATATGCATCATACTGTTTGTTTTTAAATTTACTTATGTCTTTATTATTTATGAATAATTCACCACTTGTTATATTATCTAGTCCACCTAGTAAGTTTAACAAAGTCGATTTACCACTACCAGATTTTCCAACTATAAAAACTAGACCCTTATTACCAATTTTCAGATTGATATTATTTAAGGCTTTAGTTTCTACTCCTTTTTTAGTTTTATAGATTTTACTGACATTTTTAAATTCAATCATTTTAACCCCTACTCTCCACTTTAATTATATCACAAGTTATTCATAAAGTATAGAAAAAACTCTGAAATGAATCAGAGTTTAAAATTTTTAAATTTTTAGGTATTTTTTTACAGCTCTCCATGAACCAAACATACCAACAGCAATACCAATACCTAATAATATTAATGAGGTTGTATAGACAAACGGTACTGGTTCAATCAATTTAATAAATGGTGAGAATAAATGACCATCAAAGTTTCTATATAGTGCATTATATCCATAAACTGTAGTTAAGATTGGTATTATTGAGCCTAATGCTCCAAGTAATAAACCTTCGATGATGAATGGAATTCTAATATTTAAGTTAGATGCTCCAATTAATCTCATGATACCAATTTCTCTTTGTCTAGAATTAATTGTAATTTTAATAGTATTAGAAATTAAGAAAGCGGTAACTAAGATTAGGGCAACAACTGCACCAAGGCATATTTTATGAACAAAATCAAAGGTAGAAATTAATTGTTCAACCATTCCTTCACCATATTTAACTAAGGTTATTCCATCAATTTTTTCGATTTGCTTAGCAACATTGTCAATTTTTTCAATGTCCTTCACTTTTACTTGGAAAGTATTTTGAATTGGATTTTCATCATCAGTCCAATTTTTCATTATACTATCAAAGACTTCTGATGATTCGCGCATTTCTTTAGTTATATCCATTTTAGAGCGAAATTCATATGTATCAACATTATCAATAACACTTATTTTATCCTTTATTTCATCAATTTGATCATCACTTAATTCATTGTCTATAAAGGCAACTATTGTGACATCCCTTTCAACCAGTTTTGTGAAATTATCAACATTATTAGATAAAACCATGGATACGGCAACAACAATTAGAGTTATAGTTATACATGAGATAGAGGCAAATGATAGTGAAAAGTTTCTGAAGACACCTTTAAAGGCATCTCTAAAGTTTCTTCCAATAATTCTAAATGTTTTCATTACTATATGTTCCTTTCTCATAATCTTTTAAGACTCTACCAGAATCTAATACAATAACTCTTTTATTCATTCTTTTAACAATGTTTATATCGTGAGTAACCATAATAATTGTTGTGCCTAATTTGTTGATTTCTTCTAATACCTCCATAATTTCCATACCAGTTGACGGGTCCAAGTTACCTGTTGGTTCATCACAAATTAATAATTTTGGGCCATTGACAATGGCTCTAGCAATAGCCACACGTTGTTGTTCTCCACCTGATAATTGTGATGGATAATTTTTTATTTTGTTTTTTAATCCAACTAATTCTAAAACTTTAATGACTTTGGCATGTATCTCTTCTTTTGGAAGTCCAAATATTTCTAGAGCAAAAGCAACATTTTCATAGACTGTTGATTTTGGAAGTAGTTTATAGTCTTGGAATACAACACCTATTTTTCTTCTTATTTTATATACTTTCCTATTTCTTAGTTTACCAACATCTATTCCACCAACTATTATTTGTCCTGATGATGGTTTTTCTTCTCTATAAAGCATTTTTATTAAGGTACTTTTTCCACAACCAGTTGAACCGATTATAAAGACAAAATCACCTTTAGCTATGGTTAGATTTAAGTCTTGTATAGCGGTGACACCTGTTTTGTAGGTTTTTTTAACATTTGTCATTCTAATTAAATCCACAATATCACTTCTTTCTACTTAAGATTTATGTCCCTTTATTTCATAAGTATCAATTACTATTACAAAAGCTTCTGGGTCTAGTTTTTTTATGGCTTCTGTTGCGACAAAATATTCTCTTGTTGGTATTGCACATAATAATACTTTTTTCTTTTTATTGGTATATCCTCCTTGAGCTTCTATTTCAGTTACACCATGATTTAAGGTTTCCATAATAAATTCTTTGATGGCTTTTTCTTCAGTAGTTATAATTTCTAATGTTTTATATTCTGAAATACCTAATATTACTCTATCACTAATCATTCCTGAACAGTATAAGCTTATAAATGAATATATAAATGATTGCCACCCAAAGAAAATACCACCAGCTAACATAATTAGACCTTCAGAATATATATTAGCTTTACTGTAAGGCATTTTACCATAATGAGATAAGATTTGTTTTAATACATCGGTGCCACCTGTTGTGAAGTTGTTTTTAAAAACTAAGCCTGTGCCAATGCCACTTACAAGAGCTCCACAAAGGGCAATGACTATCATTTCTGTATCACCCAAATCAATGTAGTTTGGAAAAAATTCAGTAGCTTTAACTAATAGAGGGTATAAAATGGACCCTACGATTGTTGGTTTTGTCCTTTCTAATCCAAGAAACACAAAGCTAGCAATTAATAAAAGCACGTTACCAATTAAAATTACTAATGATGGATCAATATTTAAAAATTTTTCAGTTATAATTGATAATCCGCTTAAACCATAGATTAAATTACATGGTTTTAGAAAAATGTTGAAGGCAGCAGCTGATAAAAAAACACCGATAAAAAACTGAATATATCTTTTTAGTTTTTTACTACTAGTAATTTCTTTTAACAAATTAGTACTATCTATTTGCTTTTTTTTAGCAAATATCATCCGGCATTCCTCCTTAAATTAGCGTTTATAAATTTATCTAAATCTCCATCCATTACTTTGGTAACATTGGTTTCTTCGCAGTTTGTTCTATGATCTTTTACTAAAGAATATGGATGCATAATATAACTTCTAATTTGGGAACCGAAATTAATATCTCTTTGTTCACCCTTTAATTCTTTTAATTCATTTCTTTTATTTTCTAATTCTATTTCATACAACTTACTTTTTAATATTTGCATGGCTTTAGCTTTGTTTTGAACTTGGCTTCTTTCATTTTGACAGGTTACAACAATTCCTGTGGGTAAATGAGTTATTCTAACAGCACTATCAGTGGTGTTTACACTTTGACCGCCAGCTCCACTACTGTGGAAAACATCAATTTTTAAATCTTTCTCATTGATGTCTATTTTAACTGTGTCATCAATTACTGGAGTGACACTTACTGAAGCAAATGATGTATGTCTTCTAGCTCCCGAATCAAATGGTGATATTCTGACTAATCTATGAATTCCTTTTTCATTTTTTAAATATCCATAGGCATATAGTCCCTTAACTATGACAGTAATGCTTTTTATTCCGGCTTCAAGTCCTGGTTGCTGGTCAATTACTTCTAATTTGTATTTCTTTTTTTCAGCATATCTTGTATACATTCTATATAACATATTAGCCCAATCACAGGCTTCTGTTCCACCAGCGCCTGAGTGAATTTCTAAAACTGCATCATTTTTATCATAATCATCATTTAATAAAATCAATGTCTCAAGTTCATCGATTTTTTGATTTAAGGTTTTGCTTTCATTTTCAAGCCATTTTAAGCTTTCTTCATCATTTGGTTCTATGGATTTAGCCATTTCTAAATAATCATTTGTTTCATTTAATAGGTTTTTGACATCTTCTAAAACTTTTTTTTCACTATTTAATATTGATATTACTTGTTCACTATGTTTTTTATCATTCCAAAAATTTGGGGTTGTAATTTCCTCTTCTAATTCTTTTATATGTTTTTGTTTGTTTTCAGGGTCAAAGTGACCTCCATAATTCATTTATTTTGCTTTGGTATTTTACATATAAATTTATAGTTTCTTTTAGTTCCATGGATGTGCCTCCTATCATTTATTAATTATATCAGATTATTAGATATTTGACTAGTTAATTTATATGGAAAAAATATACAA
>CALVRI010000065.1 GCA_944358525.1 uncultured Bacilli bacterium | reverse complement strand
CATTTTTTTTTAAACTTACATTTATATCATCTTTAAATTTTTTCATATTTTTTAATTTACTATGATGTAGTTCAATAATATATCCATTATATAAAATAAACTCCGATAATAAATTTATAATTTTATCTTTATTTTCTTCATTATCTTCGTTTTTTTCATCATAAATAAGTTTTCTACAATAATCCATATAAAACATTGATGACAAAAAAGAATGATGTGTATTTACATATGCTTTATTTTCTTTAAAATCATTGACTTTTAATTTCATCAATTGAAAATTTGGATTTACTTTCCCCATATCATGAAAAATAGGTATTGCCATAATAATTTCTTTTAATAAATCTTTAGCTTTATTTTTTAACTCATTATCAATATTTTCTTTTTGCCAAAAAACATTACAAAATCTATCAAAAATTTCATCTGAATTTTTACTTTGCCAAAATTTTATAAAATACTTATTTGTTAATTCAGTATGTGCCAGTAAGGTTTCATATACTATCTCATTATCTTTAGATTTTTTATGAGCCTTGTATCGGTTTATATTTTTAACTAAATTTTTTAAGATATCCGCTTCCATAAACAATCTCCTTCCTAAATTTAATTTAATAAACAACTCTTGTTTCCATTAATCATTTATAGTATTTCAATCAATAAAATACTATATTTTTTCTTTTTTTAGCTTCTATTACTTCTTTATTATCTTGATTTAATATTGAATATACTTGTTCGCCATCTAAAAATTTAACAAAACCATTTGTATATACAAATCTTTCTAATTTGTAATTATTCACTTCTGCATCAATACTTTTTGGCAATGCTTCTTCATATTTAAATCGGCTATATGATTCAATTTCATCTTCACTCAAAATCTTTCTTAATTGTCTAGAATTTTTTTCTATGAATTCTATATTATCCTTCACCATAAAACTATCAATTCTATAATCATCTTGTATTACAGATTGAGCTTCTTCTATACCTAAATACTTGATATCTGCAAAATGGTCATTTGTTCCTAAATATGGATAAAATTCGCATTTATGATTTTGTATAGCTTCTTTGATTTTTATAGCTTCTTCACAATCTAGCAAGATACAAATTTCCCATTTAGGATTTTCAAGCCATTGTTCTTTTACAATCAGATTTCCACCCTGTTCTTTGGAAGCATATCCAACAGAGTTATTAAAAATCTGTATTTTTTTAGTAATAACACCTTTAGGATTTAATGGCAAAATAGCAATCTTCAAGTCCTTTAGTTTCTCATAGAATTCTGGATACGATGGCTCTAATTTACCTTTTTTCTTTTTATTTGACAAAATATCTTGCATTTGACTATAGCCTTTATATCCTAAGATAGCTCCTAAAATACCTAGTAGAGCTACTCTATGAATATTGCCATAAGTGAAATAACAATACGTATTTACTTCTGGCTTTTTAAAAAAAGCACTCTTTCCACTGAGTTTAAATTTTAAAATTTCCATTTATTACACCTCTTTAGAGGTTATGATATTAAAATGCTTAACATCTTTTATATCGTCATTTATTAATTTTGTAGTATATGGATTGTAATAAATTTCTACAGATTTAATCTGCTGACTCATATCATTTAATATATCCGCCAAATTCTTCAAATCTATAATATTTTTATCTTCATCTTTTGCAAAAGTTACATATTCTGATAAATTAGGTAAATAAGCATCACTTTCCGTTTCTACAAATAAAGCAAATTCATTTTCACAGCCAACTTTAGAATTTGTTGCAAATGCTGTAGCAGATACCAATGCTGTGCGTTTAAAGTTTTGATAATCTACTTCTGTATAACCTTCTGTAACACCTAGTTCTACCAATTCTTTATAAGCAAGTGGATTAATTACAAATGGATAAAAATAATGTGCTTCATTACTTGTAATTTTTGTACCAATAGTAGAATTTTTAGCATTTTCATCTGTTGAATCTGCAAATGGAGATAAAATTGGCTGTTCTTGCGCTGTAGAATTATCATATTTATTAAAACCTTGACCGATTTGCACTGCGCCAGTAATTGCAATATTACAACCAGCTTCTGCAAAAGTTGCACCAAAATTCTTTATATCTACAGCATTCATTAAATTAGTCAAAACTTTTTTAACATCCTTTAAATCTTCATCTTCAAAGACTTTTATATAACGTTCCTTCAATGTTCTTGGAATTAATTTTTCATTTGAAGACTTGATATAAATTACTTTTTTGCCTTCATTATCCCACATTTTTTTCATTGGATATTTCAATGATTTATCACTACCAAAGACATTACCATCAGTTGTAGATTTTGGATAACCTGAAAAATCTGCATTCCAATTTCCCATAATTGAAGAAATACCTAAAATACCATATACTCGCTTATTCATAGTTTTATTTTCCATTTTTATATCCTCCTAAAATCAATTATTTTCTTCTTTTTTTGTATATATACTATTACTATCCATATAGCCAAATAAAATCATTTCGTCTTTAGTTTGTCTATCTGTTTGAGTATCTGGCTTGTAACCCAAAATCATAGCAAATAAATTTTTAAATCTAACATTATAGTGGTCTATCGCATAATTATATTTTTTATATAACTCTATCAATCGTTCTTTCAATACTCTATCATCGCTAATATTAATAACAGGATTTATCATAGATTGAGATTTCTTACCTGCTTTACTCAATGATATAAAATAAGCCGCTAATTGACCTACAGCATAATAATATTCCCTGTCATTGATAGGCATTTTTACCTTTTCTTTTGACATAACCCTTTCTTTTATACTTTCTCGAATTTCAGTAGCTACTTCTGCCATTTTTTCTCCTCCTTGTTGTTTCATTTCAGCAAAATAATCCTTAAATGACCAATGTAAATTTAATTGAGTCATCGCACGCAAAGTATAATTATTAATCAATGCATTTTTTATTAAATCTAAAGCAAATCGTTTTTCTGCTACTTCAAAATTATTATCAATACCTTTATATATCCAATCAAAGATGACATTACGATACATAACAATCGTTCTTTTTAAAACACTATCTTTTACACTAATATCACTTGCATCAGTAAAATAATTAGTTAATAAATACTTTGAAAAGAATATTTCATTTATCAATCTTCCTACGCTAGTTCTTTTCGAGTGAATACCTATATCTTTTGTATATTCTGGATAATTTTCTATATTCATCTTGAAAAAATCTTGATAATTAAAATTTAAAAGCAATTTATCTTGATAATTTACTAAATTATCTTGGACTTGAATTTCTAGTTCCTTACCCTTTTGAATACGCAAATAATATCCTGCTTCTATGCCTGCAAATTTTTCTCTTTCTTCTTTATCACCATATGCCTCTATCTTATTATTAACAGTATCTATATATACATTATTTTTACCATTAGAAGCAAAATTCATCAGATATTCAAAAAACTGCTTCTGCAATAAAGCAGTATCTCCATCTAATAAATACGAAGCTGGATTTTTTCTTGTTTTTATGGATAAAAATGGTTTTTTAGCATTCATCCCTAGGTTATTATCTGGAATACCTTGTATTTTCCCCTCAACTTCTACATTATAATCATTACTATTATAGATGTTAGGAAAAATATATCTATTATCTTCTTGAATAAATAACTCTCTATTCTTCTTATTATCTTCTTCACCTACTTCAAAAACTTCAAAGAAAATTTTAAGATATTCTTTTTTTCCTAAATCAATATTTATCAATTTATCAATAGAAAAAATATGCTGTTTTATCCAACTTCTGCATTTTTCTAATAACTCTATATTTACAACACTATGCTCTTCTTCAAATTTTTGATAAATCTTGCTTGCTTCTTTAGATTTCTTGTATTTTTTCTCTAAAGGATTTTTTAAAGTATCATAATAATTATCAATAATCGCTTCTGTCAGTTTAGTAGTAATACTATCCTTTTTTACTGCAAATGCTAAATAATTATTAGAATGAATTACTTTTTTACTATCCATTGGCTTATTCATAGAAATCAATTTACTGTGATAATC
>CALVRI010000064.1 GCA_944358525.1 uncultured Bacilli bacterium | reverse complement strand
GAATATAATTAAATGGTGATTTGATGAATATAATTGATAAGAAGTTTAAAGAGCTTACAGATGATATAAAGGATAAGGAAGAATTAGAGATCTTTTATCACATTAAAGAGTGTTTTTTACTTGTGAATGAAAAGACAAGAAAGTCTTGTGAAGATTTTTTCAATAAGTTTTTGTATTGGGGTAAGCTAGATTTTAAGAATAAGGATTTTGAATTTTTTGAATTAAAAGCCAAGACACTTAAAAACCATATCGATGATTTTATATGGCTGTACGACAATTTATGTGATTATCAATCTAAGAAGGTGTTGCTGGGGACTTTAGATAATTGGTACAACTGGAATTTTACGGATTTAGCTTCGGTGATGCAAAATCTATATGATGATTATTTTGATTTGGATTTAATTCCAAAGTGTGAGATGGAAGTGTTTGTCGATTTGGGAGCTTATATTGGTGATAGTACTTTATCTTTTATAAAAAATTATGGAGCTGATAGTTATAATAAGATATACTGCTATGAAATAAGTAAAGAGAATTTTGAATATTTAAAGACTAATCTGAAACCTTATGAAGATGTAGATTTAAGATTAAAAGGCGTTAGTGCAGAAAACGGGACAATGTATTTAAAGGAAAATGGCGAATTATCTTCTACACAGGTTAGTGATAATGGTGATATTCCTATTCAGATGGTTACTTTAGATGATGATATAAAAGAAGAGATTACAATTATTAAAAGTGATATTGAGGGCTCTGAGCGAATGGCTTTGATGGGGGCTAAAGGTCATATTATGAATGAGCACCCTAAACTTTTATTTTCTATTTATCACAGTAATGATGATGTATGGCAAATTCCTAGGATGATTAAAGAAATGGATGAAAGTTACAGATTTTATTTAAGGTATCATGGCGGAATGATTTATCCAACGGAAATTACTTTAATTGCACTTTAAAAAGTTTACGATGATTTTCGTAAACTTTTTTATTCAACTGATTTTAATGATTCAATCATATCAACTTTTCTTAATTTAAAGTATGTTACTACTTGCATGATAAGAGCGAAAACTAAAGTTAAAACACTCGCATAGACAAAGCTTAAAACTTTGACTGCTTTTAAGAACATGATGTCATCACATTCGATGAATCCAATAATTACTCGGTGAAGTGGTACTGATATTATTAGACCAATAATAATACCAATAATAACGACAACTAATGTTTCTCTATAGATATATTCATTAGATTCTCTACCATTAAATCCTAAGACTTTTAAAGTGGCTATTTCTCTTTGTCTTTCACTAATATTGATAGAAGTTAAATTATATAAAACGGTTAAAGCTAATAGAGATGATACAACGACAATTAATATGACAATGTTGTTTAAACCTTTAATTTCATTATTGGCGCTTTCTTTCAAATCATCTGAAAAGTTGACAGTCATGACACTACCTGTATTTAAAATATCTTTAGCTTTAGTGCCTTTTTTATTTTGGGATGCGACCATATTATAAGTTATATCTTCATTAAATATTTTATTATATAAGTCTTTAGAAATATATATATAATTACTTATATAGTTTTCGGCGATGCCAGTTATTTTAATTTTTCTTTCTTCAGCATCTTCATTTTGAATAGTTATGTTGTCCCCTACTTCGAGATTTAGTTTGTCGGCTATTTTAGGGGTAATGATAACACCATCATTATTTAAAGTTAAATGATCACCTGTTTTATTATCTAGTAAGTTAAAATAGTCTTCAAAAGTTTCTCTATTATTTTCAGGGATAACGACATATACTGATAATGATTCATCATCACCATATTTTAAGTCATATGAATACTGATTAAATAATAATGGATTTTTAATTTTATCATTAATATCTGTTAGGTCTTGAGATGTTTTGACATTATTATTTAAAACTATCATATTATCATATGTGAATAGTTCTCCATATTGTTTATCACCAACTCCGTTGATACTATCTTTAAGGGCAAAACCGATGAAGATTAAGAAAGTACAGCCAGCTGAACCAATCAAAGTCATAAAAACTCTTTTTTTATAACGGAAGATATTTCTCGTGGTGATTTTTGAAGAAAATGATAGTTTAGACCAGAAGAATTTTATTTTTTCTAAAAATATAGTTTTACCACTTTTAGGACTTTCTGGTCTTAATAAGTTAGCTGGTTTTTCTTTTAAAGATTTACGGCAATTCCAAACAGTAACAATAGTCATAAGAGTAATAGCGACAAGTAAACAGCCGGTAAATAAATTTATATCAAAATAATATTCTAAATTTGGGATGTGGAACTGGAAGATATTATAGACAAGTGGTGGGATAAATATAGTTCCTATTAAATAGCCAATAATTGCTCCAATGATTGTTCCTGATAAAACGTATCCTAAATAGTTTAAGGTGATTCTGGTGTTAGATATTCCTAATGATGAAAATGTACCCATTTCAGTTCGCTCTTCGGTAATCATTCTAGTCATAGTGTTTGAGGTCATAAGGAAAACAATTGAAACAAATATTAATGGGATTATAGTAGCGATGGTTGTTACTTGGAAGTACTGATTTTCTAATGTGTTATAGCCGGTTACTTCCGCATTTCTGCCGGTGATATACCAGCTTGAATCTAAGTCTGTCATCTCTGCATTTGTATTTCCTGTTAGCATGGCTGATTTAATTAAAGCATCTTTTACTTCGGTTAATCTAGCTTCTTCTCTTTCACTTTGAATACTTTCTACTTCGTTTGTTAATTCATCTAAGAAATCATCATAAGCTTTAGAATATGGAATGGCATCTTCTGTTTTTTTACCGGTTATATATATTTCGGTATAGGTATCTAAATTGAATGCAGTTTTAGGAACATAAATATATGAGTGGAGTTTTCCGTTTCCGATATTGGTATATCCATAATTAGTGCCGGTATATAATGGTGAAATGATTGTTCCGACAACTTTAAATTCCTTGGTTTTAAGGGTGCTTTCATCTGAGGTTATTTTGATGGTGTCACCAACTTTATAAAATGCACTATCAGCTAAACATTCATTATCATTTGTAGGTTTTCTACCACTGATTAATTCATACTGATTTATGTTTTCGGTTATGGCATGAACTTTGATGGCTTCTTCTCCATTTAAGACATAAGCTGAATAAGATGGAATGGCATCTGAAACAGTATCTAGTTTTTTTAAAGCATTTACGTCTTCATCAGTAAGTCCTAGAGTACTTCTTACTGTTAAATCCATTAAATTGGTGTTTTCGTAGTAATCGTTTTGGATTCTTTTGATGCTTGGAACTGAGCTTTGAATTCCAGCATAAAAACCAATACCAATTAAAACGATTATTAATAAGGAAAAGTATCTTCCAAATGAATGTTTTAATTTTCTAATGGTATTTTTTAATAGCATATTATCACCACACAATCTCTTTTGGATCTTTTGGATTTTCATTTATTTTTATATCGGTGACAGTACCATTTTTAACAGTTATTACTTTATGAGCTACTTCGGCAACCAACGAATTATGAGTGATTACAATAGTTGTGATATGGTATTTATCACAAACTGTTTTTAAAAGTTCTAAAATTTTACTTCCTGTATCACTATCTAAGGCTCCGGTTGGCTCATCACATAGTAAGATTTTAGGGTTTTTAGCTATAGCTCTAGCGATAGCGACACGCTGTTGCTCACCACCTGATAATTGTGATGGAAAGTTATTTAATCTATGTCCTAGACCAACTTGCTTTAATATTTCTTTTGGCTTAAAAGCTTTTTTAGATAATTGACAAGCTAGTTCAACGTTTTCTAAGGTAGTTAGGTTTTGAATTAGATTATAAAATTGAAAGACAAACCCGATATCATATCTTCTATATAGTAATAAATCTTTGGCTTTAAATTTAGCAATGTTTTTACCATCAACTAAAATATTTCCTGATGTTGGGTTATCCATACCACCTAACATATTTAAAATGGTTGTTTTTCCTGCACCACTAGGACCTAGTACAACAACAAATTCACCTTCTTCGATTTCAAATGAGCAATCATCAACTGCTTTAACTGGAGTATCCCCTTTATAAATTTTTCCAACTTTATCAAATTTTATATATGCCATAATATCCCTCCATTATCTATAATTATTATAACTAAGTTTGG
>CALVRI010000063.1 GCA_944358525.1 uncultured Bacilli bacterium | reverse complement strand
TAAATATTAGCATTCAAATGAATGCCTATCAAGGAATTCAAATAAATTCTTGTTAGAATTTTATTAGGGGTGCTAAAAATGTACTTAAAGAAGCTAAAAGATTTGCGTATAGATAACGACTTATATCAAAAAGAAGTTGCCAGCATGTTAAATATAACTAGACAACAATACGGTTTATATGAAAGCGGTAAAAGAGATATACCCATTGATTTATTAATAAAACTAGCTGATTTCTATCACGTTAGTACTGATTACATTCTAGATAGAACAAAGAAAAAAGAGTTAAACAAACAAAATGTCTAACTCTTAATTTTTGTATCCGCTTTTCTTTCCATAACTTTATAAAAGATAAATAGTAATAGTGCTAAAACTAAAGTACCTATACCACTATATAAAATTGGTTTAGCTAAAGAATCAGAAATTGATGAAGCAAGTAATGACATATCAGTTGTACCAATCATATCAACTACAAAGTTAGGTATTACTAATGATAATCCTAAAGTAACAAGTCCAGCAAGTAATAATGCCACCCCCATATTAGCACACCATTCAAATTCTTTTCTTTTTAAAACAATTACAATTAATCCACTAATAGCTATACCGATACATAATATAACCTTAACTCTAGTACCAAACACTTCTTGTAATAAATTAATTTGATTAATATAACTACTATTAGCTAAACTTTCACTTGTTGGAATTGCTTGAACCATATCAGGAAGTTGTTTTTTTATTTCTCTTAAAAACTTTTCTTTTTGTCCATCATCTAATGAAATATTACTTTCCTTTAAAATATCATCTAAATTTTCATTAATTAAATTATAAGCATCATCTGCAGTTAGAGCTTTAGTTTCTTTACCATTAACAACATAATCCGTTAAATTACCAACAGCATCTCCAATAATTTCTTTAGTAATTTTAGAATCTATAATACTATCTACAACTTCTTCAGAAACAGAAAATTGTGAAGCTAAAGAATACATCTCATCAATAACTTGTGAAAGTCCATTTCCTCCTTCACCACTGCCACTATTTCTGATTTTTTTAACTTCTGTTAAAATATCTGTATTTTTCATTTGATTAACTATATTTTCTTTACTAGTAAACCCACTAACATTAAATACACATATAGTAGCAACAACTAAAACACCAAAAACCAATGTAAATAACCCAGCCACAAAGCTTTTAAGGAAATTCATAAAATCACCCATTTCATTAGCTAAATTATAACACACTAATCCACTCACATCAAATTACAATTTTTTTTAACAAGCTTATACACATACACAAGAAATATTATATAATTTTTATTAAATAACTATTCGTTATATTATATAATTTTATTAAAAACATTCAATGTAAGTTTCGCCCTCAATTCTTGTAAAAGAAAAGAGATATTAATGAAAACAAAAACTTTTATTTTAAAGTTTTTAAACCTCATTTCTATCATTTTACTGCTATCTACCTTATTGGTTTTAGCTCTAAAAAAATAGACACTCATCAACTAGAATGAGTGTCAAACCAAACTTATTTTGGAGGAGACATTCACTTGCAAAACTAAATGTTCCTCTTTTTTATTATATGAGATTTCTCTCATTTACATACATCATAACACAAAATTAAGTTTTTTCAAATTTATTTTTTTAGAATAGATTTAAACATTTTATATCTTTATACACAATATAAATTTAAAAAATAAAATTTTTATTTTTTAAATTTATATTTAGTAGAATATGAATGCTCTATTAAATCAGAGTTAAGTAACATTGTTAAAATTTCAAAAGCTCTAGTTTTTTTCAAATTTAATAATTCTTCTACATCTTCTCGATCAAATTCATATTCATAAGTATATTTATCAAATAACTTTTGGATTTTATCATAAGTATTTCTAGTAACATTATGTGGAAGATTTCTATACATTTTAATAACAAAATAATCATTATCAGTTACTACATTTCCATTAACATATGAAGAACCAACTGATTCTAAATGTTTTCCTTGAATATAGCCTTTATTAGGAAAAGTCACCTTAAAGAACGAAGCATCAGATAAAAAAGAGGGTTTTATATCATAACCATTATAAGATTCTAAAATTCTAGTTAAACCACTTCCTCTTCGTTCCATAAAATGTAATCTATTAAATATATCAGAAATAATACGGTTTCTCCTCATTGATGCAACTTTAGTAATATCTAAATTTTGAATAAAACTTCCATCCAACATCCCGCCAGGAGAGGTAATTTCTAATCTATCATCATACATGTCTACGTGGATTTCAGAACCTACAATTTGATAATCTCTATGTATAATAGCGTTAACAAGAGCTTCACGAATAGCTCGAACTGGATATTCTTCTACCTCAACTCTTTTCATTCCTCTAATTTCCCAGCTTGTTTTAGAGTTGTTTTTAATAAAAGTTTCAGCGTTTTCCAAAAGAGAAATAATACTTCCAGTATATTCTTTATCATCAATGGCATCGCCATCAATAGTTCCTTTAACCATACCTTTCCATCTAGTACAAAAAATTCTAGATTGTACCAATAAACCTTGGTCTGACAATAATAACCCAGCATTGGTAATCATTTTATCTTGTGTCATTAATTCTAAAGAAATAAAATCCTTATTTTCGTTTAATTCTTTTCCGGTTTCATTTTTTAAAGAAACATTTAATAATGTAAAACTAACATCTGAAATATCATATTTACTAGGTAATTCATCAAAAGTTGTATTTTGTCCCTTCAATATTAACCCATCCAAAATATGTTTTGGTGCAGGAATAGATTGATTTCCAGAGCGAATAAAAGCTTCTTTTCGTCCATCACTAGAATAATAATATGGAGTTTTAGGGCCATCACCAACTTTAACCTCCATAAAATCTTTATTGTCTTCTTTAAATGTATTTAATTCATATCTAGGAAGGGGTGTTATCTTATTATTAATTAACTCTGTTACCATTTCAGAATCTTCTGTGATATTTTTTAATCCAATTGGCTCCTTATCGACATCTCTAATACCAAATAGTAAGATACCTCCATTAGAATTAGCAAACGCAGAAACAGATTTAAGCCAACTCTTAGGTTTTTTATATTCTACGCCTTCTTTAAAATCTATGTTACTACTTTCAACTCTTTCATAGTCTTCTAGTTTCATAAAAACACCTCCAATTATTATTTCATATTGTATCATAATAATTGCTCTTTTTTTGTAAATTTATGTAATTATTTATTTTTTTGAAAAAATTCGTTTAAATCCGAACTTTTTCCGGAATATGGTCAAAAAATTCCGCTTATAACCGAATTTTTTCCGGAATATAACAAAAAAATTCCGGTTATATCCAAATCTTATAAAAATCATTAAAACTTTTTTAATAATTTTACTCTTTTTATATAATATAACATACTTATGTTATAATATTCGTGGTGATTTAAATGAAAGAAGTTGTTATTATAGGTGGAGGCGCATCCGGTCTTACAGCTGCCATTACTGCAGCTAGAAATGGAAAGAAAGTAACCATCCTTGAAAGAAATAATAAATGTGGCAAAAAAATACTAATTACTGGAAATGGTAGATGTAACTTTTGGAATGAAGATAATGATATTTCACATTTCCACTCATCTACTCCATCCTTAATTAAAAATTTTATAACTGAAGAAAGAAAACAGAGTATCTTAAAATTCTTTGACTCATTAGGTATTATATCCAAAACCAAAAATGGATATTATTATCCTTTTTCTAATCAAGCTTTTACGGTTCAAAATGCTTTACTTTTAGAATGTAATAAACTGGGAATTGAAATTATTAATGATATTACTGTGGAAAAAATAATAAAAAAAGATTGTTTTATAATTAATCCAAATAAAGAAAACATTAAAGCAAAAAATATTATAATAAGCGCAGGTTCCAAAGCTGCTCCAAAAACAGGTTCAGATGGTTTAGGTTATACACTAGCCAAAGCATTTAACCACAGTATAATAACTCCTTTGCCTTCCTTAGTACAATTAAAAGGGAATGAAAAATTTTTCAAAAATTGGAGTGGAATTAGAACTGATGTCAAAGTAAGTTTATTTATTAATAACACTTTTATCAAAAGTGAAACAGGAGAAATACAACTAACTGATTATGGGGTAAGTGGTATATGCATCTTTAACATAAGTGGCGAAGCATCTAAAGCTTTAAATGAACATAAAAATGTAACTAT
>CALVRI010000062.1 GCA_944358525.1 uncultured Bacilli bacterium | reverse complement strand
CATACAAAATTATATAAACCAAATGATACAATGAAATATGATATAACAGTATCAAATTTAGGAAGTTTGGATGCAAAATTAGATAAAATAAATGTACCAGAAAATTCAAGTACAGCCATAAGTTATGAAGTAACAGGAATAAAAAAAGGAGATTTACTAAAGTCAAACGAAACAGCACTCTTAACAGTCACAGTAAAATATAATAATGTAACAAGTCAGCCTAGTCAAGAAGAATTAAATATAAACTTTAATATAACATTAGAATATAGTCAAGCGCCAAATGGATATGAGCCACCAGTAACAGGCCCAACAGCCGGAGGAATAACAATACCATTAGCTAACGATGGAGAAGATGGACTATATGCTGATGATTATGAGCCTGGAAGATACTTTTATAAGGGTGCTAATCCAAATAACTATATAACCTTTAATAATGAGACATGGAGAATTATTTCCATAGAGTCAGATGGAAGCATAAAAATAATGCGAAATGAAAGTATAGGAAATAGAGCATTTGATACAACAGGAGATAGTAATGCATGGGAAACATCAGATATTAAGTCATATTTAAATGGCGACTATCTCGCAACAATAACAACCAATCAAGATAAGATAGTACCCCATACCTGGAGTATAGGTGCAGTAACATCTGATAATAGTGATTTAGCTGACCAAATTAACGATGAAAATGGAACTCAATCACAAAGTGCGAGTGTAGGAATGATAACAGTAAGCGAATACTTAAGAGCAAATACAAATACAGAACAATGTGGGAACTTTAGTTTAAATAATAGTAATTCTTCAACATGTAAAACAACAGATTGGATGTTTAATATAGTACCATCAAACGGTTCTTTATGGACAATTTCGCCTAGCGCCCGTTGGAGCTTCAGTGTCTTCTCTGTTTACGCCAATAGCACCGGTGGTGTCGGCAGACTAGCCGGCAGCCTCCCTACGTCTAATTTCTACGGCGTTTCCCCAGCTGTCTATCTATCATCTGATATCACATTAACAGGAGATGGAAGTGAAGGTAATCAATTTAAGATAAGTTAGAGCTAAAGCAGTGGCAAAAAAAATGGCAAACACACGCAAAGCGTGAGTTTGGGAGCGAACTTTCACGAAGTGAACAGTTCGGGAATGTATGTCCGTGAGCGAAGCGAACGGCGACAAAAAGATAAAATATTGGGTAGAATAGAAATATTCGAGGGATGGAAAGCGGGATATATAGGGATAATACAGGTAAATTAGATAGGCTTTCGCCTTACGCCAGTAGCAGCAACAGTGTCTTCAATGTTAACGGCAACAACAATGCCGGCAGACTAGACAACAACAATGCGAATAATTCCAACGGCGTTTCCCCAACTCTCTATAAACTGTGGTTTATGAACTAATATGGTCATAAAGAAAAGAATAGAGAATATTGTATTATTCCTTGTTAGTGATTTACTACATCGATTAAATTAATCACTGACAAAATAAAAAATATAGAAAGTAGGTAACTTTAGTAGAAAAGATTTATAATTATACTGGTTAGGCAATTATAAATGATGGAAGTTCGAGGAAGATACTTTATGATTAGACTATATTATTAAGCAGTACCTGATATAGTAAAATGTTTTTACTATGGGTGCTGTTTTTATTATTATTTTTTGGAGGTTTGTTTGATGAAGTTAGCTGATATTTATAGGAAAAATAAGTGTAAGTATAGTAAATATATTATTATAATTAGATGTGGTTATTTTTATGAGATTTATGGAGAAGATGCTTATATTATGAATAAAATATTTGGTTATAAAATTAAAAATGTTGGTGGTATGGATAGAGTAGGTTTTCCCGTTAATAGTTATAACAAAGTTATTAATAGATTAAATAGATGTCATATTAATTATTATATTTTTGGTAGTGATAAGATTAAATTTAAAGATAATAATTATGATAAATATTTGGAGTATGATTATGAAAGATAATTTAAAGGTAATTGCAAATATGAAAAAGACTGTTTTATATTTGGATAAAATAATTATTAATTTTCCTGGTAATGAAAGGGTTTTAAAAGATAAAATAAGTAATACTATGTATGATATTTTATAGTGTATGTATATGGCTAATGAGGTTAGTAATTATAATAGAGTTTTATATCAAAAGAAGATTGTTAGTAAGATAAAAATGATTGATTTTTATTTAAAAATATCTTTAGATAAAAAATATATATCTTACAAGAAATATCAAAAGGTATGTCATCATTTACTTGATGATTTAAAGTTAATATATGGATGGATTAGGTATGAGAAGGTATAGTAATTTATATGATGTTAATATTAGTGATATAAATGATGTTTACAAGGAAATTAGAAAAAGTGTGCGTAATAAAAATAAAATATATCGTTTTGAAGATTATTATTCTTTAAATATTAGTAAGATTAAAGAGGTTTTAGATAGTGGTAATTATGAATGCGGTAAGTACAATATATTTTTGATTAGAGAGCCTAAATATAGGGTTATAATGAGTCAAAATATATTTGATAAAGTTATTAATCATATTGTGTCTAGAAAGTTTCTATATGTTTTAGATAAGGTATTAATAGATAGTAATGTGGCTACGAGAAAAGACAAAGGTACTAGTTTAGGGGTTAAATATATTAAAAAATATTTAAATAAATTAAATGAAGAGATATATGCTTTAAAATTTGATATAAGTAAATATTTTTATAATATATACCATGGGATATTAATTAATTTACTTAAAAATAAAATTAAGAATAAAAGAGTAATTAATATTTTAATTAAAATAATTAATTCAACTGATGAGGAATATGTGAATAAATGTATTATAAAATTAAAGGAACAGGAAATTTTAAAAATAAAATGTTCTAATTTAAATGATAGGGAAAAATTAAAGAGAATTGATGAGGTAGATAGAATACCAATATATGAAAAAGGTAAGGGGCTACCTATAGGCAATATGACTAGTCAAATACTCGCTATATTTTATTTGAATAATTTGGACCATTTTATTAAAGAAAAATTAAAAGCAAAATACTATGTGCGTTATATTGATGATGGAGTTCTTTTAAGTGGTGATAAAAAATATTTACGATATTGTTTAGATGAAATTAATAATTTTGTTTTGAATTATGGTTTAAAATTAAATAATAAAACTAAAATAATAAACGTTAGTAAAAATGGTGTAGACTTTATCGGCTTTAGGTTTTATATAAAGGGTAAAATTATTTTAAAAGTTAGAAATAGTACGAAAAAACGATTTAAAAGGAAAATGAAATTAATTAAAAAAGGAAAAATAAATAACAGTCAAAATGTAATAGCTAGTTATAAAGGTCATTTTAAATTAGGTAATTGTTATCATTTATTTAAAAAATTTGACTTTAAAAAAATTTTAAGTTAGTATATTGAACGTTGAAAGGTGAGATATTATGATTTTAGATGATAATGTAAAAAAAGTATTTGAAAGAGATTTAGAATTAGTTAGAGATAAAATAAGTTTAAAAGAAGATAATAGACATGGTAGTTTATATGCTTTTGGTGTTGGTTTTGCTGGAATGACTTATGGTTTATTTTATGGAGTGCATGAATCTTTTATTGCTGGAATGATTGTAAGTGCGGGAAGTTTACTTTATAGATGTATTAATAATGATAAATTATGTGAGTTAAAAGATGATGAAGCTTCTATTGAAGATATTTTAGATGATCCAAGTGAATTTTTAGAAGCTATGAAAAAAACAAAAAAATAACAAGAATATTTACAGTTAAATTGCTCATAATAAAAGTAGAAAGGAGCAAGTTATTTATGAGCTGTAAAAAAAATAAAAATAAGAAGAAAAATAACAATGATAAAGTTGAAACATTGCTTGTTGAGACAGTGAAAAAAGAATCTGCTAGTCCTGCTTATAAACAAGATAATAATAAGAAAAGTATGTAAGAGCTTAATTTTTAAGCTTTTTTCTTTTATTTTTTGATAAAAATTGTTATAATATGTAGGTAATTTGGAGGAGTTATTATGCGAGAAAATACAAAACAATTAATAAAAAAACAAATAAATATTTTAAATGAAAAAATAGATGATAAAGAAGATAAAGTGCGTAATTGGAATGCGGTTTATCTTACTGGGTTAGTCGGCGGGACTATTGGACTTATTTGTTTGGATAAAGGAAAAATAATTGCTGGTATGATAGTTGGAATAAGTGGAGTAATTTTTAAGACAATTAATGCAATTGCCTTAAATAATTTTGAGACGGAAAAAGATATATTAGAATATGGTTTAGAACATCCTGATAATGTTATGGAATATGATTTAGATGAGGATGAAAATGATAAAGGTGGTAAACATTTTAGAAAGTAAATGTGTGTCAATAACTTGGGAAAATGTCCCGAAAAAAAGTAAACATTAACGGGAAAATATTTCCGAAATTTAAGCAAACA
>CALVRI010000061.1 GCA_944358525.1 uncultured Bacilli bacterium | reverse complement strand
CCCGCAACCAATTTTGAGGCTTTTAGCCTCTTTTTTTTATTTTAAAATATTTTATATTATTTTATAAAATGCCCTAGTATCAAGCATTTTATCTAAAAATAGTTTTACTTAATTTATTTTATTTTTTATTATTTTTTGCAATTTGTTACCAAAGTTGCTACCAAAAATTATTTTTTATAGCTAATGGTAGCACCTATATGCTACCATTAGTATTTTCAAGTATTACAGCTATTATCTCTATAAAAAAAATAAATTATCTTTCATAGGAATCTTTATCTTCCTTGTTCATATTTTCGATAAGATTTAATGGTTCATCTAAAGTTAATATATTTGCATTTGAATTATCAATTAAATTTTGTTCCATATAATATTCATTTACTTTTTCTAGTTCATTTCTCTTATACTTATCAAATACAGAAGTATAAGCATTTAATGTTACAGAAACATCAGTATGTCCCATAAGTTTTTGTAATACTACTGGACTCATACCTGCCTCTATTGCTCTTGTTGCATATGTATGTCTTAGACTATGTGTAGAAAAGTGTGGAATATCTAATTCATTTAATATTTTATTTAAAGACCAATTTAAAGTGCTTACTCTTGCATAATGTACAATAGGTGGTTTAAACAGTAAATGTTCATCATTGTTTGGCATATCTTTTGAAATTTGTAATTGCTCTATAATAAAAGGTTCTAATACTTTTGGAATTGGCAATATTCTATTTCCAGCTTTAGTTTTAGGAGAATCGCTCATAACTATTGTTCCATCTGCCAATTTTGTTAATGTTTTATTTACATTAATTAAATGATGAGCTAAATCAATATCTCCAGAATTTAATGCTAAAACTTCTCCAATACGAAATCCCATAAGTAATTGCATTAAGAAAGCATTTCTATAAGGAATATCTTTTACACTATGTTCTAATAAATAATTAATAAATTTTGATTCTTCATCAACTGTCATTGCTCTAACATCTTTATCTTTTTTTACACTTTTAGGTCTTATTACTTCTATCATAGGATTTTTACTAATATATCCTTTATTAAAAGCATATTTAAAAGCTTGTCCAAATTGTTCACTAAACTTTTTTAATGAAGAATTACTATATGTTTTAGACATTTCATTTAAAAATGCTTGTATTTCTTCAGATTTAATATCTTCAATATTTCTAAAACAAAATGGAGCTTTTTTTATTACATTAAGACTTCTTTTTACTCTGTCGTATTGTGCTTGCGAAATTAAATTAGCATTTTTCTTGTTATCTAAATTTGTAAGCATTAAATCAAATAAAGGAATACCATTGTTTTTAATGTAAATTGGATTTTCTCTACGATAATTTAATTGTTTTAAAAATTCTTCAGCATCTTCTTTTGATTTAAATGTTTTTGTTTTTTTTACATTTCTATCCTTCATTACATCATATTCCCAATATCGAGCCATCCATTTTTTACGATCATTTCTAAAATATATTGAACCACTTCCGGAGTTTATATTATTAGCCATGCTTTATATTCTCCTTTCCATTTTCCAAAGTAAATATGATAACCAACAAATTTGTTTTGGTTTAGTAAAAGTTATTGCTGGAAAATCTTTTCTTCTAAATAAATCGTTTGCATTATTTTGATTCATTCCTAAATCAGTTGCTACATCTTTTACTTTCATATTTGCAAATGGATTAATATTATATTTTTCAATTAATAATACAATTAATTTATTCTTATCAATTTCATTACTATTTTTATTGATAGAATCATTTAATAAATCAATATTTCTAATTAATTGCTCTTTGGAATTTTCTAATTTTTCATTAATTATTTTTTCTTTATCTTCTATATTCATCATCTCCCTTATTAAATTTATAGATTGTGCCTGTTTTTTCTAAAATTTCGTAGGGTATTTCTTGTTCTTTTATTGTATCTGTCTTTGTTTCTTGACTTTCCTTAATTCTCATTTCAACGGCAATTCTATCTTCATGCTTCAATCTATCTAAATGTTTTTCTTCCCAATTTTTTGCATAAATTTCTATTTCTTCTTCTTTTAGTTGTTCTTCTTTAGGTTGTCGTTCATTAATTTGTTTCAATGCTTCGAGAATAGAATATTCTCTTTTGTTGTCTGCATAATGTTTATATAATCTATCTTTAATATTCCAACCTTCAATAATATAAGTTCCGTTATCATAGTTGTCCGTATCCATTCTTTCATATCTACCAACACCTAAAGAAAGAGTTCCACCCAGAGTGTTTCCTATAACTTGACATAGCCTTGCCCACCCATATTCATCATCACTATCAGGACTTCTATATTGTTTTAAATCACAATATGCTAATACAGATTCTACAAATTCACGATAGCCATTCCAATGTAGATAAACTCCTAAATTTTTAGCATTGTTACTAATTACAGCTCTATCTCCCATTGTTACACCTCTCTTTCTTTTTTTCTGATAAAATATATTCTTTTTCCATTTCTTCAAAATCCTTTTCAGAATATTCTTTAAATAAACTTTTTTTCATATCTTCAAAGAATTGATTTAATTCATTTATTTCTTCTTGTATATTTTTATTTATTTTTTTCATATACTTAAATCATCTCCTTTTTTATTATCTAATTTTTGTTTAGTTAGATTAATATTTAATGATTTAAAAATATTTTGGTCTATAAATTCTTTATCTGCACCTTCAATTATTTCTGGTTTGTTTTTGGTAATCATATAGGCAATACAATCCGTAACATATCCTAAATTAACAAGTTCTTTAGCTCTTTCAAAAAAAGGTTTATCTGTTGTAGCTAAAAAAGCTCTTATGCAACCAGTATTTATACATCTATTTTTGATATATCCTCCGATTTGTCTATAACTCATATTAATAAATGTATTAGGTAATTCTTGAAACAACCTTATATTATTTGTTGCTGATGTTAATACTAAACATGAATAATTATTAGAATGTTTTACATCATACATTAGTCTTGCTAGTTCATTTCTTGAACTAATAGTTTTATGCAATAGGGGACTATCTTTAATTAATTCCTGTGAATTTAAAGTTGGCAAATAATCAATAAAAATATTATTGTTTGCTTTTAATTTTCCTGTTCTAGTATCTCTTTCAATCCATGCGTATGTTCCATGATCTACTATTATATGACCTTTAAATCCTTTAACATTTTTAGATAATCTTTCTGTAAGTATCATATCGTTTATACTTGCTTTTGCATTTCCAGATGGATGATTATGTTGTAAATAGTAACCATTAGCTCCAAGTCTATACATTCTTCTATTAATATCTTCGAATCCTTTTATAGTTTTTAAATAAGGGGTTTTAGCTTTTACTCTAAATACATTACAAGAGTTAGGAAGTTTAGATGTAATGGATTCATAGTTTATAATTTTATTATTTCGCATGTATATAATTCTAAATGTTTCAAACTTAGGATTTTTAAATACTTGACAAGTTTTTAATAAATCGTTACGAGATTCGATTTTTATATCTCTCAAATCCACATATTTTTTCATAATATTATCTTCATTAATGGCATTATAAATTGTCTTTATTTCTACCATTATTTTTAGCCTCCTCACATAATTTTTGATAAATGTATTCAATTATTGCATTATCTATATATTCAGTTTTTTCAATATTGGTAGCAATTTTTAAATCTTCATTAGAAAGTTTTAAATAATATTTAAGTACTAAAAATTGATATGAAACAAATATATATTTTTTTAGATATTTTAAAATCATCATTAGTTCTTTTTGATAAAATTCCATTTCTTGAATCTTATAATCAGTTGAAATTAAAAATGTTTCTTCATCTATTATGGAATCTTCTAAAAAATCGTAATTTTCAAAATCTCTAATATTTAATTCGTTGCTTTCTGGTTTGATTTTTCCACTCTTAATTTTTTTCTTACGATATTTTATCAATTTATCTAAGTCTTTATAGTTTCTTAAATAAGCCCTAATTTTCTCTTTTGTTACAGTTATTGTTTGTTTTTTATACTCGGCAAACCAATTAGTCTTTTTATTTACATTTGTATAATTTTCACTATCTGTATAAGCGTTTTCTTGTAAGTCATCTCTTTGGTTTGAATTTAATTGATTTTTTACTAAATCTGAAATATTACCTTTTATCATTTCAGTAATAATTTCTTTTTTATTGATATCTTTTTCATTAGTGTTAAGCACATTATCTAAAAGAATTTCATCTTCTGATATTTTCTTGTAGTTAAAATTAAGGTTATCTTTTTTATTATCCAATTTTATTTTATCCTTTCTCAGATATTGCAATATCCATTATTTTTGCTAGCTTGATTATATGGTAGCATGGGGAAGAGACATAGAAATTCATTTATCTAATATTTTCTAATTTTTTAATATACTTTCTAATTAAAACCAAAAATTACTAAAAAATTAGTCTTTACAAATTCATAGAAGTATTGAAATGAACGCA
>CALVRI010000060.1 GCA_944358525.1 uncultured Bacilli bacterium | reverse complement strand
TATGTTTTAAATTTACTTTCGGTAAATTCTGGATCATATTTTAATATTTCATTCATTATTTAGCTTCCTTACCACAATTACTACAGAATTTTCCAGTTAATTTAGCTCCGCAGTTACTACAGAATTTTGGTGATTGATCAGTGTTTGTGTTATTAGTTTGAACAGCACCCGCTACTGGAGCCCCAGGTTGCATAGGTTGAGCATTTTGTGCTTGCATATTTTGATTAACCGCATTTATCATAGTTGCTCCAGCTTGGTTAGCCATACCCATTCCCATGAAGCCCATCATTGAGCCACCTTCATTAGCTGCTGCATTTTCCATAGCCTGTGCAGAGGCACTTGCCATTAAACCTGATTGCATGCTTGGATCTGAGAATATTTTTGCATCATCAATACGTGATACTCTCTTCATAGATTCTTCAGTTAAGTTCATATCACCCATGGCAACATCGGTAATTTCTAAACCATATTGTTTTTTCCATGAATCATCTAAGCATTTATTCATTTCATCTGAAATGTCGCTACCATAAAGTCCCATATCTCCAAATGAAACTTTTTTATTTCTCATTACATTTGAAATAGCTACAGTTACTTTTTCTACAAATTTTGCTTTTAATTGACTACCAACTACTTCATCATAAGTAATTGTGTCTTTTGGATTTGTACCAATTACTTCGGCAACTAAAATAGCTGGATCTATTACTCTAACGGCATATTCGCCGAAGAATGTAACTTCTAGTGTTCCATATTTTTCATCAGTTATTTTTTTGGGTTGAGGACTACCAAATTTATTACCCATCATTACTTTAGTATTAACGTAATACACTCTTTGATCGTGGGCTGGCTGTCCACCATAAGTAATACGTCTTCCTATTGTTTTAATTGTATCTTTAATACCTTTGAAGAAACCACCATCAAAAACTGTTGGTTCACTGCTTTGTTCGTAGGTATATATTCCCGGTTCAGCTGAAAAGTCAGCAATAGCACCATTGTCAACAATCATCATTGCCATACCTTCTGGTACTACGATTTGGCTGCCTTTTGTAATTATTCCTTCACTAGGATTTTTATTGCCATCACCATGGTTAACTTCTCCTCTTTGAATTAGAACATTGTTTGCCACTTCAGGACATTCAATAAATTCTTTAAATTGATCTCCAAATCCAGATGACACTGAACTTGTTACGGCTTTTATTAAACCCATTATTATTCACTCTCCTTTAGTATAATTATATACTACTTAAAATTTTATGGCAAGAAAAAAAACAGCTTTTTATATTAAGTTGTTTTGTCATTATCTCCTTCTGTAATGACTTTATCTAAAATGTTTAATAATCTATTTTGATTATTTATTAATACTTCTACTTTGTGGTGAAGATCTTCTAGTAATAATTCACTTTTTAAATCTATTTTATAATCATTTTGATTTCTTAGACTATCTTTTTTTGAGGCTCTATTTTGACTCATCATAATTATTGGGGCTTGCAGTGCTGAAATACAGGATAATATTAAGTTTAGTAAAATGTATGGATATGGATCTATTTCTTTATCTTTTAAAATGAATGTGTTGATAATCATCCAACCAATTAAGAAAACTATGGATATAAATATAAATGTCCAGCTACCGGCAATTTCGGATATTTTATCGGCAGCTTTTTCTGAGAAGGTTAAATTTCTTTCTTCTTCTTTATCTACATCGATGGCTATTGAACTATCTGCTAATAAATCTATTATATCTTCTTTTTCATCTTTTTCTAAGTTTTGATGCAGAATCATTTGAACGATTTTTCTTTTATCTTTTTTTGTCATTTTTCAACACTCCTTATAATTATTATGAATAATTTTATGTTAAAAATACATTAAAAACTCTCATGTTAATTTATGAGAGCTTTTTCATTTAAGCTTATTAGTTTTTCATCCAATATAGAGTATAGATATATTTTGGTTGGTTTGTTTGTTATTGTTTCGATATATTTTTTATAACCGTTTAACTGTTTTAAATATGCTTCATCAGTGGTGTGTTTTAATTTGTAATCTACGATGATGTTTTCATTTTCTTTAATTAGAAGAAGGTCAATAATTCCATGATATTCTTCTTTGTTTTCTTCATAAATGAATTCATATTCTTTATATGTTTGTTTGGTGCCCTTTAAAATACCTGAGTTTATGAATGATGTTATTTTTCTTTGTTCAAAAGGTGTGAGGTTTTCTAGGTTAGGATTTTGGAAATTGATGTTTTCGAGTATGCTGTGCATTTTAAGGCCAAGTTCGATGTTTGTTTTTTCTTCTTTGGAGTATAGATTATGGGTGGTTTTTGAAAAGTGGGATTTAGATAATTCTTCTTTCTTTATATTTAGTTCGTTTATGTATAATGGTTTTGCGCTGGAAGAGTCTTGTTTGCTAGTGGCTTTTTTAGATAGATTATAATCCTTTGTGAGATTTATGGTGGATAAGTCTATATCTTTTTTATATTTTTCTAATGATTTATAGATGGAATTTAAGATGTTTTGAAATGATAGGTATTTTAATCTGATACTATCATCAACTACACCGTTTTCTTTGACTGTTATTCCCTCTTCCATATTGGTTACTAAAATCATTTTTTCCCTAGCTCTAGTTAAAGCGACATAAAATAATCTTATACGTTCTGAGATTTCTTCTTTCATGTAGTTATTTTTTAATAAGGTTTTTAAAATGGTGCTTTTTGGTGAGTTATCAAAATAAGGAATGATGAAGCCATATTTATCTGAGAAGTAAAATAGGTTTTTAAGGTCATCAATGTTGAATTTCTTGCTGAGGGAACTAAAGTAACATATAGGAAATTCTAGGCCTTTAGAGGCATGGATGGTCATGATTTTAACAGAGTTAGAGTCTTCTTTGTTGAGGGCAAGTTTGATATCTAGACCATCTTCTAAGACTTCGTTTAAGTATTCGTAAAAGTCTTTTATTTCGTAACCCAATTTGTCACAGTTTATAGCTACTTTTATTAAGGAGTCGATGATAGTTATTCTTGAGTTTATGTCGCCGATGGTGATCATTTTTTCGTATAGGTTAAAGGTATCGATGATTTTTCTGATTAATGTTTCGTTGGTTTGTTCATCTAGGTTTTGTTTTAGGATTTGACACTTTTCCCATATATCTGTTTCTTTATAATCATTATTGTTTAAGTGGGTTAATATTTCGTTATCTGACATTTGGAATAGGTAGCTTCTAGCTAGTGAAGTGAATGAGTATTTGAAGTTAGTATCTATTTTATTTGATAAAATTAAGTTATATATATGTTTAAATATTATAATTTCATCAGAGTTATTGATAGCTTTATCACGGTATATGGTTATTGGAATGTTTAGGTATTCGAATATTTTTTTATATAGTTCAAATTTAGATGATCTATCAATTAGGATAGCACAGTCTTTGTATTCTAATTCTTTTGCTTTATTGGTGTCTTTATCCATGATTTGATATTTATTTTGGATTTTTGTTTGAATGTCTTTAGCAATGGTGAATATTTCGATTTCATCTTTAGAGTATGTTTTATCTTCAGGTGTTTCGTAATTTAATATTTCCATGTTATAGTTTTCTTTATGGATTTCATTATAAGCGGTGTTTCCAAAAATCATTTGATGACTTGTTATGTAATCGGCACCACCAATGTCTGAGTCCATTATTTGGTTAAACATTTCATTGATATTGCTTAAGACTTCATCTCTTGAACGGAAGTTTTTGTTTAGGTCGATTTTGAGTCCGCCTTTATTAGCACTATAGTTTTCATATTTTGTTTTGAATAGTTCTGGGTTTGTGTGTCTAAAACGGTAAATTGACTGTTTAATGTCGCCAACCATATAAACATTGTTTTTTTCAATGTATGAGATAAATGTTTCTTGAATGTCATTGGTGTCTTGGTATTCATCGATTAGGATTTCATGATATTTTTCTTTTAAGGTTTCTCTTATTTCTTTATTTTCTTTTAATAGGTTTATGGCAATTCTTGCAATATCAATAAATTCATAGACGTTTTTTTCTTGTTTGAATTCAGTTAGTTTTTTATCTAGTTTTAGGATGATATCAATGATTATTTCGGTATAGTCTTTAGTTTGATTGATAGTTTCCTTAATAAAGTCTATATCTTTATATTTTGTTAGCTCTTTTATTTCTTTGATTAGTGCTGATAGTTCCTGTTTTATAGATTTGGCTTCTTCTTCACTTCCTCTTGGAAGATTTGGAATTCTATCTGGAATGGACAATTTTATTTCTTCATATGTTTTAGCATTTATTAAATTAGTTAATGTGGTTTCTAGTTTTTCTATGTATGTGCCAAAAGTATAGTAGCTTAGGCTATGAATGGTGTTTTTGATACTTTTTTGTTTGGTGTTTAAAAGGTTTAGATAGTCTTGGATATAATTATTTATTTGAGTTTCGTTAAAGTAATTTTTTATATATGTTTTTAAATATTCATCTTTATTATATAGGTTGTCTAG
>CALVRI010000059.1 GCA_944358525.1 uncultured Bacilli bacterium | reverse complement strand
TAAAGCAATAGAAATTGCATTGAAAATGTTAGAAAATGGCAGTGATGTTAATTTTATTGCTGATGTAACAGGCTTAAACGTTGAAAAAATAAATGAAATAAAAAAATGATATGTTCATTTCTTTGGTGACAAAGAAACGAACCAAATCACAACAAGTTGCATAACATATTTCTAGAGTGCTAAAGCACTAAGAATTATGTTAAAATCACCGCAGATAAAATTTTAGCTTTGAAAAAATATCATTTCATACAATGCTTAAAACTTGCAAGGTTTAACAGTAGAACTAAAAGCGTAGCTATATTTTTATCTTTGTCAATAGCTACCGTAAAAAAATGCTAAAATGTGGGAAATGGTTAGGTATTATTGAAAAATCCTCATAGTATAAGGTATTTACATTATGAGGATTTTTTATAAATAAGTATGATTGTTTATTTTCTAGTGGTGAAGAAAACAAGCCTCAAATTTTATAATATGAAAGAAATAATAATTTAAAATTACTGTTTAATGATATAGTTATTTTTTACAGAATCAAATAATTTTTTTTGTATAATATAGACATCTCCTTTACTTCTAGTAAGAGCTACATATAATTTATTTCTAATGACTTGAGAAATATTTTTTACTTCAAAAGTATCTTCTAAAATATCATCTGTTTCATCTGTTAGAATAACGCACGTATTGTCATAAGTATCTCCTTTTGAATTTCCCCAACTTATATAATTGAAAGAGTAATTACCATTAGGTGGATTTTGTAATATTAATTTTTTTATAGAATTATTTGATAGAATATTATCTATATTTTCAGCTAAAACTTTAGAAATACTTCCAGTATTAATCTTAGCAGATTCTATAGGAATATTTAATTTAGAATTAACGAAGTCGCAAATATTACTAGAACATCTACGGGAATTTACTAAAGTGGTAGTATCCGTATAAAATTTATTATCTTGTAATAATTGGATATATTTTTCATATGAATTTATTTTATTAGTAAATGGTTTTCCATGATTATTTTGTCCACTAACAGAATGTTGATAGTAATCTCCTACAAGTGTTACATTATTAATTTGTTTTAAAAATAACATTAAAAAATTATAATCATTAATCCTAAAATCTTGAAATTCGTCTATAAGAATATTATCAAAAAACATCATAAATCTAGATGTTATTTTATGAATAAATTTTTCATCTTTTTTTGATTTTTCATTTAAATATAAAATAAGTTCGGAAAGTCGACAACAGAAAAATTTATTATTTTTATCAATATAATGACCTAATTGGTCTTTTTTTATATAATAAGGATTAGGTCTATCATTTTTAAATTGGGGCGGAGGCTCTTTCAGAGAAATACCTTCAATTTTAAGAGGTTTATTTTTAAAAAATTTAAAAATACTAGGTAAAAATGGTTGTATACCAAATTGATAAATGAAACTGTGAAAGGTCATTACTTTGGTATAGTTGGGAATTGTTCCATATTGTTTTATTAGTTCTCTTTGAATATTATAAATATTTCTATTTGTAAAAGCTAATATCATATTTCTTTCATTAGAATTTAAACAATTGCATAATGTATATGTTTTCCCTGCACCAGCAACAGCTAATATTATTCTTTTATCCATTCAAATGCATCCTTTACATAATTAGGTATTTGTAAATTAGCTTCATATTGTAAAATATTATAAGCTGTTTCAACTTTATTATTAAGCATTTTTCCTAATATCGGTTTATTTTTCCCTTTTGTTCCATAAATAACATTATTAAATTTATAATCAGCAGTAGGATCAATTTTTCCTGCACATTTTTCTAAATCTGGATTTTGTTCATTACAATTATAAAGAGCTACTTCCCAAGTGAAATTTTTTAAATCATTATCCATAAAAATTTTTTGAGAAATAGATTGGGAATTATGTTCGTTCATGTAAGAAAGGTTGGTATCTTTTTCATCATTATCTGTAATTACAGCTATTTTTATATTTGTATTTTTTGTTATATCAAAGTATCTTTTATATGAGATGCCACCACAGGTTATAAGAGTAATACCATCTTGTGCTAGAGTCCTTTTATATATTTTTTTATAGAAATAAGGAAGTAATAAATATTCTGTAGGACCCTCTACTAAAATAGTTTTTTTTGATAATAGTAAATGAAGTAAATTATTATTGTCTAATTTTATAAAAAACTGGGCAGTTTTTGGATCTATATTATCTAGTTTTGAAGTTTGATTAGTATTTATTTCTATCCATAAAATATTTCGTAAATCTAATCGACTGGCAATCATACTATTATGCGTAGTAATAATCAGTTGAGAATCTTTAGAATAACTATTTATTGTAGATAACATTTGTTGTAAATTTGTGTAACATAAATGATTTTCAGGTTCTTCAATCATAATAACATCTAATTTACTATTAGATTTGTCAAGAGCAATTTGTGTTTTTATAAGGTTTTCCATACCGCTTCCTTTATTTTCCAAAGGAATATTATCTTCTAATATGGAAATGATGTTTTCTAATATAATTTTTTTATGATTTATATCAAATGTTCTATTGTTATTTAGTTTTGGCAATGGTAATTCTTTGAATAATGAAGACAAATTAGCTCTAAATAAATTTTTAGCATTTATTTGTTCTTGTAATGAATACCTAGAATGAAAAATTGTTTTATTGAAATAATTAAAAGTATTGTTGGTGTCTATAGAACTCGTATCAATTAAAATAGATTTTAATGGTTGTTTTAATATAGAATATTTTTTACCTTGAAATGTAGACCAACTCATTTCGTAATATTCATAAGGTATTTCTTTAATTGTGTTTGATAATGATTCATATGGAAATAAATCTTTATTAAATTCGCATTTAAATAAGATACCAAAAGCGGATTTTTTAGGGTTTAAGGAATTTTCTCCATGAAATTCGCTGGCTTTAGGATCATTAGTATCTAATTTAAATACAACTTCTATTTGTATAGAAGGAAGATTTTCAAAAGAAGGGTTATCTTCAAAATTTTTTATGTTATCTTTGTTTATTAAATCATGTAATATAGATTTATCAGAATTTCTATATTGTTGATTTAAAACAATGTTAAGTGCTTCTAATATAGTACTTTTACCGGCTTCATTTTCTCCAATAATAATATTTTTATTGGGATTAAAGGTAACAGTTAAATCTTTAAATTTTTTGAAACCAATAATTCTTAATTGTTTAATATAACACATATATTACTCCTTATACTAAGCATATATTTGTTCATTTCTTTAGTGATAAAGAAACGAACCAAAGAAATCACCCGCTCACGCACTTTTTACTTTGTCAAAGATAAAAATATATCAACAACGTTCTAAACTCGCAAGGCTCAAACAGTAGAGCTAAATTCATAGTAATGGTTTTATAATTGACAAAGAAAAATTGGTATCGGGAGGTAGAGTTCTTTTGTTACTTTTCTTGCTCATGAAAGAAAAGTAATTGATTTTTAGCTAAAAGTTTAACTTAAACTTTTATTTTAAATTTGCTATTTGGTTTTATATAAGGTAATAAAATTAATTCGCTGTCTAATAATTTAGCAATGGTATTGATTTTATTATCTTTTTTTTGTGCATGGGTGATAATTTGCATTTCTCCTGCATAGCGTGCATAAAGGGCATTATCTAAGGTAATAGAGCCTATTTCTCTAGGGGCGATATATTCAGGGCAGATATATATTTGTTTGAATAATGCTCTGCTTTCTTGGGTGCGAATGGCTCCGTCTGCTTCATCTAGGCGAGCGGTGAAAGTGCTTTGTTGTAAGACTTTTAGTATATCTTTATTTTGTGTTAATTTTTTTGCTTTTAATAAGATATATTCATCAGTTAAATTGGCTAATTCTTGGATTTCGTCTTCTGTAGGTAGGCTATCGCCGATAAAAATGGAGTCGATACCTAGTAATTTTAGATGTCGCATGGCAAGGCTGGCTGTTTGATAGCGGTGTATTTCTAATGTTGGCAAGCCTTTTTTGATTGGTGAGCGAGCTTTGTTATAGCTAGGTATGAAAGCACCTACGGAAATATTATATTTATGAAGTAATTCGTTTTGTTGTTGTAATTTTTTTACGTTTAGACCTGTGCCTTCACGAGGATAAAAGTTATGGAGTGCATCAATATGTTGAAAATCTGTTTGGTAATGATTTAATTCATCAAGAAATTCTTGAGTGATAGTTGAAGCGTTGAATTGTAATTTTATATTTTGATGACTTAATTTGGCTATTTGCTCGGCACTGTAGCCAAAATCTAAGCGAAGTGTAGTTATGCCAAGAGTAGTTAATTCTTGGATATTTAATGTATCTAAATTTAATAGAGCTAAAGTGTTTGGCGATACATCACAGATTACTTCCATATTACATTTCTGTGTGAGTTTTAAAATTGTCTGTAAATCTTGTTGAAAATGGGAAATATCTGTTTCTGGTATATGAAATGAGGTAAAAATGCGATTGAGATTATATTTATGGGCTAGATGAAT
>CALVRI010000058.1 GCA_944358525.1 uncultured Bacilli bacterium | reverse complement strand
CTCCACCTTTTTGAACTTTTTTTCATTTTTATAACCAAAAACATATTTTTTCATTGTACATAACCCTTCCTTAGTAATGTTAATTGATATAACATAAAATTTAAAAAATCATAATCTTTAGGAACAACAACTATTTCTAACTTATATAATTTAAAGTTTACATACTTAAATAATTATCAACCGTTTCTATTTTTCACAAAAACACCCTTTTATAAATAAAAATAACTTTAAATCCAAAAAAATAATTTTTATCATAATATTTTTACAAATTAAGCCATTTATTATGATGACCATTATTAATTTTTTCTAATAAATCTATTTTAAATCTATCTATCTCAGGATGTTGTTTTGAAAGCATAACTCCTTTATAAGTAATTAATTCTGACTGATGACCTTCTTTCAATATATCTACTGGAGATATAGAACTCAAAATTATAACTTTGTTATATTCATCTACCTCATAATGTAATTTAATCTTGTCATAGACTTTAGCAAATAATTCATAAGTTGGCAAATCCAAAACATACTCTTTTATATTTTCTTTGTCTTTTACAACTTTACCAATAAATTCACCATCTTTTAATTTAGGATAAATTTCAAAATAAAGTTTTTTAAAAGTTAACATACTGTACTTTTTCAATGTACTCTCTATCATTTTAAACTCATTTTCATTTTTATAACCAAAAACATATTTTTCCATTGCACATAACCCTTCCTTAGTGATGACAACTGATATAGCAAAATGCATTAAAGTTATCTATATAAAAGTATCATAAAATTTTTCTTTGTATTATGCAATCATGTAACTAATAAAACATAAACCAAAATAAAAACCAATTTAGTTAATTATTGAATCAATTTTTCCAAAAAAGTAGCTACTCCATCATTATTATTAGATAATGTAACATAATCCACATTTGACTTTATTAAATCAACCGCATTTGCAACTGCTACACTAAATCCACAACTATTAAACATTGAAATATCATTTTTATCATTACCAATTGCAATTGTGTTTTTTAATGGAATTTTTAAATAATTAGATAATCTTATTAAAGCATTGCCTTTTGATACGTTGCTATTAGAAACACTAAACCATTCCTCACTAGAGTTAGAAGTTGCTTTTGTTTCATCAACAATATGAACCTTCTTATTTTTCTTTATTTGATTTTTAATTTTTTTTATCTCGTTTTTATTTGAGCTAATAAACATACATTGTTTTATATTTAAATCACTTAATTGGTTATTATAATTAGATTTATCAATTAAAATTTGATTAGCATTTCTTACTTCTTTTGTAACATAATCGGTATCACCTGTAGATAAAACTAATCTTATATCATTCAAATATGCACATTTAACAAAATTAAGTATTTCATTCTTATCAAAATATAATCCATCAATAATCTTATTAGTACTTATATCATATATTTCTGCACCATTTGAAGAAATAACTATATTTGTAGTTCCTACTTTTTTAGCTACTTCTATAGCTTGATATCTAGTTCGTGATGTGCAAATTACAATTATATTTCCATTTTTTTTATTATCTTTAATTGCTTTTTTTATCCTATGAGAGATTGTTCCATCAGATCTAGTCAGTGTATCATCATTATCAATTAAAATCATTTTTTTATTGTTACTTATTTTAGAAATAAACAAATTCTTGTCATGCACACATTCTATATCTAATTCGTGCATCATTTGAATCAAGCTACAATATTTACTGTCTAATGGGATATATACAATAAATGGAAAACGTTGAAAATGCACAAAATGTTTTTTGAGAGGTAATAATTCGTTATTAAATGTGTTATCTTTATTAAAATAATATGTAAATAATGTTTTCGTTTTTTCAACATACGGTTTAGAAAAACAAGATAAATCATAAGAAAACCTAATTGGAATTAATTCATTATCACTATTTATAAGATTATTAACTATAAAATCCTCATCATCTTCTATAAATGCAACAACTTGTTTATCTTTTAAATTTTGCATTTCACCAAATACATCATAATCTTCCATTTACATTATGCCACCCATTTCGTATAATTTCGGCATAAAATCATAATGCCTATTCATATAAAAATTCACTTCTCTTAAAAATTTTTCTCGCCTATTTAAATTATAACACATTTTTTTTAAACTGTCTTGATTTATAATAATTTCATTATTAAAGCCAATTTTTAATTCACGTTCCATAAATAATCCTCACTATTGTAATTTCTGTATTGCTTCTTTAATAGCTACGAATGATTCTACAAGTTCTTTTGGAGAAAGTGCGAAAGTAATTCTACCAATCAATTTATCATCAATAAAATAACCTAAAGATGAACCTATTAAAAATTTTCTACTACAAAAGTCAATTGCATCATTAACTATAGAAATCTTTTCAGAAAATTGTTCGTTTAGTTGCCGTTTTCCCAAAAAAGGAATACCTTTAGCTTTTTTTCGCAAAAATGGTTCGTTATTTATTATTTCTTGTATTATTTTTTCCATTATTAATCACTAATACCTTTTTTTACTTTTTGTTGATTGATTAAAATTCAAAAATTGATTAACTAATTCATCAGGCGTAAATAGTTCTGAATTTAATTCAATCGGCATGATATCAAATTCATAAATTAATTGCTCCCACATTTTTCTTTCCCATATACTTTGTATTTTCACTTCTCCAACACTTGTAGAACGCATACTACGTTCACCTCTATTAAACCTATTCAGCATTCTTGAATAAATTACTTCAGGACTACAATTAATCAAAACCGCACTAATATTAGTATTTAAATTCAATAATGTGTTAATTAAATTATTGGATAACGTAGCAACATATGATAAATCACCATCTATTGAAACAAAATCTTTATTTCTTTGCAAGGCATAATGAACATCTGAAACAACACAATTATGTTGAGTACAAAATGAAATGAATTGATTATCAGCCTCTTCAGAAGAAACATAACTAAACATATTTGCTTCATCAGAGACTGCTGAAAAAGTAGTTAAAAATAAAAATGATATGTAGAAAATAATTCTATTTATCAGTTTTTTCTTAATTTGTAAAACTTTAAATAATATGGAAGGTAGTATTTACCCTATATTTTTGTTTTTTTCTTGATTTAATTTGATTATTCGTTTCATATTAGCTAAAAAGAGCGTAGTTGCACCCTGTATTGTAATTCCGATTTTTCCACAGGAATTTGCTTGTCCATATCCATAGTTTTTTTTCAGCTCTGCATTTTTGGCTTCAATTTTATATCTTTCAGAATATAATTTTTTAAACTCATCTGTTTCCATATAATCCATTTGTTTAATATGTGTATCATCTTTAATTTTTACACTAAATGTTTTAGTCTTTGAGCCATCTTTATAACAACCATCTTTAAAAGGACAATGTTTACATTTTTCTACATCAAAGAAATAACACTCAACCTGCGTGCCATTTTTCTTACTACCAGTTTTTCTTTTATCATACATTCCATCATCTTTATTATATTCAAAAAAATTATTCCTTTTACTGTTCCCATGAGTGACAAATTTACTTAATTTACTAATATTTTTAATATTATTTTCTTCACAATATTCTAAATTGTCTTTTTCAGAATATGCCCCATCACCAATTACTGCTTCTACTTCAATACCATTATTTTCACTTTTCTATATTAGATTAACTAGCTCTTGACCATCATGTTTTTCACCACTAGTAATAGTTGCAGCAGTAACAATCCTTTCTGGTGTCATAGCAATATGTGTTTTGTATCAAAAAAATGATGTATCTGCAGTTTTATGTCCTATTTTGACATCCTGATCTTTTGAATATTCTAATTCTATCTCCGTATCATTCATGGTTTCTTCTAAATAATCTACTTGTTCTTTTATCCCTGGTAAAACAGTAAATCTACCATCATCTTTTACTATCTTTAATAACTCTTTTGTATAGTCTATTTGATCATCTAATATTCCTGATGCTTCACGTTTTTTTTGCACTTTTTCATGCATAGATTTATCAATTTTATAAATTGACTTTCTTAATTCTCTTGCTTGTTTTATCAATTCCTCTCTTGGCAAAATATGATGAAACATTGCATTTGTATGAGTTGAATCAACTATGATTTTATTTTTTACTTCTATAAGTCCTTTTTCTCCTCTAACTTTTTCTATTTCCAAATAATGACATTCTTGCAATTCCTTTAATATGGATCTAATTCCATCTCTACCCTCTTTACTAATAGAACATAAACCAGCAAGCGAGTAATCCCCGTCTTCTGGTAATGACAGCATAAATGATAATAATCCTTTAGCTTTATATGATAAATTTTTATCTCTTAAATGATAATTAGACATAACAGTATAGTTATTATTTTTTTCAATTTTAAAAACTGACATTTTTTTACACCTCCTAACATTCACAAAAACTAAACAAAAAAACTGATTTAGTTTATTAACAGCTAAATCAGTATAATTAACAAAAAATGGCGTCCCTGGGCAGATTCGAACTGCCGACCTACCGCTTAGGAGGCGGTTGCTCTATCCTACTGAGCTACAGA
>CALVRI010000057.1 GCA_944358525.1 uncultured Bacilli bacterium | reverse complement strand
AAAAAAAGAAATCTTATTTCTTTAAGATTTCCATAGCTTTACGCATTTTCATATCATATTTAACGATATCAAGGCCTCCAAATGCACTTAAGAATTCTTCCTCTTTCATTTGATATTTTTCAGCTAATTTTTTAGCTTCTTCTTTAGCCTCTTTATCATCAATTTCAATTTTTTCTTCTTTAGCAATCTCCTCAAGCATTAATCTATAAGTAATTCTCTTAATAGCTTCAGGTCTCATTTGATCTTTTAAAGCTTCCTCATCAGAATTAGTAAATTGATAGAATTGTTCAATTGTAATTCCTTGCATTTTCAAATGATCGGCATATTGCTGGATCATTCTATCTAACTCTTCATTGATCATTGCTTCAGGAATATCAACTTTAACATCTTTAGCAGCTGCTTCAAGTAAATCATCCATATATTTGTTTTCAGCTTCCATCTCTTTACGAGCAATAATATTTTCAGATATTTGTGCTTCTAACTCTTCCTTAGTATTAATTCCTTCCATTCCTAAATCATCAAAGAAATCTTTATCTAATTCTGGAACTTTAACTTCTTTAACTTCATGAACAGTAACTTTAAAAGTTGCATCTTTACCCTTTAAATTCTCAGCATGATAATCTTCAGGGAAAGTAACTTTAACATCTTTCTTATCACCAGATTTAAGTCCAATTAACTGTTCTTCAAATCCAGGAATAAATGTTCCACTACCAATTTTTAAAGAATAGTTTTCACCTTTACCACCTTCAAAAGCTTCACCATCAGCAAAACCTTCAAAATCAATAACAGCTATATCGCCATCAGCAATAGCACCATCTTTTAATACATCTTCAGCATATCTTTCTCTCATGTGATTAATAGCATCTTCAATTTCAGCCGCTTCAGCTTTAACTTCATCTTTTTTAATACCTAAACCTTTATATTTACCAAGTTTAACTTCAGGTCTAGTAGTTAAAGTAAATAAGAAAACAATTTTTTCATCGTTAACATCCTTTAAAGCAATATCAGGACGAGCAACTAATTCTTTAACATCATCTGCATGATCTTTTAATAATTTTTGATAAGCCATATCTGCAGCAACATCTGCTGCATCCATGTACAAAGATTGTTTACCATATTTCTTAATAAATACCTCTTTAGGAGCTTTACCAGGTCTAAAACCATCAATTTTAGCATTCTTATTAGCTTTATTAAAAGCTTTATCTAAACAACCTTCCCAATCTTTTCCTTTAACTTCAATTTCAATTTCTTTTTCGCATTTTGCCATAATCTAATCCTCCAATTCTATATCCACACACCAAAGCCAATTGCCGCCATACTAAGTAATAATCCAGCTGACCAAAACAGTCTAACTACATCACTTTCAGACCATCCTAATTTCTCAAAATGATGATGAAGCGGGGCCATTAATAAGACTTTCGTATGAAATTTACTAATTGCAATCCATTGAACAATAACACTAAGTGTCTCAATAACAAACACACCAGCCACAATAATAAGTGTTACCTCATGATTTGTAATAATTGCTACACTCGCAAGTGCTGCACCTAAAGATAAAGATCCAGTATCACCCATAAATATTTTAGCTGGATAACAATTATAAACTAAAAATCCAACAAGTGAACCAACTAAAACAAAACAAAATATAGCTATAGCCTCATTACCAGAAGCCCAATCAGCCCCCCAAGTAATAATTCCAAAAGCAAAAAATGCTATAGCTGAAAGTCCACCAGCAAGTCCATCTAAACCATCTGTGATATTCACAGCATTACTACTACCAACTAAAACAAATAGTAAAAACATTCCATAAAGCCATCCTAAATCAAGCTTTATTCCAAGTGTATGAATATCAACTATTGGTTCATTACCACTACTTAAAAACATATAAAAGAAAACTAAAGCAACAATAATCTGTAAAACTAACTTCCAAAATATACTAAGTCCTTCATTATTATGTTTTTTAATAATCAAATAATCATCAATATATCCAAATATTGCATAAGCTGCAAAGACAAACAATACAATAAATAGATTAGTTGAAAATTCGACCTTCCCTGTAAGCACCAGGGCTATCATTATCAAAATCGTAGGGATAATAAAGATTATTCCACCTGTCGTAGGTGTTCCATTTTTCTTTTTATGTCTTTCTCCTAAAGTGTTACTAACTTGCTGTCTAATATGTTTTTTCTTCAGCCATTTAATGGCAAAATAGCCAAAAATAACTGAAACAGAGAATCCTAACATAATCGACAGTACAGCTTTGGCTAATACTAACATATCCTCATCTCCAAGTAGTACAATTATACCATTTTTTCATATATTTTGTACATAGTATTTAAAACATTTTTATAAGTTCATCTAGCTTGTTTATTACAGGAAAACCCTTGCCATCCATATCTAAATCAAACCGAACTCCAAGACCTCCAGCCTCTTTCCACTCACGTAAATTTTCTGGATAATCATCCACTAAAATAGCATCTTTAACTCTTACCATTTTCACTTTAGATAAATTTTTAGGTACTGGAATTATAGTTATATCATCTAAATGTTCTCTAATTAATTTAACCTTAAGTTCTGCTTCTTTTAAAGATACAACATGTGTTAAAACAAATACATTAAATTTTGAGCTATCTATAATTTTTCTTATACAATTAAAAGCATCGTTTATTTCATCAGACTTTTCTAAAACAGCGCACCAGTCTAAATTCTTAAAAAATTGATAATAACTTTCATAATCTTTATTAATGTTTTCTTCTTCTGCTATTTTATAAGAAACCTCAATAGAATTATAAATAACCCCATCGAAATCAATATATAAATTTTTCATAAAACACCCCTTTAAGAAAAAAAGGGACTAATCCCTTATTTTAAAGCATCTATTAATTCTGCTTTTTTCATTGTAGAGTAACCTTCAATGTTTTTATCTTTAGCTAATTTTTTAAGCTCAGCTACAGTTAATTTACTTAAATCTGTATCTTCCTTTTTAGCTTCTTTTTTAGTTTCTTTCTTTATCTCTTTTACTTCTTTTTTAGTCTCTACTTTAACAGCTTTTGGAGTATATTTTTTTCCTTCTAAAGCTGCTTTAGCTACTTTTACAAGTTCTGCAAATGCTTTTGGATCATCAATAGCAATTTCAGAAAGCATTTTTCTATTTACTTCTACACCTGCTTTATTTAATCCATCAATAAATTTAGAATAACTAATTTCATTTAATCTACAAGCTGCATTAATTCTTGTAATCCATAATTTTCTAAAATCTCTTTTTCTATTTTTTCTATCTCTATAAGCATAAGCACCTGAATGCATCACTTGTTCTTTAGCAGTTTTATATAATCTATGCTTACTACCGAAATAACCTTTAGCTTGCTTTAAAGCTTTTTTACGGCGTGCACGATGAATAGTTCCACCTTTAACTCTCATTTCAATTCCTCCTTCAATTATTTATTAATTAAATCTTTTAATCTTTTAATATCAGATGAACTCATCTCTGATTCATGATGTCTTCTTCTTCTTGATTGATTACTCTTATGTGTCAATTTGTGATTTTTCATAGCTGGTTGAAATTTAATTGAACCACTTTTTCTAACTTTTAAAACTTTAGACAATCCCTTATGTGATTTCGCTTTAATTTTAGCCACAAACATTCCTCCTATTTTTCTTTAATTGGCGCAAGTATCATTGCCATAATACGACCATCAATTTTAGGTGCTTGCTCGATAACAGCAATATCTTTTACTGCATCAGCAAAGCGCATTAAAACATCTTTACCTAAATAGCTATGTGTAATTTCACGACCTTTAAAACGAATACTTACCTTTACTTTATGACCTTTTTCTAAATATTTACTTGCATTATTTAATTTAGTATTAAAATCATGAACATCAATATTGACAGATAACTTATATTCTTTCATATCTAAGTTAGCTTCTCTTTGTTTTTTCATGTTTTCTTTTTGCTTTTTCTTATTCTCGTATTTATAACGATTATAATCCATTATCTTACAAACAGGTGGTTTTCCACCAGGATTCATAAGTACTAAATCAAATCCTGCATAATCAGCCAAAGTAAGTGCATCTTTAATCGGTTTAACACCTAATTGCTCACCATTTGGACCAATTACCATAACCTCTTTTGCTCGTATTTGATCATTGATATACAAATCTTTATCTCTTGCGATACTAGACACCTCCAATAAAAAAGTGAATACAAAGTATCCACTAAAATGCACATTAAAATAAGTTTTAAAACTTCTTCGGCATTAAACCCATCACTTTCTAGCAATCGGGTGAGAAGTGGATACTTCTTCTTTCCTTTTTCAAATTACACAAATGATTATACATATAAATACTATGATTGTCAAGTATTTATATTACTTTTTCAAACCGAATCATGAAAAAAATAATATAAATCTATAAAGTTCATAATTAAAAGAATTTTATAAACTTTTATATTAATTCTTTAAGCAACCTATTGGGACCACATAAACCCCATCTTCTCTTTTATAAGCATAATCTGAAGTTGCTGTAACCACCATTAAAAATGATGGTTTTTTCATTTTACTTGTATCAATTAAGTTTGCTAAAGCAATTAAATCTTTAGCCCCTTCCCCTTTTAATTTTCTTTGTAATACCTCATCAAAAATTCTTTTTTTATAATTGTTCATCAGCACTCTTCCTAATACCATTTTATTCATTTGTCAATAAGTGTTCGGTTATTTGTGAGAAAACCATTCGGCAGTTTATAAGAACAAAATACCAAAATAAATTTTGGCATTAGCTTACCTCACGGTAAGCTTTTTCTACTTCACAGAAACCTAAG
>CALVRI010000056.1 GCA_944358525.1 uncultured Bacilli bacterium | reverse complement strand
TTATGGAAAAAATATTATTTATGAATTTTAGTCCTAATAAGGAAGGCAATACTTTTAGTATTGGTGAAAAACTTTTAGAAGGTAAAGACTATGATGCTGTGCAGATGAGTGATTATAAGATTTCACAATATGGTCAGGTTTTTGCCGATGATCAAATAAAAGAGGTGTTTGATAAGATTAAAGAGTATGACACTTTAGTTATCGGGTCACCAGTTTATTGGTATACAGTTAGTGGCCTTTTAAAAACATTTATTGATAGGCTTTATATGTTACCTGAAGCGGAAGTTTTAAATGGTAAGAATTTATATTTGTTTGCTCAAGGCTCTGGTCTTGATAGTGATACAGTTAAATCAATTACGTTTTTAGCTAATAGATTATGCACACTTATGGGAATGAATTTAAAAGGAGTGTGTGTGGATAGTTCTGATGGTATAAAAATCTTAAGTGAAATGGCTATTTAAATTATTTAGAGGTTGTTTATGAAGAAAAATATTTTATGGATTGTAATCTTAGTGATTGCGATAGGTTTATTTTGATATTTTTATATGAATGGAGATAGTGATTCTACTAGTGGTGATGTGAATAATATTTCATCGTTTACTAAAATTTCGACAGTTTCAGAGGTTATGGATAATAAGTCTTTCGAGGGATTTGGTAATTTGATTTTTCCGGTGGATAGAGATTTCGATGGTAATACTAGATTAGATGATATTGATGATATTTATGTTTGGTATAACTATATAAATGATGATAAGACAGTGGAAATTGTCAATTATATGAAAGATGAGGTAGATGCTGGTAATCAGATTTTTTACCATATATATTCAGAAGATGAAATGGAGACTGATCCTGAGAAAAGAAATACAGGTATATTTTATTTTAGAGGAGAGCCTGGTAATAAGATGGCAATTTTGAATGCTGGTGGTGGGTTTATGTATGTTGGAGCTATGCAAGATAGTTTTCCGCATGCTTTAGAACTTTCTAAAAAAGGATATAATGCTTTTGCCCTTATTTATAGGCCAGGTGCGGCGATGGAGGATTTGGTTAGAGCAGTAGCATTTATCTTTGAACACGCTGATGAACTTGAGGTTGATACTTCTGGTTATTCTGTTTGGGGTGGTTCAGCTGGTGCGCGTATGGCGGCATGGTTTGGTAATGATGGAACAGAAGTATATGGTGAGAAGGCTTATCCAAAACCGGCTACTGTGGTTATGCAATATACTGGTTTGAGTGAAGTGACTGGTGCAGAGCCACCAACATATAGCTGTGTGGGTACTGATGATGGAACCTTCGACTATAGAATTATGGAAGAGAGAACTAATAGAATTAAGGCTAATGGAACGGATGCGGAAATTGAAGTATTCGATGGACTTCCTCATGGATTTGGTTTAGGCATTGGAACTAATGCAGAAGGTTGGATTGATAATGCTGTTAAGTTCTGGGAAGATCATATGTAAATGCACAAATATGCTTTAATGTGAATTATTTCTCTGATTATAAAAAATGGGGTGTCATAATTTAAAATGGGAACTTATAATGATAAGTGAAAGTTATTAAATGGAGATGATACTTATGAAAAAGAAAATTATAATTGCAGTAATATGTATTATTTTATTGATTGCTTTGGCTATTATATTGATTGTAAATCAAAACAGTAGTTTAGATAATAGAGAAAATAATGCAAATAGTGATAACGAAAGCGCGGGAACAGTCCAAAATTCAACAAAGCAAAAGGATGATTTTCAGATTGATTTAGTTTATAATATAGATGGAAGAGATATTCACTATAGTGCATATATTCCAGAAAATATTAATGAGTTGGATTCAGTTAATTTATTTATTACTTTGCCTGGATGGGAAGGTTTATATTTCCAAGGGGTTGGTGTGAATCTAGAGTATGAGGATTTTGCGTTTACAGCCCGTAATATAAATCCTAATATGATTATTCTGGCGCCACAACTTGATGACTGGCAAGAACAGTCGGCTTTGGATACTGTTGCTTTGACAAAGTATTATCAAGAAAATTACAATATAGATAAAACTTATATAGAAGGATATTCTGGTGGCGGTGAAACTTTATCTTTGGTTTTAGATGATAATGCAGATTTGTACGACGGAGCTTTGATGGTAAGTTCACAGTGGGATGGTGGATATGAAGATGTAGTTAATTCTAGAGTTCCACTATATTTCTTTATTGGTGAATATGATGACTATTATGGCTTAGGTAATTTTAAAGAAACTTATCAGAAGTTACGTGACTTATATATAGATGAAGGTTTATCAGATGATGAGATAGATAATATATTAGTACTCGATGTAAGAGATGCGGATTATTTTGAGGAACATGGTTTTTCTTCTCAGCATGCTGGTGGAGGAAATGTAGCTCATGAAGAAGATATTATGAGGTGGCTTCTTACAAAATAGAATATTATTAAAATAAGGTGAGTTAGTTTGAAAATAGATACTAGTATTTCTAAAAATTATTTTGGTCTTTTTGATGAGGCAAGAGGAATTGCTATACATAAGAAAAGTGTTTTAAAAAATAGAAAAAGTAAAACGTTATCTTATACCCAAGGCAAAATAATTGGTTTTGTTTTACTATTTCTTTTGAGTTTATTATTTGCTTTTCTTTGCACTCTTAATTGTCACATGGTTTGGCTTTCACTACTTTCATATTTAATTACAATTATTTATTTGGCTTATGCAGTTATTAACACTATGGGAATATACAGTTTTAGAAAAAAGCAAAAATTTAGTAATACAATATTGATAGATGAAAACGGAATTACTGATGAATCTTACTATGGAATAAAAATGATATTTAAATGGGAAAAGATTACAGGTGTAGTTATTGGGAAACATACTATAACTATATTAACGGATACTCCAGTATATTTTTACTTTGATATTGCTAAAAAGGAAGATGTTATTAAAGCTGTAGAGAAGTATGGTAATAAAAATTTAATTATAGAATAAAAAAAGTAATTTGGTAAATGATTTACTGAATTAATTTTTATGGTATAATGTTGGTAGGAGATGAGAAATATGTCGAATTTTGAAAATGAGCTTCGTAAAGTGGTTGCTAGTCATGATTCTAAAGCAATATATCAATTTCATTTTAAAGTGTTACAGCAAGAACCAAAGATGCCTGATGAAACATTAGATAGTTTAGCTGGAGGAATATATAGAAAAGTAGATCCAACAATAGAAGATGCAGAAGAAGCATTAAAATATGCCCAGATAGAGGGGCTACGTGAAGATACAATAAATGAGTTATATAATTTTGCAGTAAAGACATTAGTGTTCAGTTATGATACAAAAGCAATATATCAATTTCATTTTAAAGTGTTACAGCAAGAACCAAAGATGCCTGATGAAACATTAGATAGTTTAGCCTTAGGGATATATGGAAAAGTAAAACCAACAATAGAAGATGCGGAAGTAGCATTAAAATATGCCCAGATAGAAGGGTTACGTGAAGATACAATAAATAAGTTATATAATTTTGCAGAAAAAGTGTGTGTAAATGAGCAAATCATAGTTGAAAATAAAGGAAGTATGAAACGTTAGTTTATACTTCCTTTTCCTTATAAATTATTTTTTAGTCCGTCAGTTATTAAGTTGGCAGCAATTTCAATAGCTTCTTCAATAGGTACTTTTTTACCTTCTAGACACCAAGTTCTATACATATTTACAGTAGCAGAATTTAGATAAGTCATTGTCATTTTGGCTTCAAATTCATTTAATTTACGTAAGCTTTTGAGGTTTTCACTTCCAATATTTCGAAATTTACTATTGACCATTTCCCTTAAATAGTTATAGTCGATGTTATTATTTAGTTTTTCAAAAAGGGGACTACTACTAGTAAACATAAAGTAGTCTTTGACAATTCTTTTAGGATTTTCAATATGATCATAGTCTTTAGTGTATTCTAGAAATTCTTTAGCCATTTCATTTAATATTTCATTTAAAATATCATCGATGGAGTCATAGTGAAGATAAAATGTTCTTCTATTAATCATGGCTTTTTCACATAACTGTTTGACAGTTATTTTTTCATATACTAGGAATTTGCTTTGCAAAAGTAAAAAAGGCGTGGTTGTAATAAATACACTGAAAAAGACGGCAATTAAATCCGTTAAAAATTAAGAATATATTGTTTTTAATAATCAACTTCAACAGTAATAGGTTTCATTTTAATTTTACATTTATCGCATAGAAAAATAGGATTGTTTTTAAAAGTTTCATTATTCATTTTTTGAAATGTACTTTGTGGAATTAGTTTTGTGTTTCCACATTTAGGGCATAAAAATTTAATACCCATAGAAAAGTTTAAGTTTTGTTTTTTGTTAATTTTTTTTAGCATAGAACTCATATACTAATCACTCCTTCACGAGACTTCAAATAAAGGCTCCATTATTTGATTACATTTGGGACAAATAATGGGTATACGATTAAATGAAGTTAAAATGAGATTTTTCCATTTAAGCAACTGCCTTTTAAATTTAATTTTTTCTTTAGAAATAACATATTTAATATTATCACATAATTTATTTGATTTGTTATAAAAACCATAACTTCTAATAGATTTAAAACCAGTAGGTAATAGATGACATAATAATTTAGTAATAAATTCAAAAGCAGAAACAGTCTGTTCGTGATATTTTTCTTCTTTGTGGTCTCTATAAAAGAAAGTAACATTTTCGCCATCATAATTAATAATTCTAGTTTCTGCCATGGCTGGTCTAGAACAGTATCTAGTAAGATAACGAATTAAATCTTCTATTGATTTGAACTTGTAACCATCATCTTCTAATCTATT
>CALVRI010000055.1 GCA_944358525.1 uncultured Bacilli bacterium | reverse complement strand
AAAAGGAGGTCGTATGAGTAAAAGTAAGAAATACAAGATTAAACAAAAAGATTTTAGGAAGTTAGAAAAATTAGCTGAGCGGATTTATAACACAGCTACTGTAATTGATTATTTTTGCAGGACGCAGCAAGAGATTGAAGAACTGTATAATCTTACTCCAATCATAGAAAATTTAAGGAGAGATTCTGATACTGTAAATGCTTATTTTATAAATTATCCTGACAATAATAATTTTTAAATAGTATTTAAGAGCGGTTTTAATACCGTTCAAAAAGTGTTCAATAAATAAATTGTGTCTGAATGATACGTTTTGAAAGATTTTGCTTGATATTTTACTCATTAAGAGTGATGAATGTCATTGCTGATAAGAGGTAGCAATGATTGAAACAGGTAAAAAATACAAACTTAAAAAGATTAGAGGTTTTGAGAACTCTGATAATGAGTATTACAAAGTAATTGGATTCTATAACTTCGACACTGTAATTTGTAAAAACACTTGCGGAGAAAGGTTTGTATTTATGAAAGAGTTTTTAATTGACCAACAAAAGCCTGATGAAATCTATTCCGATTTAATACTTGAAAGGAAAGAATAATGACAGAAAAAGACTATGCACTTTATGGAACAAAAGTTTTAAACTTAAAAACACAAGAAATCGGATTGCTGATTTGTATTTGGAAAAATAAATTTGCTGATGCAGAGATAGATTACGCGACTTGCGTTGATAAACAAGGCAAAAGATACAACATAGAACTTGATAGTATAAGAGGATTTGAAGATGATTTTGAAAAATAAACTAACAAGAAAATCTTTAGAAATAACTTATCCTGAATTTAGAAAAAAGTTTGCAAGCTCCAATTAGTATAACTTTTATTCTATTACATAATACTGTTTTATATTTATAAATATTAAAATTTACTTATTAAGCCGATTGTCATTCTTATCAAAATTAGGTGGTAACGTTTTATAAGTTTTATCTTTATCTTCTAAATAAAGAGTTTCTTTTCTTTGAAATTCTCTTAATTCTTCAATATTAACTTCGCCAATTAAAATATTATCATCTCCACCTTTTATATTTAAAATAGTCATTTCATCTGATTTTTTAGGTGCAATAATTTTACTATCTCCAAATTGAGATGTATTTACTTGAACAACATAACAATGCAAATCTCTAGTTGCGGCTTCTGTAATATTACTAAAATATTTGATATCTTTATTCCATTCACAGGCAACAATAAAATCTACTTTTGATTTAAATTCTGATCTAAATTGTATATCTGCTAATTCAAAACAATCATAAACCGCAAAATGTAAATTATTCCATATAAATAAAATATTTTTTATATTTGATCTATCATCAGAAACATTTAATTTATGTTTTTTTTATTTCCTTTTCTTCTCCAGGTGCATACCATCTTTTTAATCGAAATGTAATATAACAATCATTTTTATATCCATATTTAAATGGAAGTATAGTTGCAATATAATTTTGTGCAACTTTTGTATCTTTGTCAATTATATGTTTTAAACCACAAATAATTGCAACATTATGTTTTTTTGAAAAATCAGAAAGCAAACCTAGCCATTGAATAGGCACAGAAACTTCAGGAAAAACAATTATATTTGCCTTTGACTCATTTGTTTGAATAGACATATTTAAAAATTTTATGAGCTTTTGTAAATCTTTAAAAGTTAAATTTAAAATTCCCTGAAGATTTTTTGTTATATCAGAGTCTGGAACCTTAGTATTATACAAACCAAACCTAACTTTATATAGATCTATGCTTTTATTTTCATTGTTTTTATCAATACATATTTTATATGGTTGATTTTCATTATTTTTATCTTGTGGTTGATTTTCAGTTTTGAGTGATAATATTTTCTCAAAATAGCTTTGTATAGCCGTTTGTTTTTTGTTATAAAAACTATTATCTATTTCAGAACTATATTGCTTCAAATTTAAGTTAATATAATTATTTACTGCCTCCTTATGAATAACATTAATCGATTTTGTATTTTCAATGAACTGTTGATAATACTCCAATAATAAAATTTCTTCAATTGTGAAATTTCTTGGATTAAAATTAAATTTTTTACTATCTAAATTGAAGTTTCCTTTTTGTAAAGATTTAATTAAATCTCTTTCTATAAAAGAAATATTACTATCAGATGGTAAATCTAAATAATTAATAATCGGCATAAAGCAATATTTATGTTTAATCATCAAAGATTTTCTATATGCAGATACAACTTCATCATATTCCTCAGTAAAATACCCCTTTACTTGATTTAACTTATAAAACAAATTTTTTAAAGTTAAATCTTGATTTGGGTCATTAGTATTTTTATATATATACTTTGGATAAAGAGACAAAGTTAAATAAAGAGCTTCTTTAAGATATCTTTCTAATTCTTTTTTGATTTTATTTTCTAATTCTTTTTGTGTCTTATTATCTAATACTTTCTTGTTTTCGTTGTTATCAGCTTTATAAGAAATTCTTTCAATACTTAAACCAATTTTTTTTATAAAGTTACATATTGAAGCTTCATCATTATTTAACAAGAAATATGTTAACACTTTATCCCAATAACAATATAAATCCAATCCTAATCTTCCACTAAATGCATATAATAACTCTTCTTTTGTTTTTGCATAATGATTGTTATCTTTTGCATATTTTGCAAGTGTAAGTTGTTTGGCTAAATATGTTGAAATTTTAAATCTATCAAGCTGATAACTATCAACACTTCGTAATTTATTTATTGTATCGCAATAATCTATTGAATAACTGTTTTGAACAAAATCTTCATCAATACGATCTTCATCAGGTAAAAATCTGAATTCACTACTATGTTTTCGCAAATTATCTTTAAATTTTAAAAGCATTGCTTTTGAACCATTTACATCAAAAACAAATAATTTAATTTTTTTTTCTTGAATTTTTAAATTGCATTTATGAATATTAATATTATATTCTATGTTATCAGTATCTTTAGTTGTATTATCAGATTTTAAGACTGATTCATTCTGATTATTACAAAAATATTTTTCGATAATATTTTTTGTAGTTAATTTCCTATTTTCTACACAATTAGTTTTATCACAGTTATCTTTATTACATCCTCCAATATTTTCCAAGACAATTAACATATCATCAACATATCTACCATAATATATAGGTTTTACTTGTTTAATGAGCTGTTTATCAAAATCTTTTAAGTACCAATTAGCAATAACATTTGATGATAACATTCCTATTGGAATAGGACTTTCCGAAGGCAAAATTTCAGAAAAATCTTTTTCTTCTTTTATAATTACATTTTTAATTTGTTCAATATATTCATTTCGAATATTTTTTAATATATTTGTTAAAAATTTATAATTTTCAAATTGTTCATTATTACATCGTTGTTTTAAGGCCCTATTAATATCGTCATAATTTAAATTTACAGAAGGATAATAGCGTTTTATATCTAATGAAATAATAATCGCATCTTTTTTATGATTATTTAATAAATCTTCAGTTGCTTCAATGCAATCATCACGCCATTTCTGATATTGAGATGAATATAGTTTAAATAATTTATTCCCAGGTAAAATACACTTTTTGTCTTCATCTATCTCTAATCTATTAGCATAACAATAACTTGTATATTTATCAGAATAATAGCAATAGTCAGAATCTAGTAAATATCCAAGTTTAACAATCCATAAAACATTAATTATATGTAATTCTATAGGAATATCAATTAGAAAATTAAATTTAGAAAACTCATAAATTTCAGAGGTGTAGCGGTTTGTAATAATTATGTTCTTACAGTTTTGTTCTAGTATATTATTATCAAAAGATTTTGGTAATAAGTAAAAGTCTACTATATTTTCTCTTAATATTGTCTGATCTGTTATAAAATATTTATATATATCTTCAGATTGAGTATTTAAAATTTTAGCTAAAAGGTTAAAAATATCTTCAATGTTTTCATTTTTATACTCAAAATCGGCAATTTTTCTTTTCATAAAAAGAGCAGAATTGTCATAATAGAAGTATGTTTTTAATTTTCTATATGCATCAATTATGTCTTCCTTGGTGAAAATTTCGTTACTATTTTTTATTGACATTACAATCTTTTGAACTCCTATTTTCAATTTTAACTAATGATAAAATTTGTGTCAATGTACTGGTATTTATTGAGGATACAAGGGATTACTATTAATACAAGGAGAAATTACATCGCTGAAAATTTGGAAAAATGAATTATTAATTTAAAAGCTATATTGATAAACAAAGTAAAAAACATACAGTATTTGGTAATATAAGAGGGTTTGAAGATGATTTTGAAAAATAAACTAACAAGAGAAACTTTAAAAATGACTTATCCTGAATTTAGAAAAAAGTTTGCAAAAGAAATCAGGATAGCTTTTGAAAGTTATCGCAGAAAACAATTAAATAAGTATTCTTATAACTTTAAAGATGATAATTCTATGGAATACAATTTCTACTTCCAATTACAATGGAATTTTAATCACTTTGGAAATTCTAATTGGTATATTGAAAAGATATAAAATTATTTTTTTATATTAATAGAGCTTTTTACATAATTATCGATATTTTTTTCTGTTGATTCAACTATATCGCGTGTACCTTCAAACCAACGAGTTTTATTGTTAGTTTTTTTATGTAAATAATCCATTTTTCCTAAAAAATCTGCTTGTATTGCTTTGGTATTTTTATACAAAATATCTATTGCATCATGCATTTGATTTTTTTGTTTCTCTATTTTTTGTAAATCCATTTCTGATAAGTGATTTATCCTTTCACAATTGCCCTGTTTCGATAATGAAAGTTGTTGTACTTTTATTTTGCTTATTTCTAAAATAATAAAGGTTAGTGTTGTATGACAAAGTAGTCCATCTATATAATTTACAGTTTTTGCTTCTTCAGAATTATTAAAAAAAGGAGAATATTCTGTAAAATTTATGTTTGAAATTAATTTGCTTATAGAATCTGCATAATTCTGAAAGGTATTAACAACAGGCTCCATATTTGAAGTGCTATCCAATTTTTCAATAAGCTTATGAATTTGTTCATAACTAGAGTTTATAAAGACCCCATTATAAAACAAGGTATTAAAAAATTCTTCTTTTAAATGTAAATAATTTACTATAGATGTATATAGAGAAATAAAAGCACCAGTTATAATTGCAATTAAAATATTTGATATGGTTGGGTGAGCATTTTTTACAAAACAAAATATAATTATTGATAAGATAAATACTATACTTAACCCTATACACATTTTCTTGTGTAAGTTCATATTTATTCCTCACTAAAGAAATCTTCATCAATCTTTTTGATTTCGATTGTAGTTTTGACTTGTACT
>CALVRI010000054.1 GCA_944358525.1 uncultured Bacilli bacterium | reverse complement strand
ATCGATGAGGTCGACTCCGTTCTAATCGACGAAGCTCGAACACCTTTAATCATCTCTGGTGGTCAAATGCAATCTGCTAACCTTTATATGCAAGCAGATAAATTTGCTAAAACCTTAAAAGAAAACGATGGATATATCTATGATCCTAAAACTAAAGCTACATCACTAGATGCCGAAGGTATCAAACGTGCCGAAAAATTCTTCAACGTAAAAAACCTTTATGATATTGAACATGCAACCTTGGTGCACTTCATAAATCAAGCCCTTCATGCCAACTTTAGTATGAAAAAAGACTTTGATTATGTAGTTCAAGATGGTAAAATCGTAATCGTTGACCAATTTACCGGTCGTCTAATGCCAGGCCGTAGCTTCTCTGAAGGACTTCATCAAGCAATCGAAGCCAAAGAAGGAGTTAAAATCAACGAAGAAACTAAAACTTTAGCTACTATTACCTTCCAGAACTTATTCAGAATGTATAAAAAACTTGCCGGAATGACTGGTACAGCGAAAACTGAAGAAGAAGAATTTAGAGATATCTACAACATGTATGTTATCCAAATTCCAACAAATAAACCGGTAATCCGTGAAGACTATAGTGATTTAATCTTTGCTACAGAAGAAGGCAAATACAAAGCTATCGTTAAAGAAATAAAAGAGCGTCATGCCAAAGGACAACCAGTATTAGTTGGTACCGTTGCCGTTGAAAACAGTGAAAGATTAAGCAAAATGCTTAAAAAAGAAGGTATACCTCACGAAGTATTGAACGCTAAGAACAATGCCCGCGAAGCGGAAATCATCGCCAAAGCTGGTGAAAAAGGTGCCGTTACCATCGCCACCAACATGGCTGGACGTGGTACCGATATCAAACTTGGCAAAGGTGTTAAAGAATTAGGTGGATTATGTGTATTAGGTAGTGAAAGACACGAATCAAGACGTATCGATAATCAGTTAAGAGGACGTGCCGGACGTCAAGGAGATCCAGGAATGACTCAATTCTGCGTATCATTTGAAGACGATTTAATGGTCAGATTCGGAACCGATAGAACCAAAGCCCTTCTACAAAAAGTCGGCTTTGACGGTGAACTTTCAATCAGAAGTAAAGCTTTATCTAAATCAATTGAATCAGCTCAAAAACGTGTAGAAGGAAATAACTTTGATACCCGTAAACATTTACTAGAATATGATGACGTTATCAATACCCAAAGAAACATCATCTACAAACAGAGAAATGAAATCCTAGATAGTGATTCAATACATAGCTTAACTTTAAAACATTTCCGTGACCATATCTCAAACATCGTTAATAGTCATCTAATAGACTCAAACGAATTAACAGGTCAAGATGTTAGTGAAATTCTTGAAACAGTTAATGAAAACCTTCTTAAAAATGATTTAAGCATTGAAAACTTAGAAGAATTAGACCCACAAAGCCTAATCGATACAATTTATGATAAAGTAGTCGAAGAATATGAAGCTAAAATAGCTGACTTCCCAGATGAACTTAAAAATGAATTTGAAAAAGCTATATCTCTAAGAGTAATCGATACTCACTGGATGGAGCACATCAATGCGATGTCACTTTTAAGAGAAGGAATTTATTTAAGACAATATGCCCAAGAAAATCCATTACGTGCCTATACATCAGAGGGATACGAAATGTTTGACAACTTAATTGCCACAATTGACCAAGATATCAGTAGATATTTGACAAATGCGGAAATAAGACAAAATGTTAAACGTGAGCAAACTATTAAGGGTACGACCAATGAGGATAAATCTAAAGTAAAAAAACAAACTCCAAAAAGAGTTAAAAAGATAGGTCGGAACGAAAAGTGCCCGTGCGGGAGCGGAAAAAAATACAAATATTGTCATGGCCGTGATGCATAATACCTTATAAAATAAGGCAATACAGGTATTTTAGAAAAAATAGAAAATAAAAAAATTTTGAAATTGTTTGCAAAAATAGTTGAAATACTGCAAAATGTCTTAAAAATAAGAGAATGTTTGCACAAAATTATGTAAACATTCTTTTTATATTTAAAATATATTGTTCTTATGTTACATCCAACTAACAAATGTGATATAATGTATGTTGAAAGGAACATAAAATTATGAGTAAAGAAGAACAAATATTAAATTTAATTAAAATGAATAATGGTTTAATTACTTCAAAAGAAATTTCCAAATATGGTATTAACAGAATGTTTTTAACCAGACTAGTTAAATCTGGAAAACTCGAAAGAGTAAAAAAAGGATTATATGTTTTACCAAATACTTGGGGAGATGAATATTTTAATTTAATATATGGAATAAATGCTGTTTTTTCATACGATACGGCACTATATTTTTTAGGTTTATGTGAAACAGTTCCAAGTATTTATCATATTACGGTCTGCCGAGGATATAATGGAAAATTAAAACATATGGAAAATGTAAAATTACACTTTGTAAAAAAAGAAATTTTTAGATTAGGAAAAATAGAAATTAAAAGCCCTCAAGGACAAATTATTACGTGTTATAATGCTGAAAGATGTATTTGTGATTTATTAAAAAACAAAGATAAAGAGGACTTAGAAACTGTTAAATATGCCATTACCGAATATTTGAGGGATAAGCAAAATAGAGATTTACCAAAATTAGTAGAATATTCTAAAAGACTTAATGTCGAAGATGAAGTTAATAGATATTTGGAGGTGTTAATGTAGTGCCAGATGTTATTAATGCTGAAGATTTAAAAATAAAGATTAAAACAAAAGCCCATGAAAACCATTTAGAGCCACAAGATATAATGCAGATGTATTTTTTTGAAAGATTATTATATCGGATTGGAATCAGTAAATACAAATATAATTTCATATTAAAAGGTGGTCTATTATTATCTGCAATATTTGGTGATGAACGTAGGACTACTCAAGATATGGATACAATGTTAAAAGGAATACCATTAGACGCTAAAACATTAGAAAAAATAATAAAAGAAATAATAAGTATTGATGGTAAAGATGGAATAACTTTTGAAATTGTTAATATTAAAGATATTAGATTAATAGATAAATATGGTGGATTAAAAGTTAAATTAATTGGATATAAAGAGCATTTAAGAGTACCACTATCAATCGATGTCACCGTAGGAGACCCTATTACACCTAAAGAATTAAAATTTAAATATAAATGCATGTTTGATGATTCTTATATTAATATTATGGCTTTTAATAAAGAGACTATTATAGCAGAAAAGTTTGAAACATTTATTACTGATAATATCATGAACACAAGAGCAAAAGATTTCTATGATTTGTATATTTTATTAACTAGATTTTATAATGATATTAATAAAGATGATTTAGTACAAGCAATAAAAAACACTTTTGAAAGACGGGCATCTAAATTTGATATAAATGTGATTGTTTCTAATTTTGATTTAATAAAAAATAGTGAAAGATTAAAAACAAATTTTAGTAGATATAAACTTAAAAAGATTTATGTAAAAGACATAAGATATGAAGATGTTATGGATGCCATAGAAATAATCATCAAATTACTTCAAAAAGAGCTTACACCAGTATCTTAATATAAAATGTTAACATAGAAATGTGTTAGCATTTTTTTATAATTTGGATGTTGTTAATTATAATGATTTTGTAAATAAATGAAAAATAGAAAAAGGAAAGGAATGAATGATATGAGAGTTAATGTAACAAAAAGAGAAAAAGTTTATCAGTACAAATTTGAAATTGCAAAAATAAATGGGAAAAGAAAGTTTATCAATAAATCAGGGTTTAGAACAAAAAATGAAGCATATATTGCTGGAATGAAAGCCTATGATGAATATATTAGTGGTGGAGTTAATAAACAGGCAAATATGACATATGCTGACTATTTAGATTATTGGATGAGTGAATATTTTGAAATTAATTTTAAGTATTCCACAGCGAAAAGATATAAAGAAACTTTTAAAACAATAAAGGCAGAATTAGGAAAATATATGTTATATTCAATAACCCCATGTTTACTAAATCAAGCTTTATTAAAATTATCTCAAAAAGTAAAAACAAATGATTCATTAAGAATTTATCAAAAAGTAATAAAAAGTTCTTTTAGAGATGCAACAAATTACTTTGGATTTTTAAAGCATAATCCAGCTGTTGAACTATCAATTCCTAGAGTTCTATCATATGGTTTAAAAAAAACAGAATAAATCATATTTACACCAATGAAGAGATAGAAAAAATTTTAACTAGATTCCAAGAAAACAAAACTTTTATATGTGCATTTTTAGTAGCGTGTTTTACAGGTATGAGAACAGGAGAAGTGTGTGCATTAACTTGGGATGATATAGATTTTGAAAATAGAATTATAAAAATTAACGCTATGTACTAGATTATAAGGGGTAAAAGTATTTTCAAACACAAAGATATGTAGTATAATGAATATGTCGAAGATGAATGTGGAGAGGGAATATCTCTAATTAGCCAGTCACTTCTATATTCATCTTCGACAAATGAATAATACTTGGCTGGCTAATTAGAGATATTTTTTTGGAAATGTTATGAAACATATAGAAAATATTTATGATTTATTACCTGAAGAAATTGAGAAATTAATTAATAAAATCATTGAGGCTTTAAATATTGTTAAAGATAGAAAGAATACAAATTCTAGATTTGTTGATAGTGAGAAAACTTTAATTTTATGTCCGAAATGTAATTCAGAACACATAATTAAAAATGGACATGATAAAAATAAAATTCAAACTTATAAATGCAAAGATTGTAAGAAAAAATTTAATGCTTGCACCAATACTCTAGTATCACATGTTAAATTAACATATGAACAATTATTAATTTTCTTCGAATGTATGGATAATAAATTATCAATTAGAAAAACTGCTGCTAAAATGAATGTTAATAAGAATACAGTTTTTTTATTACGCCATAAAGTTTTAGATTGCATATCAATAATAAGAGAAAATATTAAATTAAGAGGTACCGCTGAAGGTGATGAAACTTACGAATCTATTAATTTAAAAGGTACAAAGAAAGAAAATATGCCACGATTTTCAAAGCCTCGTTCTTCTAATAATGGAAATTCAAAAAGAGGTATAAATGACCATCAAGTTTGTATTGCTTCGGTTATTGATGAATATGATAATTTCTTTTTAGAGATTGTTGGTACTGGCCCTATAACTTCATTAGAAGTAGAGAAAGCATTTTATAATAGATTAAATGATGTAACTTGTTTAATTACAGATTGTAAGACTTCTTATGAAAAATTTGCTAAAGATAACTCTATAAGATTAGAACAAGTTAAATCAGGGACTTATAAAAATATTAATGGCTATAGTTTAGGTAATATCAATTCTTTACATTCAGAATGGGCAACTTTTGTTTCTAGTTTTAGAGGCGTTTCAACAAAACATTTACAACATTATTTAGATTGGTTTAGTTTTCAGAA
>CALVRI010000053.1 GCA_944358525.1 uncultured Bacilli bacterium | reverse complement strand
ATCTAATCTAAAGAATATGCGTCAAATTTATTTAAAGTTTAGAAAACGCCAGACACTGTCTGGCGAATTGAGTATAAGTCATTATATTATTTTATCTAGAATAGATAACGAAAATGAAATTAATTACTATATTAATATTTCAAAAACATTAAATTTGTCTGTTAGAGAACTTAGAGAAAGAATCAAATCCAACGAATATGAAAGGATTGGATACAAAGAAGAATTAGAAGAACCTAAAATAAATACATTCATTAAAAATCCAATAATAATAAAGGTGGGTGATAAAAAAGAAAAGCTGAGTGAATATGCCCTGCACCAATTAATCCTAGAAAATATTGATGACTTCTTAAAAGAACTTGGCATCGGTTTTGCCTATATAGGTAGTGAAGTAAAAATTAAAATGGGTGACACCTATAATTATATTGATTTTCTATTTTTTAACACCAACTATAACTGTTATGTAGTCATAGAGCTAAAAGTAACTGAACTAAAGGCCGAACACCTAGGTCAAATAACCAAATATATAAACTATGTAAATAAAAACATAAAAAAATCATTTCATGATAATACAGTCGGTGTAATAATATGTAAAAAAGAAAATAAATTTGTCATGGAATACTGTACAAATCCTAAAATTTTTACGACTACATATAAAACAAGTTAATTAAAATCTTTATAACATCATATTTAAGTGATATAATAAAAATATAATAAGCGAGGTATCAAAATGAAAAAAGCATATCAAAAATCTATAGATGAAATATATACTGAATTAAATACATCAAAAGATGGCCTATCTAAAACAGAAGTATTAAAAAGGCAAAAAACATATGGTCTAAATGTATTAATCGACAAAAACAAAAGAACAAAATTACAAATTTTCTTAAGCCAATTTAAAAATATGATGATTATTCTTTTATTAGTTGTTGGTCTTTTATCCTTAATATATTCATTAATTACTGGTGATGACTTCCTAGAGCCTTTAGTTATTTTAGGAACCACTTTAGTAAACTGTATCATGGGTTATTTTCAAGAATCAAAAGCCGCTAATGCGACTGAAAAATTAAAAAAATATTCAGCTAATTATGTCACAGTTAGAAGAAATGGCACCAGCACGGATATAGATGCTAAAGAATTAGTTCCTGGAGATTATATCATTTTAGAAGCTGGTGATAAAGTGCCAGCCGATGCTAGAATAGTCGAAAGTTATTTTGCTAAAACAGATGAATCAATTCTAACCGGTGAAAGCAATAATGTCGAAAAAAATGAAATTACAATTCCAAATGAAACTATCTTAGCTGAAACGTACAACATGATCTATTCTGGAACAGTCATTGTCTCAGGTAAAATAGAAGCAATTGTCATAAATACTGGCATGAATACTGAACTCGGAAAAATTGCCAGTGTATTAGACACTAAAGAAGAACCAGCAACCCCAATTCAAATGAAAGTTGCCAAAGTCAGCCGTTTTATTACTGGTGTTGCCTTTATCTTAATCGCTTTTGTCTTAATATTTGGACTAATCAATCATTATACCATTTTAAATATTGTTATGCTTTGCATATCAATGATTGTAGCTAGTGTTCCAGAAAGCCTCACTATTGCCATCACTGCCACACTATCCATTGGTGTTAGCGGAATGGCTAAAAAGAAATCCATTGTCAAAAATTTAGCCGCCATCGAAACCCTTGGATCTACTGAAGTAATATGTACTGATAAAACAGGCACCCTAACCGAAAATAAAATGAAAGTCACTAAACTTTATACAGATAATAAAGAAATAGAATTAAATGATATCAAAAATTATCAAACCTTAATTAATGTCATGGATAATTCTAATTCTGCCACCTTAGCCTCTGATGGCCTATATACTGGAGATGCAGTTGATGTAGCTATAAAAAATTATTTAAAAGAAAATAATTTAAAATCAGAAGAAGTTACTAAAATAACCGAATTACCATTCGATTCAAAACGCAAAATGATGAGTGCTGTTTATAAAAAAGATGGTGAAACATATCTTTATCTTAAAGGTAGCCTAGAAGCCATTTTACAAAGAAGCACCAAAATTTTAATCAATAATGAACTTCAAAATTTAACTGATGAATATATAAATCAATATAAAAATATAGAAACTCAAATGTCCGAAGAATCCTTAAAAGTAATTGCTTTCGCCTATAAAAAAATAGATAAAATAGTTACCAACGAAGAAGATTACTTTAACGAAGAAAACAATTTAATTTTAACCGGATTAGCTGGTTTCAAAGATCCTATTAGAAAAAATATTAAAGCTTCTATTGATATGTGTAAAGAAGCCAGCATCATTCCAATTATGTTAACAGGCGATAACCTGCAAACAGCTTATACAATCGCTAAAGAAGCTGGAATATGTCAAAATATAGATGAATGTATAAACGCTAGCGAACTATCAGAACAAGACTTAATTAAAAACATTAATAAATATAAAGTATATGCGAGAGTCAGCCCAGAGACAAAAGTACAAATTGTCAAAGCCTTTCAAAAAGAAAATAAAGTTGTAGCTATGACAGGTGATGGAGTAAACGATGCCCCAGCCATCAAACTAGCTAATGTTGGTGTTGGTATGGGTAAAAGTGGAACCGATGTCACCAAAGATGTATCAGATATTATTCTTTTAGATGATAGCTTTAACACAATTGTTACCGCTGTATCTGAAGGAAGAAGAATATATGATAATGTTATATCTAATATCTTATATAACTTATCTAGTAACTTTACCGAAATTTTAATCATTTTATTTGGTATGTTAACCGGTAATACTATAATATCCGCTATTCATGTTTTGTATATTGACCTAGTAGCTGATACCGTTCCATCAATAGCTTTAGCTTTTGAAGGAGCCTCTAAAAACATCATGAAACAAAAACCAAACGGTTTAAATAAAAAAATATTTACAAAATTCTTTAGTAGCTTTCTAATTTTATCAGTAATCTTAGAAACACTAATAAGTCTATATGTTTACTATAGATTCTTGCCACTTGGACAAGGTGTTGCTCAAACTTTAGCTCTTTTAAGTATCGTTATTAATGAATTCGTCTTCGCATATAACTGTAGATCCTTAAAAGAACAAATACATAAAAAAGGTATATTCAAAAACAAACAATTAAATATTGGAATACTTGCTTTAATACTTGTTCAAATTATTGTATTCTTTAGTCCAATCGGTAAAATATTTGGACTTGAAGCAATAACCGTTAATCAATTTATATACGTAATTTTAATAAACCTTGTTTCACTTGTAATTATCGAACTATTAAAACCTTTAATTGTAAAACACTTTAAAGATGAGTGATTATTAAGAGCTAGTGTATAAGTACACTAGTTTTTAAATGCTCATTAATACAAAAATATGGTATAATTAATTAGTAGTGCAAAAGTAGGTGATAATGTGGATCAAGAAAAGTTTGGTAAATTCATTAAAGAACTAAGACAAAAACATAATTTAACCCAAAAAGAATTCGCTGATAAATATCATGTAACTTATCAAGCTGTAAGTAAATGGGAAAATGGAAAGAACATGCCTGACAGTACTCTAATAAAAAAAATTAGTGAAGACTTTAATGTCAGTTTAGAAGAACTCTATAATGGTGAATTTAAAAATAATAAAAAAATAAAACCAACGTGGATTATCATAGGCCTCATTTTAATTTTTATAATTGTAATTTTAGTTTTGATGTTTTTCAAAAATGATGATTTTCAATTTAAAACATTATCAGCCAATTGTCCAAACTTCACAATATCAGGAAACATTGCCTATAATAATCAAAAATCAGCCATATATATATCTAACATTGAATATTGTGGTGGTGATGAGCAAGAACAATATAAAGAAATAGAATGTATTTTATATGAAAAAAATGGCAAAACAGAAAATAAAATAAGTTCTTATAAATATAATGAAAAAGAAAGTATTACTTTAGAAGATTTCTTAAAAGAAGTAACATTCACAGTCGATGATTATGAAAAAACATGTAAGGTATATAAGGATGGTTCATTATACTTAAAAGTGAATGCTAGTGATGACCATCATAAAATTATTACTTATGAAATACCTTTAAAACTAGATGAAAGATGTACCAAATAAAACTCAACTTAAAGTTGAGCTTTTTTCAACTAATTCGTTATTGATATTTTATCTTTTTATGGTTAAACTATTATTGTAGGAGGTTTTAGTATGAAAAAGAAAAGTATTATTATGTTAGTTATAAGTGTTTTAATAATTATAACAATTATTGTATGTGCATTCTTATTTAATGATAAAGGAAATCGTTTAACACCTCTGCCAGCCCCAGAAGTAACAGAAGGAGTTAGAGGTGAATTTGGAATTGATAAAAACATCAATGAAGAAACTATTGATAATTATTTAAATAGAGAAGACTCTGTTTATAGAGATATGAGAATGTTAAAAGATCCAGGAAATTATGAAGCCATTGGTGGAGATGCTTATTTATCTGGATTTGTTAAAGGTTTTGAAGTAGTACCTTTACCATATTTAGTCAATGTATCTGGACTACCTGAAGAAGTAGGTGATACATATAAAGGGAAAACCTTATTCACTGAAAAAGATGGAGAATATACTGCTAATTATGAAGAATCAATGGACATTTTAGAATACATATTTCCAAAAGATAAAAACATTTTCTTAATGTGTGGTGGTGGAGGTTATGCAGGCATGACTAAAACCATGTTAGTAAAACTAGGCTGGGATGAAAACAAAATTTATAATGTTGGTGGTTACTGGTATTATGAAGGTAAAAACAATGTCGAAGTTAAAACTACCAAATATGGTGACACTTCATATGATTTTTGGAAAATTCCATATCATGACATAGACTTTGATTCACTTCATGAGGTTAGTACAAATGAAAATGAATAAAAAATTCATGTGGGTTATACCACTTCTTTTATTGATTTCGGTAGTTTTTGTAGTCATAAAAATTATGCCCATTCAAAAATTTTCTTTAGAAGATAAATATTATGGAAGTAGTGAATTTATAGAAATTGAAACATCTGATTTAGAAAAATTAATGGATGATAAAGAATCTTTCGCTTTATTTGTCTATCAGCCCGCATGCGTTACGTCAGCTAATTTTGAAGAAGTATTATATGACTTTATAACAAATAATAATATCAAGATTTATAAAATTGCTTTTTCTGATATTAAAGATACAAAATTAAGTGAATCAATAAAATACTATCCATCATTTGCCATCTTTAACAAAGGAATAATGGTTGATTATCTAGATGCGAATAGTGATAATGATTTAAAATATTATAAATCAAAAGATGACTTTGAAAAATGGTTTACAAACTATGTTCTATTAAAAGAAGTTGATAATTCAAACTCAGTAAGTAATGAAAATAATGCCGAAGAAAACACCAGCAATAATAATGAAGAAACCACCAATACCACTCCCAAAGAAAATGTAAAAGAAATTAGTTTAGAAAATGTTACTCATGATAAAAATAAAGTTAATATTTACCTTTTCTGGGGAAGTACCTGCCCACACTGTAAAGAAGAATTCGCTTTCTTTGATGAAATAAAAGAAGAGTATGGTGATTATTACAATTTATATACTTATGAAGTTTGGGAAAACCAAGAAAATGCTGAAATTATGAATAGATT
>CALVRI010000052.1 GCA_944358525.1 uncultured Bacilli bacterium | reverse complement strand
TCTTTTAATATTTCTCTAGTAATACCTTTAATTTTGATATCCATTTGTAAAGCACATACACCATCTTTAGTACCAGCAACTTTAAAATCCATATCTCCCAGATGGTCTTCCATTCCTTGAATATCAGTTAAAATTGTATAATCATCACCATGAGTAATTAAGCCCATTGCAATACCTGCAACTGGTGCTTTAATCGGAACTCCAGCTGCCATTAAACTCATACAGCCCGCACAAATACTTGCTTGTGATGATGAACCATTACTCTCTAAAATCTCAGATACAACTCTTATTGTATAAGGAAATTCTTCTTCTGATGGAATAACTTGTAATAATGCTTTTTCACCTAAAGCTCCATGACCAATTTCTCTACGTCCTGGTGCGCCATACCTTCCAGTTTCACCAACTGAAAATTGTGGGAAATTATAATGTAACATAAATCTCTTAGAATCTTCAAGTCCAAGTCCATCCAATATTTGATGTTCTCCTAAAGCTCCTAAAGTAGTTACAGATAAACTTTGCGTTTGCCCTCTTGTAAATAATGCTGAACCGTGTGTTCTAGGTAAGAAATCAACTGAAGCAGATAACGGTCTAATCTCATCCATGGCCCTTCCATCTGCTCTAGTATGTTCTTTAACAACAATCTGCCTAAATAATTCATACTCTACTTCATTATAGATAATTACAAGTTTAGCTTTTAACTGTTCTAAATCATCTGAATGCATATCTTCATTTTCAGATTCGTATTTACTAATTAAATTATCTTTAATCTCATCCAACCTCGCATATTTTTCTAACTTATCTTTAATTCTTAATGCTTTATCAATATCATCTTTAATTAAATTAGTTACTTCTTCTTTAAGTTCTGAAGTGATTTCTAATTTTTCATATTCCATTTTTTCTTGACCAATTTCTTTAACAATAGTATTTTCAAATTCCACTAATTTTTTAACAGCTTCATGACCAAACATCAAAGCCTCTAACATATCTTCTTCTTTAACCTCTTTAGCTGATGATTCAACCATATTAATAGCCTCACTTGTACCAGCTACCGTTAAATCTATATCAGAAATTTCAGACTGTTCTGTAGTCGGATTAATAACAAGCTCACCATTAACTCGACCTACTTTAACTCCCGCTACTGGTCCATTAAATGGAACCTTACTAATTGAAGTTGCAATAGATGAACCAAGTAGTGCGGCAAGTTCAGGTGAATTATCTGGATCAACTGATAAAATAGTATTTACTATTTGAACCTCATTTCTAAAATCATCTGGAAAAAGTGGCCTCATTGGTCTATCAATCATTCTAGCCGCAAGGGTTGCTGCTTCGCTAGGACGACCCTCTCTTTTAATAAAACCTCCTGGAATTTTACCTACTGAATATAATTTTTCTTGATAAAGTACCATTAATGGGAAAAAGTCAGAAAGTAATCTTGCTTCTTTAGACACAACAACTGTCGATAAAACAACCGTATCACCATATCTAACAAGAACTGCTCCATCAGCTTGTTTGGCAACCTCACCATTCTCGATGGTTATTTTTCTCCCATAAAAATCTAATTCAAACGTTTTCTTCATACATCTATGTCCCTTTCTATGAAAAGACACTCTAAAAAGAGTGTCTACTATTTTCTAAGTCCTAAACTTTTTACGATTTCACGATATCTTGTAACATCTTTTTTCATTAAGTATTGTAATAAACTTCTACGTCTACCAACTTTTTGTAGTAAACCACGACGTGAATGATAATCGTGAATGTGTGTTTTTAAGTGTTCAGTTAGTTCCTTAATTTCTTCAGTTAAAATAGCAATTTGTACTTCAGCTGAACCAGTATCGCCTTCTTTTTTAGCATACTTTTTAACTAACTTTGCTTTTTCTTCTTTACTTAAAGCCATGTTCTATCCTCCTTTATATAAATATTCGCTTAAATCTAAGATATAAAGATGGAGTTCTTTAAATCTGAGAAATAAGTACCACTAATAATATACATTAAATTGTAGGAAAATGCAAGATTTTTTTACTTCCATCTTTAAAATAAATGTTTAATTAGCAGTTGTCACAAAATTTGCGACAGTTCAAATCTTTTCTCTATAATTGTTATAAAGTTTACTTGTATAATCTATATAGCCTTCCTTAGCTAACCTACTAGTTGCAAAACAAACAGGTATATTATTTTCTTCACATATTTTCAAAACATTATCATTATCATTAATAATTTCATTCCAAATAGCTGGACTAATCATCGTATTTATTGCAAACTGATCTGCCCTGTTTTCTAAAAATTCATCTTCATCTATAATAATCTTACTCTTCGCTTTATTATAATCTGATTTCACATGACCAAGTTCATGATATAAAGCAAAATAAAATGATGCTTTATCTTTATAAAGTTTTGTCAAATAAATTACTGGATTATCAGCTTTAACCATCATACATCCTCTTATTTTAGTACCTTTTAAAGCATCTTCTATTACAAGATAAATTCCATATTTATTTAAACATTTAACAATCTGATCTTCATCAAATTTTTCTAAAGAAAGTGTTTTTAAATCATTAATTAAATTTTCAAATTTATTTTTATCATACTCGCATATATCTATATTTTGAATCAAACTATCGCAATGCTTTATCCAAAGCATTACTTTATTCATATCAGCTTGACTGTTTTTTTTATATAAAATTGTTTGTTCACTATAATCATTAAATGTATCAAAATTTTTAATAGATAAAAATTTAAATAAATCCATACATACCTGAACAACTGATTTTTCATCTTTAAATTTTAACCATTCCCTATCTTTAAGTTCTTTAATTGAAAATGATTTTAAATATTCTTTTAATTCTTTTTCGTCTCGAAAATTTTGTTTTAAATATAAATATATTCTTTTTTCCTCTTCCGCTTGCCATATAAGTTCCACATCAATATCTGTAATCAAATTAATTGCCAGCATTAATTCTACCGATATCTCTGCTTTATTATTTAAGATTTCGTTCATATGCTTTTGTGTAATACCTAATCTTTTTGCAAAATCACTTTGTGAAATCCTATGATAATCTAAATAATCTTTCAATATCGGTCCAAAGCCATAATAATTACGTTCAAACATATTATCCCTCCCCATAATGTTTGTCATCAATTTTTACAAACTCTATAGATTCTATACTGACTAAATCATAAGGATATTCTCCTTCAGGTTTCAAATATAATCTAATCTTATTATTTACTTTAGCCGTATATATTTCTTTTAAATCACCTTTTTTCTTTTCTATTCCATAAATTTTAGACAACGAACTACTTATTAACTTCTGCATATTACTTGATGATTTTATTAAACTTTCAATATGCATTATTTTCTCAAGTTCATCAACTTTATGTTTAGATATAATTTTTCTTTTTAAGTCCCGTTCATAAGTTTTTGTTTTATTGATAAAAATAAAAACACCTTCTCTCATGTTGTAAATATATTATAACACAATGGGTAATAATATACAACAAAAGATTGTGTGTTATTTAATTTTTTCTATCTTCATTTCATATATTCTTCGCTTGTAATTTCATAGCAGTAACAGTCCACTGGTTCAGGAAGCATAGTATATTTACATTTTTTAATCTCACCAGTTCTATGAAAGCCTAGCTTCTCCATAATTTTCCAAGAAGAAGCATTAGCTGTAGCCGCACTTGTTTCTATTTTTCTAATTTCTACATCATTAAACATATAATCCAGCATCTTTTTAGCCGCTTCACTGCCATAACCATGTCCTTGAAATCTAGGATCCAAAAACCATCCAACATCACGAACACTATCATCGTTATTGCCTTCTATCTTTTGACAGCTAACTTGTCCTATACATCTATTTTCAGATTTCAAAACAACCGACCACTGAAAGATATCTTTATCCAAAGCATGATTCAACTTCTTGTACTGCCACTTTTTTTCTTCTTCCCAGTCTTTGTTAATTTTACTTGTCAAATAATATTTAGAAACATTTTCATCAAGCAAAATTTCCCAAAGAATTTTCAAATCTTCCTCCTGAGTTGGTCTTAAAATTAAATGATCTGTTTCTAAAATCTTTGAACCAATATACTTCATATTCTCACATCCTTAAAGCATAACCTCTACCTTATAATCATCATTATCTTTTTTATAAATTGCAAGCTCCCTATCTTCCTCATCTAAAAATAAAACCATATTAGAATAATTACCTTTAACTTTATTCCCATTAAGTATTTTAAATTTTAACTCATCAGATACTGTAATTTTATCGATATCTAAAACATCTTTAACCAAAAGTAACTTGTAATTACCATTTCTAACATCTTCTAAACTATAAGAATTTTCAATATCAAAAACACCTTGTTTAGTTCTAGTTAAATTACTCATAGTTCCAATTACCCCTAAATCATTTAAAATATCTCTAATTAAACTTCTTATATAAGTTCCTTTACTAACTAAACATTTAAAAGTAAACTTATTATCTTTAAATTTTAAAAGTTCTATTTTTTTAATAGTTACTTTTTTCTTAGGTAAAATAACTTTTTCTCCACTTCTCGCATATTCGTAAAGTTTTTTTCCATTAACCTTAACAGCAGAATAAATCGGAACTTCTTGTTCATAAGTCGTTTCATATTTTTTTAATGTTTTTTCCAAATCTTCTTTATTAACAAAAGTTTCTTTCTCTTCTAATACTTTACCTTCTATATCCAAAGTATCAGTCTTAATTCCTAAAGTAACTTCCGCAATATATTCCTTCTCATTAGAAGCAAGTAACTCATTTAATTTCGTATATCTATTTAAACAAATAACTAAAACACCGGTTGCTAGAGGATCTAAAGTCCCATTATGACCGACCTTTTTAGTACCAAATAACTTGCTTATAACATTAACTACATCTCTACTTGTATAACCTTTATCTTTATTAATAATTAAAATACCATTACTTTCTAACTTCAAATGTCGTTCCCTCTCTCGTATCTTTAATCACAATATTTTTAGAAAGCAGCTCTTCTCTAATACTATCAGCCAAAGCATAATTTTTCTCTTTCTTAGCTTGATTTCGCTCTTCAATCTTACTTAAAACATAATCTTCTAATTCTTTAGAAATCTTTTCATCCTCAAGTAAAGAAAGTGAAAGAACTGAATCAAAATCCTTAATCAAATAAAGTTTAGTATTATTATTCAAATCACTTTTAATCACATTATATAAAGTTGTAAGCATTAAAGAGGTATTCATATCGTTAGAAAAAGCTTCTTTAAACTTATCTTGATATTCTAAAGCCTTATCATAATCTATCTCACCATCTAAATTATCTTTAATATTTTTAACTCTACCCTTTAACTTATTATAAGCATTAGTCGCCATATCTAAACTTTCTAAACTATAAACCAAAACTTTTCTATAATGTGATTGTAAACAAAAGTAACGATAAACAATCGGATCATAGCCCTTTTCTATCAAACTATTTAAATCTTTAGAATCACCCTTAGACTTACTCATCTTACCAGATTTATCATTTAAAAACTCCATGTGAACCCAATAATTACACCATTTATGCCCTAAATAACACTCAGACTGGGCAATCTCATTAGTATGATGTGGAAATATATTATCAACACCACCACAGTGAATATCTAAATGTTCACCTAAATTTTGTATTGCAATAGCTGAACACTCTATATGCCAGCCAGGATACCCATATCCAAAAGGACTATCCCATTTAAGTTCTTGATCTTTAAACTTAGAATTAGTAAACCAAAGCCCAAAATCAAATGGATTTTTTTTATTATTATCAACATCAACATCATCACGTACCGCAAGTAGCAAATCTTCCTTACTTCTTCCAGAAAGTTCATAATAATCAGAATATTTAGAAGTATCAAAATAAATATTACCACCCGATTCATAAGCATAACCCTCATCAAGTAACTTACTAATCATCTTAATATAAAATGATATATTTTCTGTTGCTGGACTTACTATCTCCGGTTTCTTAATATTTAATCTATCTAAATCTTTAAAAAAAGCATCTGTATAAAATTTAGCAATATCCAAAACAGACTTATGTTCTTTTTTAGCTGCTGTCATTAACTTATCCTCACCAGTATCACTATCACCAGTCAAATGCCCAACATCCGTAATATTCATACATCTTTTAACATTATATCCCAAATAACGTAAACCCTTTTCCAAAACATCTTCTGAAATATAAGTACGTAAGTTTCCAATATGCGCATAATAATAAACTGTCGGTCCACATGTATACATTGTCACCATATCTTTATTATAAGGAATAAA
>CALVRI010000051.1 GCA_944358525.1 uncultured Bacilli bacterium | reverse complement strand
TTGCAACATCATAATTTTTCCTATTTAAATGCAACTTTGATTATTTTTGGGGTTGCATTTAGTTTTACATTCCATTTGGCGAATTGATTTGTTTTTTTGTTATTTCTTTATTGCATTTTTTATAGTTTTGTGATATATTAGCTTTCCACGAAAGGAGAGTATTATGGTATTAGATAAAATAAAAAGTAAAGCTGTTGCTTTGGCTTTAGTTCCAACGTTTGCTATTTTACCGTTAACAGGCTGTGCTACAGAAAAAAAGGTAGAAACAAATAAGATATATGAATCATCTAATGTTGTGGAATCTAAAAATGATATAGTAACTAAAGAAACTGAGACCTTTGAGTCTGGTCAACATATGGTTGCATATTATTATTGTTTTAATTCAAATTTAACAGCAGGCATTCCTCAGTACGAAGGATATGAAATATATGATATTATAGCTACTAAATGTGGTTTTACAGTTGTTTATGTGAATACAGAAGATGTTGAAGCTAATTTGTGTGTTTCTGATGATAATAAAATCTCTGATTCATATTGTAAAGTTGGCAAACCTGTTCAAAAAACATTGACAAAGTAATTGAATGAATTAAGGAAAAACAAATTATAGCTTTTTGTTTTTCTATTTTATTAATCTGTACTGATTAAAATGTTGTGCAGAGAGAATGAATTAAGCGGTTATCTATAGTTAATTTTAGAGTATGGTGAATATACATATAGATTATAGATACATGAAATATTATTTATTGAAATTAAAAATGTATGAAATAATAAGAAAATACATAGAACTTAAATAAATAAAATATATAAATAGTTTTGTTTTATAAAAGAATATAATTGCTGCTTTAAAGGAGGCGTAAAATGGGATTATTTAATAAAAAAGAGAAATCGAATAAAAATGGTGGATTTAATTTTGATGAGGGTAAGGAAAGTAAATTACCTGATTTATTTAGAACTAGAGAGATTAGTAAAAAATCAGGAAATGAGAGAAGCGTTATTAGAAAAAGCGATAGTTTTGATTTAGATAAATTAACAAGCGATTTGAATATAGATGATATCGAAACACTTTCAGAAGCAGATTTAGCTGATTTAAATGGTGATGTTTCAGCCAAATTAGATGAAGTTATAAAAGAATATTCCAATGGTCCAATAGATATAATGTTTGTTTTTGATAAGAGTAGTTCTTGTTTTGGAACAGAGCGTGATATGATTAATGGTTATAATGAATTTATAAAGAGTGAAAGACAGAAAGGAAATAATGATTTTATTACAACTGTTTTGTTTAATCAAGCGGAGACTGTTTTATGTGATAGGACACCTGTTATAGATGTTAAAGGACTCGAATATTTTGCATTTGGAAGTACCGCTTTATATGATTGTTTGTGTCATGAGCTAAAGAGATTATATTCTAAAAAGAAAAATAATACTAAGACTATTGTTTTTATTATGACTGATGGTGAGGATAATAGTAGTCGTCTTCATAATATTAATGATACTAGAAGAATTATCTCAAAACTTAGGAATGGAGGATGGCAATTTATTTTCTTAGGAGCTATGGACTTTGCAAAAGATTATGCTGTTAATTTAGGAATTGATGAAGAGTATGCAGAGACATATAATCCTAATGCTGTACAAAGTAATTTTAAGGCAATAGAAAAAGTTGTTGATGATATTCACGTTGTTGGAAAAATTAGTGATGATTGGTCTGAGCCAGTAGTCAAAGCAAGATTACAAATAGAAGGTAGAAAACATATTAATGTTAAAAAGATTGGAAAAAGAAAATGAGATTTAAATAGTTAAATCTTTGTAAGGTTGATGTTTTTATATGAAAGATTTTGTTGATTATTATGAGGTACTTGGTGTTTATAAGAGTGCAACTTCAGATGAAATTACTAAAGCCTTTAGAAAGTTGTCGAGAAAATATCATCCAGATATTTCAAGCGAAGAAAATGCTGAAGAAATATTTAAAAGAATAACAGAGGCATATGAAGTTTTGAATAATGTAGAAAAACGACATGATTATGATTTAAATTATGAATATTTGAAAAGTAAAAAAGAGAAAAACAACCAGAGCAGTTATCATAGTTATAATTCCGAAGCTGGTAATTATAAAGATAATAATTCTGGAGCTAGTAAGTTTGAAGGTAATGATTCAAAAAATAAAGATAGCTATAGAAAAAGTGATAGTCAAAATAGTGATGGGGCTAAGAATTACACAAAAAATGATATAAATAAGCTTAAGATTTTAAAGATAAAAAAGCAAGTTGTGATTAGTATTAATAGATGTAAAAGATTAATTAAGGATTATACTTTGTTTATTAATTGTTCTGAAAAATATGATGTTGTATCAGAAAGTATTAATTATATTATAGCTTTCGATAAATTAAATGAATATTTAAGGAAATTAATAAAAGTGGTGAAAAAAAATAATCTAAAAAATGAATTTACTGCTTTATCTAGACAAATCGACGAGAATAATTTTACTTTAAATAAAGTCAAAGAAGGTTTGATTGAAAATTGTGTGAAAAGCATGTTAAATTATATTTATTTAGCTAACACTTTGATTAATAAAACGGTTAAATCTAACGATTATGAAAAGTATAAAAAGGATATTGATGATCTGGTAAAAAAGATGCAATATCTTGAAAATGTAATAGAGTATGATTTAAAAGAAATTTGGCCTAATGATTATCAAGATACATTTGAAAATTTTAAGAACGTTTTGAATACTTTACGAGATGTTCCTTTACGAAATAAGAAGTTATGTAGTTTAAGGGATGCTGATATGTTAATTCATGAATGCGACGAATATGTGAATAGGTGTATTAAGAATAGTCGCAGTTATGAAGAATATTTAGATGGAATAAGCGAAATTAATTTAAAACTTTTAAAAATGATTGATTATCTTAGAAATATATGTGATGAATTTACAGCTGACAATTTAAAAGAAAGAGAAGAAATAAATGATAAGATTTTAATTCTTGAAAAAATTAGTCTTACTTTGAAAGTCTCTTCATTAAGATATAAATTTATGGATTTATTTTATCAAAGTTTTGTTAAGAAATATGATGATGAATTAGATGATTTATATGAAGAATTTCAGATACTTAATAAAAAGTATAATGCTTTTTTGAAAAATGCGAATGAAGAATATAGTCGTAAGTGTTTATTAGTTGAAAGTGAGTATAATAAAAGAAAGAGTACTGCCAAAATTGATTATGAAAAAAGAAAAGAAGAATTATATGTTAGATACATTAATATGGAAAATTATGTTTCTGAACAGCTTCAAAAAATAACGGATTATCTTGATGATTATTATGGTAAAATTACTGAGATAACAGACCAGATAAAGGATAAAGAAGAATCATTAACTTTAAAATATAATAGGTTATATAATGAATATTGGGAAGATAATCGAGATATGATTTTGGATGATGTGCAGACGAAAAGAAATAACTTAAACCTTAAGTATGTGAGATTTGAAAAGAGATGTGAATATATTAAGTATTTTTATAATTTGATATGTGAAAAATATAAAAATATGTATTATGAAGCTTGTAATGCTTATTATGATTTTACATATAAATCATTTATTTCTGAAATTGAAATGAATAAGCAAGTAGCTTTATCTAAGGCAAAGAATGAGTATGATAATGCTATTGGTCCTATTAATAAAAAATATTTAGAACTTTCAACAAAAGTAAGGAAGATAACAGAAAAAAAGGATTATGTAAAAGATGTTCAGAAGAAGTTAAAGCTTTAAACTTGATTTTTTACAAATGACAAAGGCAATTTATGAAGCGAGTGATTTAAATGAATAAGAATAGTAGAATTAATGATGATTTTGAAAAAGTCCACAAGGAATATAATGTTTTAGTATCTATTCCTAGAGATTATTTTTTAATAGAGTTTCCTGACACTTTTGATGAAAGTGATATGGACTTTTTAATAGATCTTAATGAGAGTTTGAAATGTTTATATGACAAATATGAACCTATATTAATATTTGCTAAAGAGTTATATCAAAAAATTTATGATGCTCAAATTGATGGACATGACGTTAATAGTAAAAGGTGGATTGAAGAGGCATGGGAAGATTATAATTTTATTATTGATCCAATTAAAAAAGATTATCAAGATTTAAAAAGAAAAGCCGATAATATAGGAAAAGTACGTAATGGATTAAAAAGAGTGAAGTATCTTTTTCAGAAATGAAATTGTTTATGCCGATTTTTAATAAAGAAACATATCGTAGACAATAAAATATATTTACATTTAATTTTTAAAGTGGTAATATATGTTTCACAGGAGGCGAATTTAATGAACAGCGAATTATTAGATAGGCTTATGGCGCTTAAAGATGATATGATAAATGTTTTAGTGAACAAGAAAATTATTTTAGAAAATATTTTTACAAGTATGGATATTAATCAGGAAATTGATGAGGCGTTTTCAACTGAAGGTGTTTTGTTTAAAAAATATTTGAGTTTAATTAAAAATCCAGGTAATAGCGATGAATATATTTTAGAAATTTCTAAAATTAATTCATTACTTAGCGATTATGAAGATTTTAGTTTAGATAGAACATTTTTGATTAATGAAATAATCAGTGAGTACTGCGAAGAGTGCGGGGCAGGAATTCAAGCTTTTGATAATGCTTTTGAAGAAGTTGGGAAGAAAATAGATGAGACTGTAGATAGTAAAATTGACACAGATAAAAAGTTAGTTTTGAAAAGGTGATTTTATCACCTTTTTTGATATATTTTTAAGGTGTGATATAATCTTAGTAGGAGGTTTTTAGATGGAAGAAGTAAAGACTCTTTTAAAGGAAAATGATTTGGTAATAAGTCCGGATAATTATGATGATTCAAGGGTTATTGTATTAAAAAATAGTTCAGAATTTTTAAAATGGTTTAATGAAAACAAAAATAATTTAAGTGGGAAGAAAATAGGCTTTTATAGTAAAGCGTTTTCAAAGAATTTTGAAAAGATAAAGGTAATGTATGACTTTTTAAATTATTATTTAAAGGTTAAGGGTTCTTATGAAAAAAGGATGAATGAATATAATGACTTTTTGGTTTTAGATAGTGATAATAGGTTTATTTGTGAAGCTTTAGATTTGTTTAGAACTTCTAATAGTGGTGGTAAATTTTTAAGAGGGGCACTTATAGCTTTGGGTTATCAAAGTTTTAAGGACGATGATAAATATATTCCTTTAGGGATGGCTTTTGAGATTTTTCAGACTTCGATTTTAATTCACGATGATATTATCGATATGGCGGATGTGAGAAGAGGGATTCCAACAATTCCAGTTAGATATCAAAGTATTTATAGTGAACCTAAAAAAAATAAGGATAGTTTTAAGTTTAAACAGAAACAAATGGCTTCATCAATGGCTTTGTGTTTAGGTGATTTAGGTTTTTATTTGGCTAATAAAATAATTGTTCAAAATTATAAGGGTGAGGAACTTGTTAAGATTTTGGATTATTATACGAATGTTGTTATTAAGACTTGTCATGGGGAAATGATAGATGTTATTTTGCCTTTTTTCACAGAATTTTATGGTGATAGTGATAATTTAGAAGATCATGTAATGGAAATTTATAAATTAAAGACAGCATGGTATTCAGTTGTTGGACCATTTTGTTTGGGGGCAATTTTAGGTGGTCTTGATGAGGATAAGGTGGCGGTTTTAGAAGATGCCCTTATGAATTTAGGAATTGCTTTTCAAATTAAGGATGATTTGCTTGGAATATACGGTGATGAAAAGATGATTGGAAAATCTGTTTCTTCGGATATTTCAGAGTTTAAACAGACTATTTTATATGCTTATACGGTAAATACAGAGTATAAGGATGAATTACTCGGTTTATATGGAAAGGGTAATTTAAGCGAGTCTGATATAGAAAAGGTTAGAGAAATTTTCGAAAAGTCTTTGGCAAAGAAATATGCTGAAGATAAGATGGAAGAGCTTTTTAAGACAAGTTTTGAGAGAATTTTGAATATTAATTTTATAGATACTAGTAAAAAGAAAATTTTACTTGGTTTTGCAGAATATTTAAGGGTGAGAAGTAAGTAATGAAGAAATTATTAGTTTTACTTGTTTTAGGATTATTTTTGGTTACCGGTTGTGATAGTGAGCCTCAGCAGATAGAACGGGCAAACGGGGATTCACTTACTTATTTGTTTTTTAAGGATAAGTATGAGGAATCTAAATATTATTTTGAATTTTTAGATCGCAATACAGCTAAAAACGACAGTACAAAAATAATTATGGCTAGGAAAGATGATGATTATTATTATGAAATTAACGGTAGTAGTAATATGATAATTATTCAAAAGGATGGAATTAGATATACTTTGGATTCTAGTATGAAAACTTATTTTAAAGAGGATATAGTGACAGTTGAAGATTTTAGTTTGGGTATTTTGCCAAGTAACATGGATGATTTAAAAATCAAGGGTTATGAGACTGGTAAAGAGAAGATTTTGGATCAAAATCTAAGGTATGAAAGGTATACTTATGATACTTATACATCGACTTATTATTTTAAGGGAGATGATTTAGTTTATATTAA
>CALVRI010000050.1 GCA_944358525.1 uncultured Bacilli bacterium | reverse complement strand
TTTATATTCCAAAGCAGCAATAAGTCTTGTAAATTAAATGTTTCTTCATAAACCTGCATTTAATCTAAAAATTCACGAGTTTTATCAGACATAATTGATGTTGGAATAAGTAAACTAATATATCCGTTAGGATTAGCATATTTCTCTATTATTTCCTCAACAAATAACTTATATAAATTCAAAACTCCTTCAGATGAATACTTAAAATTGCTTTTTACTATCTTTGAAATATCATTATATTTTATTTGATCTTTTTCGTATTCTTCTTCGCTATTGTATTGAGAACGTTCTGCTTTTAAGTTTTTATATGGTGGATTAGTTGCTATAACATCAAATCCATCATTTAAAACTGCATTTGGAAAAACATCTGTAATTGGAATATATCTTAATTCATTTTGTGTAACATCAATTAGAACACTTTTACCTATATGTGTTTCAAAATAATCATCATTAAGTTTTATTTTCCATAAACTTGATGCTACTTTAGTTAATGATTCCTTATAGCTACTCAAAGCATCCTCATTTACATCTATAACATATATATTATTTAAAAAGCACTCTGCTTCATCTTTATTCAATCCAATTTCATTTACATATTTTATATATGAAAACACAAAATTTCCTGATCCTACACAAGGTTCTAAAAATGTATATTCATATATTTTTTTTGTTTTATTTAACTTCATTGTTTCTACTAATTCATGCATCATTTCATCAGTTAGCTCAATATCTGTATAATAACTTCCCGTTCTTTTTCTATCTAGAGCATTAATGTTTTTTTCAATATCCTTACTCTTATTATTCAAGGAAGACCATAATTCTACATTTTCTTTATCAGCCATATTAATCTCCTTCTTATGCGTTTTTGAATTATAACGCTTAAAAATTATTTTATTTCACTTTTTCCGCTTTTCACCCATTTTTCAAGTTCAGATAATTGAAATTTCCATTGTTTACCAATTTTATGTGCTGGTATGTTTTTTTCTTTTTTAATCCAACCTCTTAAAGTTACTGTTTTTATACCTAAGTATCCAGCGGCTTCATCAATACTTATCCATTTATCTTTTAATAAATCATTCATCATATTACCTCACTTTAGCATATAAATACATTATTTATTATATACAAATTCATTATATTATTCAAGTAATTTGATGTTATTTAATGTTATTTAATGATATTTAATGATATTTGATTTCAAGTTATATATAGCTCTAAAATATACAAAAATCAAGTTAATGTTATAAACATACTTTAATTTCCTTATTAAACTATATTGGAACTAGCAACATACTAAAATTTCGCTATTAATGTTTTATTCATTAATCACCTATTATCCTTTTTCAAGGCACAAAAAAATAGCCTCTCCAAAATCTTAATAAATTTAGAAAAGGCTATATCTCCCCTATAATCAAAGGATTTCTTGCAAATATATCGCTTATTCCTTGTATCATATTTGGACAGGTTTGGTCTAATACTATAACATCTGGTTTTAAATCAATTAATTCACAAAATAAATTACATATATGTTTTGGTGTTAATACAATTCCTAATGATTGTCCATCTCCTCCAGAATAACTCATGAATTCTCCATAAAATCTTCCCAAATAATCTTCTGAAGTTTGATTATATCTAATTGTTTTATATAACTTGTTATATAAATATTCAGTATAATACTTTAATGGTGTTTTACCCAATGTCTCATTTACTTCATTTAAAATAACTGTATCTTTAATAATTGCAAATTGAGATAATAACTTGTCTTTTTTTGTTTCTGGTGACACTTGAGATCTTTTTAAATTATCTTCAATAGCAGCATATATTTTAGAACCATCAGTTTTAAACTTATCTCCTATTAAATCATCGATAGAAAAGTTTTTATATTCGATTTCTTTGAGTGCAAGTAAGATTCCACTAACAACTAGTGGTTTATCTTTATCACTTAAATTACCATAATTTCTTAAATATTCATGCAATTCTTTTGCATCTTTTAAAATTTCAGCAGTTGTTTTTTCCTCATCAGTATCTTCCTTTAGTATTTCTCTAATATAATATTCATCAATATTATTTTCATTAAATGATATAAAACTTTCTACTTCTGGTAAATCCATAAAATATTCTCTGCCATCTAAATAGATAGGTTTTATAATATGATGCTTTTCATCACCACTAATACCAAAGGCAATTGCTTTTTTATAATTAGTATTTTCTAATATATGTTTGGCATAAAATTATGCACCATTTAGAGCATAATTAACAATTTATGATACTTGCATATCAAGAATCCCATTATCATCATATTTTGCTTGCTTATCAGTTGTTGGTTTATCTTCAATTACAATTACAAAATCTTTAACAACACCGCAATATTCTGGATAACCATAATTTCCAGTTCCTTTTTTTGAAGCAGTTTTTAATGCTTCATCTGTTTCTTTTATATTACATCCTTGTGAATCTATTTTAATATTTGCATCCTTTAACAAATCATATACCCAAAGATCTGTTCTAATTTCTTTCTTAGCCATTTTTACTTCCTCCTACCTTAAGCTACAACTGGTACAATAATTTCACTAATTACTTTAATAGCATTTATTGTATCAACAAATTCTATACCTTTTGCATATTCATAGTTATTTTGATAACTATTCCATAATAATTTTAGTCTTGAATCATCTTCAATTAAGTTTATATAATCATTAGCATTTTCTATATAACTTATAGTTTCTCTATTTTTTGATGTATTAATAATTGCTTTTCTTAGAGTTTCTTTATTAATATCATTCCATTTTAAATTAACAAACATATATAAATCATAGTAATCTTTCATTCTGGTATTATCGATATTTCTACTAATAATTGATTCAAATTTTTCAGCAATAATAGTTTCATAATTATAAGTCATAATATTAATGATTTCATTATCAAATAAGGTACTATATTTAAACTCTACTTCTTTATAAGTGATAACATCTCCAGTAGTTATATCAATCATTAAATTAGTTTTTAAACCGTCAAATTCTGCTTTTAAGTTAACTTCAAATCCTGAATATAATTCTTCTTCTCTGATATCTTTCATATTTTCTATTTCAAGTTTGACATTATCATCTAAATTGATACTAATAATTTCATTAATAACTTTAGTAATAGTTTCTCTATCTAGTGGCAATCCTTTTATAGTAGTATCTAAATCCATAGTACTTCTTAAATTAACACCAAAGATAGATGACAATAGAAGTCCACCTTTAATGATAAATTTATCTTTATACTTAGATTTTGATATTCTTTTTAATAAGGCTTCAAACATAAAGTTTTGAATTAAATATTTATTAGGTATGTTAGTCTTTTTAGATAAATTAGATGCTTTTGCTTTTAGACTATCTCTGTTTTCGATCATCCAAACACCTCAAAAGTATCTCTTACCTTATTATAAATATTCATCTTTTTAGCGTATTCATATAGTTTTAAAGTGTTTTTCTTTTTACTATAAAAATACTCTCTAATAGCCTTATTAAAAATTTCAGCATCTATTTTCTTTTTATTTTTAATAATATCACAAATAGTTTTATCTAAATCGTAAACTCTAATAATATTACCAGAATCTAATTTATAGTTAATTACTCCTAACTCTAATAATTCTCTTTTTGTATAAAATAAATTAACATTATCTTCCTTTTGAAGAGAACCATTATAACCACTATTGATAGTAATATCATATTTAATAGGAATTCTATTAGAAAATCCATGTAAATATAAAGCAGTCATATTTGAATAAATTGCATTATTACTTTTACTTTGTAAAATAACAAATTCATCAACCAATTCATTTTTTTTAATATACACTCCTCGACTTACTCTTTTTATTTTGTTTTCTTTAATAAGTTTAGTTAAATAAAATCTAGGAATATTATTATCATTAACATCTTTAGTAGTTAGATAACCATTTTTAAATAAATTTAAAATTTTATTTTCATATTCCATATCATCATTTCCTTTCACGATTAAATTATATCACATTTAATCGTGTTTGAAAATATCGTAATTAAAAAAACATTATTTTAACATTGAAGTTGTAAGATAAATGTAGACACAGAAAAACGTGTCTACATTTTTTTGTTATAATAAAATTGGAGGGATTATATGGCAAGAATAAGAAAAGAACCAAATAGATATTGGTCAAAAGAAGATAAGTTAAAAATAATTAATGAAGTATTGATAAAGTGTAAATCAACAGAAGAAGTTGCCAAAGAATATGATATATCTGGTGGTCTGTTAAGAAATTGGATTATTAAATATAATCAATATGGAGAAAGTTCACTAGAAAGTAAAAAGAAACCTGGTAATCCATTGATGAAATATTCATCAAAGAAAAATCTGACAGATATAGAAAAACTTCAATATGAAAATATGAAATTAAGAATTGAAAACGAAAGATTAAAAAAAGGATACCTAGTGAAAGGAGATGGTTCTGTTGTAGTATTCAAGAAATAAAACAAAAAGAATTTGAAATCGTAGAAATATTAAGCAAAGAATATTCTATTAAATCATTATGTGAAGTAATGAATATATCTAGAAGTGGTTATTATAAATGGTTAAAAACTAAGGATGTATTAAATCAATATGAAATAAATCGTAGAGATTTAGAACTATTAATTAGAGATATTCATAAAAGGAAACCAAGTTATGGATATCATAGAATAAATTATTTGATTCGTAAAGAAACCGGATGGGTTGTATCCGATAACTTAGTTCATAAAGTTTGTAAGATACTAAAAATAAGAAGTAAAGCTAGACATTATTCTACTTATAAGAAACCAGGTGAAGAATCTATTAAATATCCAAATCTTATCAATAATGATTGGAATACTTCAAGGCCATTAGAAAAAATAACTTCTGATACTACAATGATTTGGTTTAAAAGAAAAAAATATGATTGGACATATTATGTGGATACTTTTGATGATTCGATAATAGGATCTGATGTTAAACCATTTTATCATGGTGTAAGTATGAAAAATCATAGAAATGCATTACAGGATATGTTAAATAACAAAATAAAAAGAGGATATAAAAGCCAAGAGACGATTTTCCATTCAGATCAGGGCACAATATATTCCTCAGTGGCATTTAATAATGCACATAAAAATTATAACATAACTAGGTCAATGTCGAGAACAGGAACGCCAACAGACAATCCAATAATTGAATCTAAAAATGGTTGGCTAAAGAAAGAAATGTATATTGATTTCAATCAAGATGATTATGATACTGTTGAGGATTATATAAATGCAATTATATATGATCATAATTATTTAAGACCAAGTTATGCATTAAATTATAAAACCCCAATCGAGTATAGAACTCAATTAGGGTTTAAATAAATGTTTTTTACTGTCTACTTTTTATTGACAAGTTCATTTTAACATTAATGTTTTTAAATAAGTATTAAATTTATTAACAATAATGTAAAAATTAATGCTTTATTTTAAAAAATATATTTATCAATATTTATTATCAAACGATTGACGTTTAGATAACTTGATTTATTTTTTTAGTACTTTATTTAAAGTTTTAATATGTTCTTTAGAATTAGTTAGTGTATTCTCACAATGGCCTTTTCCTTTCAAACAAATAGTCGTTGCATTATAATTTTTTTCCAAATATCTTGCTACTTTTCTAAATAAAATTTCATTTATTTTACTACCATACAAATAATAAACTTCTGTATCAGGTGTATCAATATCCTTTGGTAAATTAAACCTACCAACTTCCTTAACACAATTGATTATTGTTTCATCTGACAGATGATCACATAGTTCTAAAAATATATTTAATTTGTCCTTGCTAATAATAGTACCAACTGCATGATTTATAGTTTTTTTATCTCTATTTTGCGTTTTATGAGTAATATCTAAATACCAATTTGTAAAATATCTTATAATAAAATTATTCCAAGATAAGAGAGGAGAACTTTCTAATATTAATTTTTCTATTTCTATATTTTTATTCTTCCAAATGTAGCTTGCTAAAATTCCTCCCATACTCATACCATAAACAGCAAAAACTTTATTACCATATCTTTTAATATAATATTCTTCTATATCTTTAGCGTATATATCAAAAGAAATAAAATTTTCTTTATCATTTACATTATGGCCCTCAAGAATTGGAACAATTACAAAATAATTGTTTTTATAATACTCGATATAATCATTCCAAATTTGATATGGGCATTGAAAACCATGAATTAAAATAATTTTTTTATTTTTAGGATCACCATATTCTAATATTTCCATATCCACAACTTTCTTTCATATTTCTATTTTTAACCTTTTTTTTGTTTTCTTTTTGATACTATATTAGTTAGAATAATAAACATAATAGAAAAAGATAATACAATTATAATATTTAATAATATTGGTTTTATAGTATTTAAATTAATAAGTTCTAATGTTTTTAAAACTTCATTATTACTTATATAGTAATATGAAGGTAAAATATGAGCAATTTTTATAACTCCATCTGGTAGCCACTCCATTGGAACAAATGCTCCACATAAGAAACTTGATCCCAGAGCTATTACATTAACTATTCCACTTATTGTATTTTTATTTGAAACTATATTACCAATAAATAATGCAATTGTGGTAGCACATATTGTAAATACAAATGAATTTATTAAGTAAAAAATGCCATGAATAGAAAACATTATATCCCCT
>CALVRI010000049.1 GCA_944358525.1 uncultured Bacilli bacterium | reverse complement strand
TTAACGACAATTTACAACAATTTACGTTAATTTTGTAATTTTTTAGCAAAATCATCTTTATCTATTCTAGCAAATAATATTTCTGGTTTGTTTAAGATAATACCCGGATCCATTCCTTCAAATGTTTTAGTAGATTCTACTGAACGGTTTTGGGTATTTAATTGTTTGAAAATTTTATCAGCTGTTTCTGGTAAGAAAGCTTGTAAGTAAACGGATGCTATTCTAATACTTTCAAGTAAGTTATATAAAACAGTTTGTAATCTTTCTTTTTTAGTTTCATCTTTAGCTAAAATCCATGGAGTTGTTTCATCGATATATTTATTACTTCTACGGCATAATTCAATTATTTCTTCAATAGCTTCAGCTACTTTTAAATCATTCATTTTATTTTCAATTCTATCTCCCAACGTTTTAACACTTTCTATTAAATCTTTGTCAATTTCTTCAAAAGCTGTGGGTTTATAGACTACACCATCAAAGTATTTATGTGACATACTAATGGTTCTATTTACTAGGTTACCTAAAGTATTGGCAAGGTCAGAATTAACTCTATCGATAATTAATTCATATCCAATGTTTCCATCATAACCATATGGAATTTCGTGAAGACAATAATATCTTATAGCATCGGTTCCAAATAAATTAGCTAAATCATCAGCATATAAAACATTACCTTTAGATTTACTCATCTTATCACTATCTGATGATAAGATCCATGGATGACCAAAGATGCATTTTGGCATTGGTAAGTCTAGAGCTTTTAAAATGACTGGCCAGTAAATTGTATGGAATCTTAAGATGTCTTTACCAATAATATGAACATCAGCTGGCCAATATTTTTTAAACTCTTCTGTGCTTCCATCTGTATCATAACCAATAAATGTAATATAGTTAATTAAGGCATCTAACCAAACATAGATAACATGTTTTTCATCAAAAGGTACTTTAACACCCCAATCAAATGATGTTCTTGAAATGCATAAATCTTGAACTCCTGGTTTTATAAAATTATTCATGATTTCATTTTTTCTGCTTTCTGGTCTGATGAAATCTGGATGATTTTCGATATATTCTTCTAGCCAACTACTATATTTGCTTAGTTTTAAGAAATAAGCTTCTTCGCTTGTTTTATGAACTTCTCTTCCGCAATCTGGACATTTGCCATCTACTAATTCTTTTTCAGTGAAGAAAGATTCACAAGGCGTGCAGTATAATCCTTCATATTTACCTTTATAGATATCACCTTGGTCATATAGTTTTTTGAATATTTTAGCTACTATTTCCTCATGATGTGGGTTTGTCGTTCTGACAAATTTATCATAGCTGACATTCATAATATCATCAATTCTTCTTACTTCTAATGCTATTTCATCAACATATTCTTGTTCAGTTTTATTAGCTTCTTTAGCTTTATTTTGAACTTTTTCACCGTGCTCATCAGTTCCGGTTGTAAAAATTACATCATAGCCCATTAATCTTTTGTATCTAGCAATAGAATCAGTTAAAATTCCCTCATAAGTATTTCCAATATGTGGTTTTGATGTTGCATAAAAAATAGATGTTGTAATATAGAATTTTGGTTTCATAATTTATTCCTCCTTTAATTGGTACTTCCCATACCACCAGTGCGACTTGTATTTATTTCTTCTTCATCATCGGCTGTTAAATATTTCATAAATATGCCTTGAGCAAATCTATCACTAGCTTGTAGGTTTACTGTTTCTTTTCCTTCATTTTGAATGGCAATAAAGATATGACCTTCATTATTTTCATTGTTATAGTAGTCACTATCGATAATACCAGTTTGGTTGCATAATCTTAAGTTATATTTAAAACCTAAGCTACTTCTAATATAAATCATTAGAACTTCATCATTATTCATTTGAGTTTTAATAGCTGTTGGTATTTTTTTTATTTCACCAGGTTTTAAGACAGTGTCTTTTAAAATATGAAAATCGTAACCAGCACTATTTGAAGTTGCCCTATGAGGCAGGGTTACTTCATTATATTCTTTTTCAGCTAAACCTGTATCTTTTACAAATTGTTTTAAAGATATTTTTTCAAATTTACGCATTATTTTACCTCCTTTTTATGAAAAAAACATCCTTAGAATAAGGACGTTTATGACGTGGTACCACCTTAATTTATAAGCATAGCTTACCTCAAACATGTAACGGATGTGACCCGTTCTAGCCTACATATCGACTAGACTGCTTCAGAATCATTCGGAGTAGTCACCTTGTTTATTTCCACCAACCATAAACTCTCTATAAAGTTACCTACTTTTCTTTCTTTCAGCGCATTTAATGGTTTAATTATAGCATGTTTTTATTTATGATTCAATATGTTTGGCTAAAACTTTTGAAAGGAGATTTATAGATTCTACGTTACAGCTTGTGAGTTCTTTATCACTTATGACAACAATTGATCCAATGGCATCACCACTTGAAATGATTGGAGAGATAAATATATTTTTATTTTCTGTTTTATTTTTTGTTATGTTTACTTGTTTATCTTTTAAAATAACGTTTTTTCTATCATTTATGTATTTTAATATAGTTTCACTTATTTCTTCGTTTAAGTATTTCTTTTTAAGTGGTCCGGATATGCTTATAAAGTTATCGGTATCGGATATTAATACATTTGCTTTTAAATTACTATTTAAAGTTTCAGAAATTGTGTCACTTAATTCTTGCATATTTCCTAGTTCTGAGTATTTTTTTAAAACAATTTTATCATCTTCTATAAATATTTCTAAATTTTCACCATTTTTAATGTGAAGAGTTTTTCTGATTTCTTTGGGAACAACTATTCTTCCTAGTTCATCAATTCTTCTTACTATTCCAGCTAATTTCATTTTTTCCCCTCTTTCTAGGTGTTAGTATGTACTTAAATATGTTATTTATACTTTAAATATAAAGAAAATAATGATATAATTGTCTTTATGAAGGAGGAGATTTACTTGAGTAAAGTTTTAATTTTTGGGCATCAGAAACCTGATACTGATAGTGTTACATCTGCAATTGTTCTTTCTTATTTGAAAAATCAATTAGGATTAGATACTGAACCTAGAATTTTAGGTGATGTTAATAATGAGACTAAATTTGCCTTAGATTATTTTGGTTTTAAAGAACCTAAGTTTTTAAACGATGTAAGACTTCAAGTTAAGGATGTCGATTATACTAAAGATTGTTTTTTAAATGAAAATGATTCTATATTTAAAGGTTATAAATATATGAATGAAACTAGTATTGGTACTATTCCTGTTATTGATAAAGATGGAAAATACTTAGGTGCGGTTACGATGAAGGATGTTGCTAGTAACTTGATTAACAATGATTTAAGAAAAATTAATACTTCTTATGATAATTTACTTGAGGCTTTGAATGGTAAAGAAATTTTAAGATTTGATAAGGAAATTCGTGGTAATATTATTTCACCAAGTTATAGAAGTACAACTTTTAAAGAAAATATTAAAATTGATAAAGAGAGTGTTTTAATTACCGGTGATAGACATGCAATTATTGAATATGCTGTTGAAAATTGTGCATCTATTATTATTTTAACTAATGGAGTTAAAATGAAGAAAGAACACTTAGAGATTGCGAAGAAGAATCATGTAGATGTTATTAGTACTAAATATGATGGTTTAACAACAGCTAATTTAGTTGTTTTAAGTAACTATATTAAAACTAAGACTAAAACTAAAGACATTGTGTTTGTTAATGAGAATGATGCTTTAGGTGAGGTTTTAGATTTAGCTAATAAGAAAAAGTTTAGTAACTATCCTGTTGTAGATAATGATGGAAAATGTTTAGGAGTATTTAGAATTAGTATGGCCTATAGCCGTCATCCTAAACAAGTTATTTTAGTTGACCATAATGAAAAAGAGCAAAGTGTTGTTGGTTTAGATGAAGCTGAAATTATCGAGATTGTGGATCATCACAAGATTGGCAATATTGGTACTAATATTCCAATTAACTTTAGAAACATGCCTTTAGGATGTACTGAAACTATTTTATATTTGATGTTTAAAGAACATAACATTAAAATTCCTAAGAAATATGCGGGATTAATGATGTCTGGAATTATTTCAGATACATTATTACTTACTTCACCTACAACTACTGACGTAGATAGGGAAGCATTAGAAGAATTATCTAAGATTGCAGGAGTTAATTTTAGAGAATATGGTATGGAAATGTTTAAGGCTGGTTCTTCTATGAAGGGTAAGACTATTTCAGAAATTATTCATGGTGACTTCAAAAACTTTATGGTGGATAACCAAAAAGTGGGAATTGGTCAAGTTTCAACTATGAGTACTGATGAAATAATGAGCAGGCAAGATGAATTCATTAGTGAATTAAATGAAGAAGCTGATGAAGGATATACTGCTATTGCATTATTTGTTACTGATATTTTGAAAAATGGTTCTTATATTTTCTTTAATGATAAAGCAAAAGAGATTTTCTCTAATTCATTTGGAGTAGAGAATATAGAGCAGGGTCATTTCTTTGAAGGCCTAGTTTCCCGTAAAAAACAAATTGTTCCAAAATTAATGAATTATATGGATAATTAAATACGTAAAAAAAATATTGTTAAAATAAATTTTTATATAATAAAAGTTCACTTAATCGTGAACTTTTTTTGTTTTTCTTTTTTATGTAGATATAAATTAGTTATAGCATAGGCTAGGGCACATCCACTTATAATATATAATCCTTTGGAAATAGTTTCTGATGAGTTCATAATTCCTAATGTTAGGGCAGTTGGAACAGTAACTATAGCTACTTTAATATCGTTTGTAAATAATTTAATATTAACTCCTGTTTTATATTTGATAAATTCATCTTTATGAGGTGTTAAATCAATATTAACATTATTTCTATATTTAGGTTTAATGAGTACCCCCTTCTTTCATTTTTTTATATATTAACAATTATCTTACTTTATGTCAAATATTTATTTGTGCTGGGTTGTTTTTAAATATTTTGGCATATATTTTTTACGATATATTTCTGGAATAAACTTATAATTTTTAGGGTTGGCGCTTACTGCTTCAGCACACATTTCTTCTGTTTTAAATTTATCTGGTATATATTTAAAATTACTTTTTGGATTTGCTAAAAAAGCAATTTGGCATATTTCTTCTGTTTTAAATTCGTTTGGAATGTATTTTAAAGTTGTTGTAGGATATGATACTAAAGTGAGAAGACATAATTCTTTTGTTCGGTATTCTAATGGAATTTGTGATAGGTTGTTTACAGCATCTATTTGTTCATAGGCTTCTTCTAATTTGATATGCAATCTTTCGACAATAAAGTTAAATACTTTCCAAAAATTTTGATCTTGGTAGTCGATGTATTCGGATGGCAATTTATACCAAAGTGTTGGTTTATTATATATTTCTTTGTACCATTTTAGTTTTTTTTCTTCATCTTTATTCATTTGTTTCATCCTTTTTTATTGATTTTTTTAATATTTTTAGGAAGTCTAATAAATAATAAATAAAGTGTCTATCTAATTTTATGGTGTCTAATGTTATGACTAAGTGACCAAATTTCATACTAAATCTAAACATTCTAGATAGGTTTGATGTTTCGAAGAATAATGTTTCTCCATCAATTTTATTTGTTAAATCTTTATCTAGTGTTATCTCGATTGAATTTTTAGTTTGTCTTATATTTTGAATATTTATTTCTTTGGCCTCTTTTTCAAATAATTCTTCATGCATATAAATAATTAATTCATCGGATAGTTTGCCAAATCTATCTTCTAATTCTTGTTTTACTTCATTTAGTGAATCATATGAATCAATACTACAAATCTTTTTATGAATTTCAATTTTTAAATCTTCGTCATTTACGAAATTGTCATTAATGGATGTAGCAACATCGATTAATGGTGGAGTATCTTTAGTTTCTTCTTTTGGTTTTGCACCTTTTAATTTAGCAACTTCTTCATTCAACATTTGCATAAATAATTCAATACCAATACTGTCGATAAATCCAGCTTGCTCACTACCTAAAATATCACCGGCACCTCTTATTGATAAATCACGCATTGCTATAGCAAAACCACTTCCTAATTCAGTGAAGTCTTTAATTACTTTTAATCTTTTTGTTGCTACTTCAGATAAGATTTTATTTGGAGCATACATTAAATAACAATAGGCGATTTTGTTACTTCTTCCAATTCTTCCTCTAATTTGATAAAGTTGTGATAATCCAAAGTGATCAGCATCTATAATAATTAAAGTATTAGCCGATTCAATATCAATACCAGTTTCAATAATAGTAGTGCATAATAGAACATCATATTTTTTTTCAGTAAAATCTATCATGACTTGTTCTAAATCATTTTTATTCATTTGACCATGAGCTATACCAATTTTAGCTTCAGGTACTAATCTTTGAAGTTCGGCCTTTTCAATATCAATATTTTCAACTCTATTATATAGAACAAATGCTTGTCCGCCACGAGCTAATTCTTTATATATGGCATCTTTAATAATTTGCTTATTTTCAGCTAAGACGTAGGTTTGAATAGGGTAGCGGTCAACTGGTGGGGTTTCAATTAATGATAGGCTTCTAATTCCAGCTATCGACATTTGTAAGGTTCTTGGAATAGGGGTTGCGGATAAGGTTAAGACATCAACATTATTTTTATATTCTTTGATTTTTTCTTTGTGCTTAACCCCAAAACGTTGTTCTTCGTCGATAACGAGTAGGCCTAAGTCTTTGAATTTTACATCATCACTTAAAATTCTATGTGTTCCAAT
>CALVRI010000048.1 GCA_944358525.1 uncultured Bacilli bacterium | reverse complement strand
TCTTGCTTCTTCGGCTTTTCTTCTTTCTTCTTCTTGTCTTTTTCTTTCTAATTCTAATGCTTTTTTACGAGCAATATTTATCTGTCTTAATTCCTCAACATCAATTTCAATTTTTAATGAATCTACATTTGAATGTAGCTGTTCATTCATTGGTTTTATTTCTAACTTTTCTAAATTCAAAGGTGTTTCTTCTGTCTGATTATCTGTATAATTATTCATTAAGGTATTTCCAGACATAAATGACAGTTTTAATGATTTTAGGCTTTGTGCCCTTGCGATAGTAGGATGCCATACAGCAGATACTACCACTAACATGATTATGGCCATAATATTGGCCTTAATCGATTTACTTGTTTTCATTTTCACCCTCTCCTGTAAACCTCAAAAATCAGAAAACAGGCCTTATTCTAGCATATTTTAATATGTGAGTCAAATTGAGTCGATTTTTGTCAAACCAACTTTTAGGGGTTTGCCCTTTATTTATAAGGGTAAACTCTCCTCATTATTATTATATGGCTGAAAAGAGTATTTTTATACAAAAAAACTTAGAAATTATTTTCTAAGTTTTTCAAATTAGGCGATTAATTTGTAATTTCTAAATTTTGTTCTATTTTTTTCTCTATTGAGTTAATTTTATTAGCTGAGTTTTTCTTTGCACCTATTTCTACCATATATAATTCACTATCTTTAATTGTAACATACATATTTGATTTTTGTGAATTGCTGGAACAACTATAATGTGCCCATTCTTGTCCCTTAATTGTTTGCTTGGTACCTTTTTCACATTCAATAGAACCTAAACCTTGGCCACTATCAAGTACTTCCATATATTGATCTAATGTAATTCCTGAAGCTGATTGAGTAATTAAGCCTATAATCATGTCTTTATCTTTAGACATATATACTTTGTCATAACCATATTGGGTTTCCTCTGTATAATCATTTGGCACCCAAACATTTACTCCTTCCATATTTACAATTGTACCATTGTTACTAAAGAACATGAAATAAACAATAACTATTACCAAAATAGCTACTACAATTCCACCAATTACAAACGTTTTTTTGTTATTTGATTTTTTCATTTCTGGGCTAGCCATTTGACCTTGTGACATTTGATTTATTGGTTGAAATGGTTGGGCATTTAAAAATGGATTTTGTTGCTGACTATTCATATTTGGTTGAGCGTTGTTCATATTGTTTGACATTTCTGATTGCATATTACTTTGATTTGTGTTAGGCATTGATGACATTAGATTTGGACTACTATTTGTAACTGTTTGATCAACCATATTTGGTTGGGCATTGTTCATATTTTTTTGTATTTCTGGCTGAACATCATTTGGAGTTTGATTAAACATTTGTGCCATTAAATCTGGGGCATTTCCTTGACTATTAGTAGTATTAGAACTTATTCCGTTATTTAAATTATTTGGATTATTATTTTCCAAGTTTTGTTCTACAGGAGCTCCACAATTTGGGCAGAATGTTGCTCCTTCTGCTAAAATACTTCCACATTTATTGCATTGCATTTTTATTTCCTCCTTACTTCAATACAAATATGTTTTCAACAGGCTTTATGTTGCCTATCTTATATTAATTGTAACACATCTTTTTCACAAATTATTACAAATTAAATAGAAAAATTAATTTCTTTCTAATATTTACATTTTTTTAACATTTGTTGTTACATTGATATTAATTTAATTATCATTATAACAATTGAAATAATTGTTAAAGCAAAACTAGCTATTGCTTTAGAACGTTTTGAGGTATTTAATCCTTGATAAGCAAGGTAAAAATTAATCAAGACAAGAAGTATTCCAAAATATGCGCCAAATAAAGCACAAAATAAATCAATTACTGATAACCAAAATCCAAGCTCACATAATTTTTCTTGTTTTTTTATGTTTGCGTTTTGAAAATCTCGGGCAAACTGGTTACTATTATTTTGATTATAATTAGGTTGTATAGTATTATTTTGAATAACACCTGTAGTGGTTTGGCTAGCATTGTTATTTTGGTAATTTTGATTTTGATAAATAGGTTGTCCATTATTTTGATTATATACCACATTATTATTTGTAATACCATTGTTTTGATTGTGTACTACATTGTTGTTATTGACATTTCCATTACTTATATTATTTAAATTAGCGAGTGCTTGTAATAATTCGTTTATAGAATTTCGATAACTCATAATTGGAATACTAATACCACCATTTTCTAAGCTAAATTCGCCTGTCATTCCTTTTAACCATGCTGAAATTTCTATATGATTTCCCATTAATCGATAGTTAAAATAGCGATATCCTCGCATAGCATCACCAGCTCTATAATAACTTTCGTTTTTATCGTTAATCATTGTAAATCCATTACCGATTATATACCCTTGTACTACTTCTATTGCTTTATTTATATCGCAATTTAAACTAAAATTGTATACACTTCTCCCTCTTTGCAAATTAATCTCCTACCTTTCTATTTTACTTTATTATAACATATATATTTTGTTATGTCAGAACGGAGTTATTTTTTAAATAATGAAGAAAATTATTAACTACCATATAAAAATTCCTAGTGATTTTCTAGGAATTTTATAATTATCAATTGGTCGGGAAAACAGGATTTGAACCTGCGGTCTCTACGTCCCGAACGTAGCGCTTTACCAAGCTAAGCTACTTCCCGATATGAAAGCTTTATTTAATGCTTTCTAGATATGCAATATAAATTGTTTGTTTTGTGTTGTCATTTTTTGTACATGTAATCATTGTTAAAGTTTGCTTTGTTGTATCTCTATATACTGTTACATTTCCATCTTTTGTTTCATTATAAATATTATCTATTTTGTATGTATATAAATGTCCTTTATATTCTATTTTTGCTGTATCACCTACTTTTAATTGATATAAATTTCTAAAATAGGCTATTCTTGTAACACCAGAATGGGCAACTAAAATAACATTTCCATTTTTTTCATCTGGATAATTTGATGGTGAAAGGAAAGTTAAATTTTCACTGACATTGTTGTGTTCGTTGTTTTTATCATAAAAACCTTGTTGTAAGTTAATTTTATCTATCGTTAATATTCCAAGATATCCATTTGGATTTGGTGTCGGTTTATAAGGTTCTTCTTCTGGTTCTTCTGATGCTTCAATATTTTGAGGAGTATTGTCAGCTGTTTCACTATATAAAGATATACTGACCTTTTGATATGCCATGTCTTTTTTCCCTTTTAAATAATCGTATGATATTAATAATAATCCACCCATAACTGCAATAAAAGCAATAATCACAATAGTTCTATTATTTAATTTTGAAATAAAAGAATCAACTTTTTTTGTTATTTTTTTAGATTTTGACACTATTTACTCCTCCTTTTTTGTACTATTAAAGTATAACACAAATATTATTTAGTGTCTATATTTTTAGCACTCTTTATTGACAAGTGCTAACGAGTGTGATATAGTTATATTGTAATCTTTTTTAAAGATTAATTTTAATGTAAAGGAGGTTATAAATATGAACGAACAACAAGCATACCAAGAGGGATTACAAAATGTTTTAGAGAAATATGGTAGAGATATTACAGCTGCAGTAAAAGATGGTAAAGTTGATCCAGTTATTGGCCGTGATGATGAGATTCGTAGTATTTCTCGTATTTTATCTCGTAAGACTAAAAACAATCCGGTTTTAATTGGTGAACCTGGTGTTGGTAAAACAGCGATTGTTGAAGGTTTAGCACAGAGAATTATTAAAGGCGATGTTCCTAATAGTTTGAAAGATAAACGTATTTGGGAACTCGATATGGGGTCTTTGATTGCTGGTGCTAAATATCGTGGTGAGTTTGAAGATAGATTAAAAGCAGTATTAAAAGAAGTTAAAAATTCTGATGGCGAAATTATCATGTTTATAGATGAAATTCATATGATTGTTGGGGCGGGCGCTTTGGAAGGCGCAATGGATGCTGGTAATATGCTTAAACCAATGCTTGCTCGTGGTGAGATTCACTGTATTGGTGCTACTACATTAAATGAATATCGTAAATATATCGAAAAAGATGGAGCTTTGGAAAGACGTTTTCAAAAAGTATTAGTATCTGAACCTACAGTTCTTGATACAATCACTATTCTTCGTGGTTTGAAATCTCGCTTTGAGGTTTACCATGGAGTTACTATTAAAGATAGAGCACTAGTGGCAGCAGCTAATTTATCTGATAGATATATTACTGATAGATTCTTACCAGATAAAGCTATCGATTTGGTCGATGAGGCATGTGCGACTATTAAGGTTCAATTAGAGTCTGTTCCTACTTCACTTGATACTTTAACTAGAAAAATTATGCAGTTAGAAGTTGAAAAACAGGCTTTGAAGAAAGAAAAAGATGAATTTTCTAAAAATAGGATTAAGGAAATAGATGATAAATTAATTGATTTAAAAGCTAAGGAGAAAGATTTAAGAGAAGCTTGGGAACATGAGAAAGAGATTAATTCAGCTATTAATCATAAAAAAGAAGAAATCGAAAATGCTAATAGAGATTTGGAGTATGCAGAATCTAAATATGATTTAGAAACTGCTGCAAGACTTCGTCATGGTGTTATTCCGGCTTTAGAAAAAGAATTAGATGAATTAAAGAAAAATAATAAGAATTCTATTTTAAGTGATGTGGTTGATGATGAGTCTATTGCTGCAATTATTGCAAAATGGACTAAAATCCCAATTAGTAAATTAGTAGGTACAGAACGTGATAAATTGCTTCATTTAGAAGATAATTTGAAAAAGAGAGTTAAGGGACAAGATAATGCTTTACATTTAGTAAGTGAAGCTATTATTAGAGCTAGAGCTGGTATTAAGGATCCAAATAGACCAATTGGTTCATTTATATTTTTAGGTCCTACTGGTGTTGGTAAAACTGAGGTTGCTAAAGCTTTAGCTTATGAATTGTTTGATGATGAAAGACATATGGTCAGAATTGATATGAGTGAATATATGGAGCCACATTCAGTTGCGAGATTAATTGGCTCTCCTCCAGGATATGTTGGATATGATGATGGTGGTCAGTTAACTGAAGCGGTTAGAAGAAATCCATATAGTATTGTTTTGTTTGATGAAATTGAAAAAGCTCATAAAGATGTCTTTAATATATTACTTCAAATTCTTGATGATGGTAGAATTACTGATTCACAAGGTAGAACTGTTGATTTTAAAAATACAATTATTATTATGACTTCTAATTTAGGTAGTGATTATATACTAGAAGGTCATAAAGATAGTGAAAAAATGGTTATGGAGGAACTTAGACATACATTTAAACCTGAATTTATTAACCGTATTGATGAGATTATTGTATTTAATTCATTATCTAAAGATGTTGTACATCAAATTTTGGATAAAATTATTTCTGAAATTGAATACAGATTACGTGATAAAAAATTAACTATTAATGTAACTGATAAGGCAAAAGAATTTATTATTAATAATTCTTACGATGAAAAATATGGTGCTAGACCGATTAAAAGATATGTAAGTAGGAATATTGAAACATTAATTGCGAAAGCTATTATCAATGAAGATGTTAAGTTTAATTCTGAAATTACTATTGATGTTAAAAGTGATAAATTTATAATAAAATAAGGAAACGATTAATTCGCTTCCTTATTTGTATCTTTGTGATAATACTTGTTTTTTAGCTAAAATCCAGTCATAGTTTTCACCAATGATTGTTGAGTCACAATATGGGCAAACACTTGAATTGACATTTTCTAAAGGTGCACCACAGTTTGGACATTTATTCGGTTTATCACTTATTCCTTTATTAAAGGTCATGGCATAATTATAGATTACTTTTCGTTTGTCTGTTCCTCTTACTACTTTATTGTTTTTATCAGTTATATAGTCATAACATTCGATACCCATGGTTACAGTTAATGAAACAATATTATCCTTAACTTCCATACCAACTATATTGAAGCTTAGTAAGTTAAAGTCTTTCATAATGTTGGTTTGTTTTTTTACTTTTAAAGTAGTTAGTTGTGATTTATACATGTTAAACATTTCATCTGTTACACACTGTCTCATACTATCATAGTCGAAGTTCATCCAAGCAACTTGAACTTTCTTATATATTTCGTATGTTTGATTTTTAAATTCAAATGGATCAAAATCTGGAAGATACTCTTTTAACTTTTCTGGATTATATGGTGGAATATTTTTTAGTGCGGTAGTTGGCATTGATTTTGTGTATTTTTTTGAACTTGTAATAATAATTGCAACTACCACTAGCATAATTCCTAAAGCTACTATAAGTGCTTCTGGATCAGAGCTTCCATTACCACTATGGTAACCACCATAATATGATCCACTATATCCACCCCAACTAGAACCTGACGAAAAACCTCCTGAAGAGCTTCCACCAGAATAACTTCCATCAAAGCCGGAATCAGCTTCTGGGTGATAAAATGGTATCATCAAAGCAAGAGCAGCAATAACAATTATTAAAATATTTTTAACCTTTTTATTCATATGTTTACTCCTTTATCTTGTTTCTATAGAGGTTAAAACCCAATCTTTATCTTCTAAATTATAAATGGTTCCGCAGTAAGCACATTTACCACCAGCATTTACATCGATAGAAGCACCGCATCCTGGACATTTTCTAACTGCTTTAGATTCTTTATAATTTATTTTTTTAGTAAATGTTAAATGATTATTTTTTTCACTTCTAACATTAGTGTTTCCACTAACATAATTTCCATCTTCATCCATAAGATAATCTAAGTATCTAGAGATAAGATTTACTTCAATAATCATATTTGTATTAGTTACTTTATAACTTAAAATATCAGTTTGAGCTACATTTATTTCATCATACATTTGAATTAAATGTTTTTTTTCTAAATTATCTACTATTTGTTTATATTCATTATATACTTCATCTGATACAAAATGTTTGATATTTTCTAGCTCTTTAGTGACAACCGCCATATGAAGTTGAATGAAGACATTATCGACATATGTTTTAAATTTACTTTCGGTAAATTCTGGATCATATTTTAATATTTCATTCATTATTTAGCTTCCTTACCACAA
>CALVRI010000047.1 GCA_944358525.1 uncultured Bacilli bacterium | reverse complement strand
CAATTACATCAACCAAATTCTTTTTTATAAAACAATCAAATTCATTTTTGCTAATCATTATAGACACTCCAGCAAAACACAACATTTATTTTTATAATTAGTTTAGCAAAATTTAAACAAATATATTATTTAACTTCTTATAAATTTATATACCAAAACTATTTTATCATTTTTATAATTAATCTTATAATAAAAAATTATTATTTTTTAAATCTTATATTATAAACTATATAATTAATAAGTTTTAATTTATCTAATTCTATGATACACTAAAAAACAAAAGTTATCTTAAGGAGAATACATTATGAATAAGATAATGAATATTATTTCATCAGAAACACATGGTAAAAGTTTTAAAACATTTAAGTATTGTTTTGATGGAATAGAAGTCCCTACTTTAAGCTATGATGATCATAAAGATATTACATGGGAAGACTACGGTGAAACAGAAGTTATTACTCAAGCTAAAAATCTAAAAACATTTGCTGACTTATTAAAAAATGAACAGCCTTTATTTAAATTTTTCTTAGATGGATCTCGTCGAGCTTTTAAAGTAGATGATATATCTTATAATCAACAAGTATTTCCTGTAATTGCGGGACAAATAGGCGTAGGATGTTGTTCTAGAAATAATAAATTTCTAAAAACAGAAGATTTTATTAAAAAAAATATTATAGTTTTACCAGATATTGCTAATCAAGATGACTGGAATAAAGAAGTATTTTGGGGGAATTTATGTAAAAAAATAAATGATAATATTCCTAATAAAAAAATCTCAATTTCAAATATAAAATCATATAAATACATAAAAAATGAAACCGAGAATTTAGAAAATAAAGGTATAGCTGTAATACAGGATTTTATGATTGAAAATGAAATATTGATGGTAAATAAATTAGTAAAAACTAATAAAATAAACTATGACAATTACTTATTAAAAGATGGTTCACTTGAATATAGGGTAGATAATATAAAAGATCCTAGAAAATTACGTTTTTTCGCCAATACTTTTAATTATGTTGTTGGAGCTTCAAAATCATTTAATCCCGAAAATTGTAGGGATAAGCGTGGTAAAAATAATTCTAATATGATAGCTGATTTACCTTTATATTCAAGAACTCCTGTAAATTTATATACATCAACAAGACTTAAAGGTATGCGTTATGCTGTTTGGTATGTAAGAATTAGAGATAAAAAATACACAACAAATGCTTTTGATGGAATTCTTAAATTAGAAAAAATCTTAGTTTTAAATGATAGTAATGAACATCAAATTTTAGATACTGAAGAAGTAGATTTAATAACTGCTAACATAATTAATGAAAGAAATCCTGTTTGTTATGGTAGTGATTTTAGATGGGCAAATCATTTATATCCAATTTATATAACTGAAAAATTTATAAAAAGTAAATATCTTAGTAATAATATGTTCTTAAATTTATTTTAAAGAAACAGGTGATTTTATGAGTAAAATAATCGGCAAAGTAATTGCTACAGAAAAAAATCCATCTACAATAGATGACTTTTATTTTTGGACAAAACCAGATATGATTTTAAATCCATTTGATGTAGTAAAAATAAAACATCTAAAGGATAGTATTACTTATGGTGTAATAGAAGAAATTTCTCATATTACAGATACTGCTAATTTTTTATCTGATTATATCTCTAATGACTTCGGTGATGTATTTACTGAAGAAAATACGTATAGAATAGGTATGAATTATATCAAAGCTAAAATTATTGGTAATACCCAAAATATTTATATACCATTAATAAATAATTCTCAAGTATCCTTAGCTGATAAAAACGAAGTCCAAGAAGCATTAGGTTTAAAAAATATTAAAAATCCTGTAACTTGTGGTTATTTAGAAATGTATTCCAATGATGAAAGTAAAATTACATTACCAGTAAAAATGGATGCTAGATTTTTAATAGGTCCAGAGGGTGCACATTTAAATATATCTGGTATATCTGGTTTGGCAGCAAAAACTTCATATGCTATGTTTTTACTAAAAGCTATTCAAGATAAATATTTATATGAAGATAATATTGATGATGTTGCTTTTTTACTATTTAATGTAAAAGGTAAAGATCTATTAGCTATTGATGAACCTAACGAATTTGAAAATGCCACCGAAAAAAATACTACATTATCATTATACAAAGAATTAGGCATGAAAACCGATCCATTTAAAAATGTTAAATATTATTATCCTTATTCCAAAAATAAAGTAGGCAATACATATTTATCTAAAGAAGAATATGATAATCAACGTGCTTTAAATAAAGCAATGTTATATAAATATGACTATGAAGATGATAAAGATAATCTAGATCTAATGTTTGCTAGTTTAGATGATCCCAACCAAACTATAGATTCTATACTAAATTATATTATTTCTAAGCAAGGAAATTTTGATAATTTAACATCATGGAGTGCCTTTCTCGAAGAAATACAAGAAAAATGTCAAGCAGGTCGATCTGGAGATAAAGAAATAACTGTATCTAGTTGGCGACGTTTCAATAGAATTATACGAAAATTAATTTATCGAAATCCTATATTTGATAGAATTCATGATTACACTGAAGAAACTAGAATAGGCGAAGCTCTAAAACATATTAAGAAAAATGAAGTTCATGTTATTGATATTGCTAAATTAAATGAAGGTATGCAAGGCTTTGTATTCGGTGATGCCATACGAACTATTTATAATTTACAATTAGGTGAATATAGTGGAGAAAAAAATGTTAATCCACCAAGAAAAATTATTATATTTATAGATGAATTAAATAAATATGCTTCTCAAGACTCACCTAAAAATTCACCTATATTACAACAAATATTAGATATCGCTGAAAGAGGACGTTCTTTAGGTATTATTTTATTTTCTGCTGAACAATTTAGAAGTGCTATTCATTCAAGAGTAACAGGAAATTGCTCATCTCATGCTTATGGACGTACTAATGCTATTGAAATAGCTAAATCAGATTATAAATATGTTCCACAAGTATATAAAAATATGATGACTAGATTAAAACAAGGTGAATATATTATCCAAAATCCTATCTTTAGGTCTCTATTAAATATAAAATTTCCAAAACCATTATATAAACAATATAAATAAAAATGAGGTGAGTTTATGGCAATAATTGGGAAAAATGTCATTGAAAATTTGACATTAGGTATGTATGAAAATAGTTTAATGATTTATAGAGAATATATTCAAAATGCTGCTGATTCTATAGATAACGCTATAAATTTAGGCATTTTAAAAAAAGGAACTGATAAAAATAATATAAATTCAGATACTAAAGAAACAGCTCAAATAGATATTTATATTGATCAAAAAAAAAGAAATATTTCTATTCATGATAATGCTTTAGGCATCCCTAAAGATAAATTTTTTAACATTTTATCTAGCATAGCTGACTCAGAAAAAGATAAAACATCTAATAAAGGCTTTAGAGGGATTGGTCGTTTAGCTGGATTAGCTTATTGCAAAAAATTAATATTTACATCTTCTTATATAGGTGAAAATAAAAAATCTATTATGGTATGGGATGGTGAATTATTAAAAAATATATTAAATGATACACAAAATCGTATATCTGCCTCTGATTTAGTAGATAAAGTCATTGACTACAAAACCGAAGAATGTGATATTAATAAACATTTCTTTGAAGTTACTTTACATGATATTTCCACGGAAAATAATGAATTACTTGATATAAATAATGTTTATGATTATCTATCTTTTGTTGCTCCTGTTCCTTATGTAAAATCATTTATTTACAGAAGTAAAATTTATGATTTTGTAAATAAGCATAATTTAAAATTAGATGAATATATTATTTTAGTAAATGGTCAACAACTTTTCAAACCATATAAAACTCATTTATTATATAAAGGTAAAGCTTACGATGAAATTAAAGATATTGAATTTAACGAAATTCGTTCTAAAAGCAATATTTTATTAGGTTGGATGTGGTTTGCTGTTATTAAATTTGAAAAAAATATTCCAAAAGAAAATAAAATGCGTTCTATACGTTTAAGAAAAGAAAACATTCTAATAGGTAATGAAACAACATTAAGTAAATTTTTTAAAGAAACTAGAGGTATAAATTATTTTATTGGTGAATTATTTGTTATTGATAAAGATCTTATTCCTAATGCTAGAAGAGATTATTTTAATATCAATGAAACATTAAGAGAGTTTGAAAATATCTTGAATGAAAAACTTTTTAAAGATCCTTATTCTTTATATCATTATGCTAATGATGTTAAATTATTATTTAGAAAACAATATGATATTAAAGAAAAAGAAAATGAATTTAAATTAAAGATTCAAGAAGGAAAATTTCTAAATAAAAATGACGAAGAAAAAGCTCAACAAGAATTAAAAACCGAACTAGATAATTTATCCAAAATAACAAATAATATCTGTAAATTAGAAAATAAATCTGCTAAAAATCCTCTATATAATAAAGTATTCAATATTATAAAAGAAGATTTTCAAAAAAAAGATATTGAATCTAATACTCCTGAAATAACTCAACAAAATGTAATAAAAACTACCTCTACACCAATAAAAAAGAATAATGCAAATACTATACAAGAAAAATCTATTAAAAAGAAAAAATATAAAGCACAAGAACTATCTAAATATAACAAAAGAGAACAAAAATTAATTACTAGAATATACTCTAAAATAAAAGAACTTCTGCCAAAAGATATGGCAGAAGATTTAATTGATAAGATACAGGAAGATTTAAAAAGTGAATAGAAAAATATTATTAATTGAACCTAACTATAAAAATAAGTATCCCCCAATGAGTTTAATGAAAATAGCTACTTATTACAAATCATTAGGAGATGATGTAACCTTTTTTAAAGGTAAACTTCAAGATTTGGTTTTAAATGATACCTATAAAGCCCTTTTAAAGCAATTATATGCAAATGATAGTTCTATTTTTTGGGAAAAATATAAACCTGAAATTTGCAAATATCTAAAAAAAGGCTTATCAGAAGAATTTTATAAAATTCCTTTAGTGGAAGAAAGTCTAATTATAAACTCTTTATTAAAATACTACAGACGATATTTTAGAAATAAAGAATATTTTTATCCTGAAAATAGAATTTATGACAAAATAGCAATTACTACATTATTTACTTTTTATTGGGATATTACAATTGATACCATAAATTTTGCTAAACAATTATGTAAAAACGAAAAAGATGTATTAGTTGGTGGAGTAATGGCTTCTATTCTTCCTAATTATATACAAAAGGAAACTAATATTTATCCTATTATTGGACCACTAATAAAACCTAAAATGCTTGGTGATGATAATGATATAATTATTGATTCATTACCTTTAGATTATTCTATTTTAGAAGAAATTGACTATATATATCCTGCTAATGATGGATATTTAGCTTATATGACTAGAGGTTGTATAAATAAATGTAAATTTTGTGCTGTACCAAAATTAGAACCTGAATATAAAAATTACCTTCCAATAGCTAAACAAATAAAATTAGATGAAGAAATCTTTGGAGCAAAAAGAAATCTTTTATTACTAGATAATAATGTACTTGCTTCAACTCGATTTAACGAAATTATAGATAATATTAAATTAGCTGGTTTTTACAAAGATGCCACTTATATAGAACCTAATACTTTTGAAATAGCTATTAAAAATTTAAGAAATAATTTAAATGATAAAGCATATATAAAATGTATAGTAAAAGAATATAAACGATTAATTGAAAAATTAGGTAAAAATGCACAAGAAATTTATGATCTACTAGATGAACACTATTTATTAAATGCTGATACTGCAACTAAAGAATCAATTTTATCTACTTATGATTTTATTAAAGATAAAATTAAAATTCTTTATAGCGAAAAACCAAGAAAACGATATGTTGATTTTAATCAAGGTATAGATGCTAGATTAATAACAGAAGATAATATGAAAAAAATGGCAGAAATACCTGTCCGACCTGTAAGAATTGCATTTGATAATTGGAAAATACACAAAATCTATGAAAAAGCTGTTAGAACAGCTGTAAAATACGGTCATAAAAACTTATCTAATTATATTTTATATAATTTTGAAGATACTCCACTTGAATTATATAAAAGATTAAAGTTGAATGTTGATTTATGTGAAGAATTAAATGCTAGTATTTATTCTTTTCCAATGAAATATCATCCTATTGAAGATCCTAATTATTTTAGCAATAGAGATTATATTGGAAAACACTGGAATAGAAAATTTATTAGAACCATCCAAGCAATATTAAATTCAACAAAAGGTAAAGTTGGAAAAGGAAAATCTTTTTTTGAAGAAGCTTTTGGTAAAAATGAACAAGAGTTTGAAAAATTATTGTACATGCCTGAAGTAATGATAATCTACAGATTTTACTATAAAGATAATGGTATTACTGAAAAATGGTGGCAATGTTTTAATAATTTATCACCAGAAAAATTAGCTGTCGCAAAAAAAATTATTGAAACAAATGATTTTTCTTCATATGAAACAACAATATCGGATAAAGATATCTTAAATTTATTAAGTTACTATAAAATAACTAGAAAAGATACTGAAAAAGAATTACAAAATAAAGGTATAGCATAAATTGCTATACCTTTATTTTTCCATATTATATCTTCTTCTATAATACTCTATCGTTCTATACTCTAAAACATCTCTCATATTATCTACAAAAACTTTATTTTTTATAATTTCATTTAGATTTTCATTTAAAGCTAATGCAAAACCTTCTTTTTCTACAAAGAAGCCTTTCCCTGAAGCTTTTAGATATTTTATCGGCATGGTTTTTGCTTTTGCTAGATGTTGTTTATCCGTTATCTTTAAGTATTTATCATAAGTCATATCACTTGCAAAATCTTTCCAGTTTTTATTTTTATTAAAAAACTCTTTCCATGTAGATAAAACATCTTCATCTGTTATCGCTGATTTTATATTTCCTTGACTATAAAAAGCATACAATATCGGCATCTTATATACTTTTTGCATATCTGTCGTTTCTATCAAATTGATAAAATCTCTGCCAATAGTTTTATATACTGCTTTTTCATCATCAGACAACTCATTTAAATCATTTAAGAA
>CALVRI010000046.1 GCA_944358525.1 uncultured Bacilli bacterium | reverse complement strand
GTAGTTTTTAAACACCCATTGTCATAGTTTCTGGTAAGGTTGAACCACCATCTATGACTATTCCTTGGGCAGTTATATAACTAGATTCATCAGAAGCTAGAAAAGCGGCTAGATTACCTAATTCTTCGATTGTACCTAATCTTTTCATTGGAATACCTTGGGCAATTCCTTCGACAACACTATCTGGATTTTCTTTATTTGATTCTTTAGCCATACCGCTAACCATTGGGGTCATAATGTAACCTGGCATAATTGCATTAACTCTAATGTTTTTGTCTACAAGTTCAGCAGCTAATCCTTTAGTAAATCCAATTAAAGCGGCTTTAGTTGTTGCATAGGCAACTTCTCCACTATCGGCTACTAGTGGACCAGTTACACTGGATAAATTAACTATTGAGCCTTTTTTCATATATGGAAGTGTAGCTTTAGTAACATTCCATGTCCCTTTGATATTTATATCAAAGTGAAAGTCTCTTAGTTCATCTTCCATATCCATAAATGGTTTTAATCTACATACTCCAGCATTATTAACTAAAACATCTATGTTACCCCATTTTTCATGAATATCTTTTATTACGGCATTTACTTTTTCTACATCTCTTATATCTACTTTATAACCTAAAACATCATAGTTTTGATTTCTTAAATTATTTACTGTTTCATTTATTTTTTCATCATAATCTAATATAGCTATTTTAGCTCCTTCTTTTAAGAAAACTTTAGCTATACCTAAACCATTTCCCATAGCGCCACCTGTAATTATGGCTACTTTATTTTGTAATTTCATTTATTCATCCCTTTCTAATTCGATAATTTCAAGTTCATCACCAGTTTTTACTCCAAAGGCATTACCTTCATCGGTGTCAATATGCATTTCTAATAGTGATGGTTCTAATATTTTTAAATAGACATTATTTAGTATTCCACCTTTTTCACCATCAATTTTTACTTTTACTTTTTTGATTCCTTCTAGGTTATACTGTTTTACTTCTTCCGGACTAATATGAATATGACGATTAGCCAAAATACAACCTTCTTTTAAGTTTAACTCGCCTTTTGGTCCGATAATTGTAATTGGGCTTGAGCCTTCTAACTGACCTGATGTTCTAATTGGTGGATTTAATTTTAATGTATAAGCATCAGTTCTAGATATTTCAACTTGAGTATAGTTTCTAATTGGTCCAAGGACTCTAACATGTTCAATTTGTCTTTCACCATTTTTGATGGTTACAAATTTATCAGAAGCAAATTGACCTGGCTGACGTAAGTCTTTTACTTTATTTATAGGTTCATCGCCAAATAAAGTTTTATAGTCTTCTTCTTTTAAATGAACATGGCGATTGGATACACCTAAGATAACTTTCATAAACACCCTCCTTTTTGTAGTTTTTATTCTACTTCTTCTTTAGTATAACATATTTTGGGCTTTTAAGAATATATTATTATGGAAAGGATGATTAAATGAACAATAATTTTGTAAACCAAACAGGGTTCCCAGGAAATCCACTTTATAGTGGTAGTGGAAATATTCCAAACCAACAAACACAGATGAATTATAATGTACCTTTAGAGCAATCTTATATTGAAAATATTTTGAGGTTAAACAGAGGTAAGAAAGTTGAAGTATATGCATCTTATCCTGATTCTGATGAATGGAAGAACAAGGTTTTTTCCGGTATAATTGAACAATCAGGACGTGATCACATTATTTTAAGTGATCCTAAAACTGGTGACTGGTATTTAATTTTAATTATATATGTTAACTTTATTAAGTTTGATGAACGTATTATTTCTGACCCAGAATTTTATCCAAATAATTGAAATAAGAAATGATATTTGTTATAATATTTTTAAGGTGATAATATGGGCATGTTTATTATTTTAACATCAATTTTACTTGCGGTTAGTTTACTAATTATTTGGGTGGCTAATAGTTATAATCAGTTTCAAGTTTTAATTATTAGGATTAATGAAGCTGAGGCAAATATAGATGCGGTACTTAGAAAAAGATTTGATTTACTTAATAAATCTATTGATGTTATTAAAGCAAATACAAAAACAGAAGAAAATGTTTTAGAACAAATTGTCAAACTTCGTTCGAGAAAATTAAGTAATTTTGATTTGGATAGAAAATTATATGATGGTATCAAAGAATTTGAAAAATATAAAGAGGAATATCCAAAACTTAAAAGTGTAGAAGGATTTATGAAGATTGATATTGCTTTAAATGAATCTGAGGCTGAAATTGTCGCTTTTAGAAAATATTATAATGATATTATTACAGACTATAATAAATTAGTTAAATCTTTTCCAACTAATATAATTGCTTTGTTATTTAAATTTAAAAGTAAATTATATTTTGATGGTAAAGATATGAATGATGAAATTGTTGATGATTTTAAACTATAAAAAGTTCCTTATTTGGAACTTTTCTTTTTTTTCTTTCTTTTTCTATGAATGATTATTATAAATAAGATGATAAAAATTATTGCTCCTACACAGGCATAAACTACATATTTTTCATCTTTTTTTGTTTGTTCTTTTTGTTTTTCTGTTTTTTCATCTGTTTTTATAACATATTCACCATTTTTTGTATATAAATAATTCTCTCTTGCATATCTAGCGACATAATCTTTATCTTGAAGTTTAGTTATTTCAGTTTTTAGATCACTTGCATCTGTCTTTAGAGTGTTTAGTTTGTTAGTTAATTCCTTTTCTTCATTTTGTAAATTATATAGATCCATTGCAGTTGTAACTAAAGTGAAGCCACAGTAAATTATGATAAAAACAGCTATTGGACCAAAGACAATGAGTCTTCTTTTTGCTTTTTTAGAAACTTTTTTCTTAGCCATTTTTATCACCTTACTTTCTAGTAAAAGTATAGCATTTTTCATATTATTTTACAATGTGGTTGCTTTTGTTAGACAAATTGTTTACGAAAAAAAAGTACTTTTTATACTAAGTACATTTATGTTTTTTAATTTTATTTTTTATTAGGTTTTCGATATAGAATCCTAATATAATCATTATTAATTCATAAGGATGAAATGTAGCATTATTAATATTTAAAAGAATTATAAAGTAAATAAGAACACTTGAAAAGATAACTAGGAATGTACCTATTATTTTTATTATTTTTTTACTATTGTAAATTATTTTATAATTAAGGTCTAAAAACAAAGAAAAAAAGATTCCAAAGGCGAATGAGAAAATTAAGGAATTTATTTGAATATTAAGTGGCATTATTTAAATAATTTGTTAAATAGTCCGCCTTCTTTTTCTTTTCCCCCATCTTCTGTATAAGCGATACTATCTACTTTACCTTTAATGGAAACATTACCTTGATAGGTGTCTAGTTTTATAATTTCTAATTCTTCTCCTTTTAATGTGAGATTGCCCATACTTGTTTCCATAAAAAATTCGTTTTCATCAAAACTATCTATTTTTTTTACACCTGTTATAATGATGTTTTTTCTTTCATTTATAGTAATACTATGATTTAATGAGGTTATAACACTATCTATTTTATCCATATTTGTCCACCCTTTCTAAAAGAGTATATGCGGATGGACAAGAAAAAAGACGACTTATTCGCCTTTTTCTTCTTTAACTTTATTATATTCTTCGAGAATAGCATCTTCAAACATTTTACGGCACTCAGGTGTAATTGGATGTGCGACATCATGATAAGTACCATCGCTGTTTTTACGACTTGGCATTGCAACAAACAAGCCGTTATCACCCTCGATAATTCTAATTCCGTGAATTGCGAAGCAGTCATCTACTACTACTGATACGATACCACGCATACGGTTTTCACTGTCGACTTTGCGAACGTTGACTGATGTGATTTTCAAGCTAACCTCTCCCTTCTAGCATGATTCCATTTTCAGTATACCTTATTTTATAATAAAAATCAAGTATAAGATATAACTTATTCATATATTTTAATGGTTTTTGTGATGATATCTGCATAAGAGAAGGATTTTACATGTTTATTAGTCACTAATTCGATTAAGAAAACACAGTTATATAATTTTATTATTTTTGCTTCATATGTTTCAAATTTATTTCTACCTAAATTGTATTTTATTTTTACTATTTTTCCTAGATGTGGTATAAGAGCTTTTTTTATTGTTTGGGTATTATAATGATTTTTAACGGGGATAACCAACATACATTGTTCCTTTCGTGATTATTCCCCCCATACCATCTTTTCCATATTTTGTTTTTTCTAATATGTCTTTTATATCAATATCTTTATTTATATCTGACAAACTCATTTTAGCAGCAACTATAGCGGGATCCAAGGCATGAATGTTTATACGTTTAGGACTTGATGCAAAGTTAGCTCCAGCTCTAATTAATTCTTCATAATATGATGAGCAGCCTCCTGATATGATTATTAGTTTTTCATGGCTGTTTTCATATTCTCTAGCTTTTTTTACTGCATCTGAAAAATATTTACTATTTTTATATGCTTCTATTTTATTGGTATCACCTTTTCTTTTATAATAGGCATCATGTCCAGTTATTACAACAATGTTTGGTTTATATTCATTTAACCATTCTTTCATATGAATAGGCATGTTTTTTTCATCTTCATTTATCCCCATAGCCCAGATATTTGTTTCTTTATAATAGTCTAAACACCTTTTCAAAAAGTCTTTATCACTGTCAATGTGGAGTATTTTTCCTGGTAAATAGAAAAAATCATTTCTATCTAACTGCTCACCATTATGTATTCTTTCTAAAAATGGTTCTTCTCCTTCTATATCACCACCTTCGTGTTTTTTGAGGTCGCTGATATCGCTGTCAACAAGTAATCTAACATTTATTCCTTTTAATTCACATATGTTACCTTCAATTTTAAGTATTTTAAAGACAATGTCATTATTATGTGAATTTCGGGTTACTAAATCACCTACTTTAAATTCCATATTATCACCCAAATAAGTATATGCTTGGGATATTTTTTTATAACAAAAAAGACTTAAAGAGTCTTTGTTTTTGGTGAGTTAAATATTACTTCTTCACTATAATATTCATCGGTTCTAGAAGACTCTGACCAATGATAAGCATCGATTATTTTATCAAATTCTTCTAGCCTTTTTGTAGGAATAGTAATTAGTGGAGTTTCGGTTTGTAGATATTCAAATGAATCTTCTAAGATTTGTTTGCTGTAACCTTTTTTTCTATAGTCTTCATTTACAAGTAAAGTACATATTTTCTTTTCATCAGAATTTTTTAAGGTGGATAGACTTACTACTTCTAAACCATCTAAATAGAAAATAATATCTCCTTCTTCTTTAAAGATTCTAGGTAGGTTTACTGTATAAAACCATTTTAAATATTCTGGGTATTGGTCATTATTATATGTTGTTTGAAGATAGATTGCTAAAACAGCTTTTGAAAAATTTTTGTCTGACATTTGGCTTAAAACATATCTTTCCATTATTATTCCTCCATTTAGTTTTTTATTTTATCATTAAAAGTTACACATGGGAACTATTTATTTAATATAGCATCTATTGGTTTAACTTTATTAATTCTACTAATTGATGTAAAAGTTACTAATAGTGCAATTATAATTGTAAATATAAACATTCCTAGAGGTACTAATGGGCTTTTGACAATACCATTTAATGAATAGTACATATTTCCAAACATACTTTTGTTTAAAATATTACATGCATAAATCCAACCTATTACTGATAAAACCCATGAGATAAAACCAATTATTAATGATTCATAAGTAAATATTTTTAATGTGTCTTTACTTCTAGCTCCTAATGCTCTTAGTATGCCAATTTCTTTTTTTGCGTATGATATTGATACACCGATGAAATTTGAAAATAGCAAAATAGCAAATAGAACAAAAATTAAGCTAACTACTAAAAGGTATTTATATAAATCTTTATATATTCCTATAATATTTGAAATATCTATTTGGTGTGGTACTGTATAAGTATAATAAGTACCATTTGGAAAATCTCTAACACCAGAAAATTTAAAATTATTAAATACTTTATTTAAATTATCTATATTGTCATCATAGATATAAATGTTATCTAGACTTTTAGTGCGAGGAGAATACTCTTCAACATACCTATTACTTACATAAGAATAATCTTCTAAAGTAATACCTAAAATTGTAATTCTGATGTTTTCAGTATTTCCATTTTCAAAATTATATTTTCTCATTTTTAATTTAAGATTATTAAAACTTTCACTATTTAAATAGTTTTGAGAATATGTAATAAGTATTTGATTATAGGGCTCATCCGCATGATTTTTTAAGTAAGTTTCTAAGCCTTCATTATATGTTCTATCAAGTGTTTTTAAGTCATTTACAGATAAAATTACTTGGTCTTTGTTTAACGAATTTATAGTTTGAATTCCATCTTTAGTTACTATTTGCTTGTTTTCTTTTAAGGGGTGCAATTGATAGGCAGAGGCTTCACCAAATTCACTAATTTCTTCTTGACTCATAACTGTCGTAATAGTCATTTGATCTAATACTTTTTCTTTATCCGTTTTTAATGTGGCACTACTAATGAAACCTTTGACATACACAATGTTACCTAAAGATGTATATGTTTCATTATAGTATTTATCAAAATCATAACTCGGAAAATCTTTTCCATCTTTATACTCTTCAAATAAACTATTATCATCATCTACTATACCACTAATTATAACTTTATTGTCTCCTAGTTTTAATTCATGTTTTGAGTTTATTAAATCTTGGTAATTATTTGGCTTATATATTTCATTATTACTGTCAATTACACCATATTTTATTATATAATCAGCCAAATATTTATGAATAACTAATTCTTTATCGTTTGCTGGTAAGGTTCCAATTACTTTACCTATTACTTTGTTATCTGTTATTTCTACATATGCAGTAATAGTTGGGTAACTAGTAAAATAGTCGTTGCTTGGAATATTTTCACCACCAAATTCAAAAGTCAAAAGGCTATTATTATCAAATAAGGTATATGCAAGGTTTAAGGATGATTTTGTTACATTTTTAACTTTATTTATGTCATCTGCATCAAATTCTAAAATTTTAGAAGCATCCCTACCATAATATTCTGTTTTATCAACTGTGTAGACATATTCTTGATTATCATTCATGGTATTTGTAATAAATACTACTTTATCAAAAATTAAACAGTTAATGGTAAAACCCATGAAAATTAAGGCCATAGCGGTTAGGATGCAGGTCATTAGTAGTTTAAATGGTTTAATGGTTAAGCTTTTTAAAGCCATTTT
>CALVRI010000045.1 GCA_944358525.1 uncultured Bacilli bacterium | reverse complement strand
ATTGATTTATGTAAAAAAATGTGGTATATTGATAACAGAATAGGGGCGAGGAGGTGAAATAGATGAGAAATAATTCAAAAGGTTTTACATTGATTGAGCTATTGGCCGTAATCGTTATCTTAGCTATTATCGCCTTAATTACAACTCCAATTATCTTGAATGTTATTGAACAATCAAGAAGAAATGCAGCTGTCGATAAAGCATGGGGAACTATCGATGCTGTTAGGGTTGCATATGCACAAGCTCAAGTAGGTAGTGAACCTGTTGGTCTTCCATTTACTGTTAATTTTCCTAAAAATGAAGGAGGAAAAGGTGATGAAGGAAAACAATGGGGTACTAATGATGCTACTGGAGGAGGATATGGTCAAGGTTATATAAATGATCAACCAGTATCTGCTAGTGGTGAAATGCCATCAGAAGGTTGGATTACTATTAGATATGATGGAGAAATAGTTGCTCACCAATTAAGATTTGGTCAATATTATTGTTCAACTATGAAAGAGGGAGAAAAGGATAACTTTGATCCAAATTCAATGTTCTGCTCAAGAACTAAGGATGATGTAACTGTAACCAATGCTAATAATGACAAAACTACCGCATAATTGTAGATGGAATTATTTCCATCTTTTTTCTTGTATAAATAATGTAATTATGCTATTATTATAATAGAGGCTGGTTATATGAAAGAAGAAAATATACACAGAAAAACAATTAAAGGAATAGAATATAGTGCTATAATGGTTTTTTTTCTAGTGATAATAATTATTATTTACCCGTCTTTATCTAAAATTTTTTATAACATGGGTCATGATTCTGCTATTACTAGCACTCAAGGAACAATTGAAACAGTAAAATCTTTTTATATTGATATGAATTTAACTAATGAAGTTGCTTTACCATTTAAAGTAGTTTTTAGTAAAGACGGATACAAGTATTATGAAAATGGAAAAGAAGTAAATTATACTCGTAAGTTAAATATAAAAAACAATGGTGAACTTCCTAAATTTGGTAGTGTTGAAATTAATATTGATGGAACTGTTACTGTCAAAGATTTAACTTTTGGTAATTTTAAATGTAATCAAACAAATGAACAAAATTTAGTATGTGATAATAAGTGATAACTTTTAAGGTTATCACTTTTAATATAATAAAGCCTTATGATATAATGATATAAAGGTGATTTAAATGAAACAAGAAAACATCAGAAACTTTTCAATCATAGCTCATATTGATCACGGTAAAAGTACTTTAGCTGACAGAATATTAGAACTAACAGGAGCCATAGCTGAAAGAGAAAAACAAGATCAATTATTAGATAATATGGATATTGAAAGAGAAAGAGGTATCACAATAAAACTAAACACAGTTAGATTAAATTATAAATATAAAAATGAAGATTACATTATACACTTAATTGATACCCCAGGTCATGTTGACTTTTCATATGAAGTATCTAGAAGCTTAGCTGCTTGTGAAGGGGCTGTTTTAGTAGTAGATGCCGCTCAAGGTATTGAAGCTCAAACCCTTGCTAATGTTTACTTAGCTTTAGAAAATAACTTAACTATAATACCAGTTATTAATAAAATAGACCTTCCTAATGCTGATATACCTAAAGTCAAAAAAGAACTAATAGAAACATTAGGTTTTGATGAAGATGAAATAATCTTAACTAGTGCAAAAACAGGTGAAGGTGTGGATAAATTATTAGATGCTATTATAGAAAGAGTTCCAGCACCTAAAGGAGATAACAAAGGAAAATTAAAAGCATTAGTGTTTGATAGTTATTTTGATTCATATAAAGGTGTTATTGCTTTAGTTAGAATAAAAGAAGGAAAATTAAAATTAAAAGATAAAATTAAATTTATGGCAACTGGTGCAGTACATGAAGTAACAGAACTTGGATTTAACAATCCAAAACCAAGGAGTACAGGGGTATTAGAATGTGGTGAAGTGGGTTATATTTGTGCCAGCATTAAAAGTATTAGTGATATCAAAGTAGGTGATACTATAACTTTAGAAAATGATCCTGCATTAGAAAGCCTACCAGGATATAAACCGATGCAACCTATGGTTTTTTGTGGTCTATATCCAGTTGAAACAAACAAATATCCAGATTTAAGAGATGCTTTAGAAAAATTAAAATTAAACGATGCTGCTTTAGAATTCGAACCAGAAACATCACAAGCACTAGGATTTGGCTTTAGATGTGGCTTTTTAGGACTACTTCATATGGAGATTACTTTAGAAAGATTAGAAAGAGAATTTGGAATAAATCATATTGCTACATCACCATCTGTTATTTATAAAATAACCAAAACCGATAATGAAGTAATCTATATCGATAGCCCAGCTAAAATGCCAGATAGACAAAGTATAAAAATAATAGAAGAACCCTATATTAAAACAAACATCTATGTTCCAAGTGAATATATTGGTAGTATCATGGAACTTTGTCAAAATAAAAGAGGTACCTATATAAGTATGGAATATATAACCACAAATAGAGTTAATATCCACTATGAAATCCCTCTTTCAGAAATAGTTTATAACTTCTTTGATAAACTTAAAAGTTCAACGAAAGGATATGCTTCATTTGATTATGATTTAATAGGATACAAACCAAGTGATTTAGTTAAAATGGATATTTTATTAAATGGAGAAATAGTTGATGCCTTTAGTATCATTGTTCATAAAGATTTTGCCTATAATAGAGGAAAATCTATCGTTTATAAATTAAAAGAAATAATTCCAAGACAATTATTTGAAGTTCCAATTCAAGCTGTAATTGGTTCAAAAGTAATTGCTAGAACCGATATAAAAGCTTTAAGAAAAAATGTTTTAGCAAAATGCTATGGTGGAGATATAACTAGAAAAAGGAAATTATTAGAAAAACAAAAAGAAGGTAAAAAGAGAATGAAAATGGTTGGAAGAGTTGAAGTACCAAGTGAAGCCTTCTTAGCCGTTTTAAATATTGATGAAGAAAAGTAGGTGATATTATGGATGAAATTACTCATATAGGCGCTAATGGTATACCAATTCCAATTGATCCTCCTATACCAGAAGAAGTTTTAAGTGAAGATTTTGATTATAGTAAATATATTGAAAAAGAAATACAACCTTTATCAGATGAAGAAATAGATGAGCTATTATATTCTAAAAATGAACCCTTAGAACCTCCAAAATATGAAGAATCACAAATTTTTAATAACTATATAAATAAAATTAAAACAATTCAAATGATTTATGAAGATGATTTAAAAACTGGTTTAGTATCAATTGATTATAATAAAGCTATGAAAGAAATCGCCCAAAATTATTTTAATTTTTTACAAAGACAAATAAAGTATAGACTAAAGCCAAAAAAAAACATTAAGAGATTATATATAAAAAGGAAAAATAAATTTTTTTCTTCAAGAACAATTACAAGACGAAAATCACCGATTGAAGCAGATTCAGATAAACGTATTCAAGCTTTTCTAAATAAAGAAATACCACTTGGTAAACTATATTATTATGATTTAAATAGAGCTTTAAAAAGCGAAATATACATTAGGCACAGAAAAAACTTGGAAAATTATCGTAGATTTTTTTTAGCAAACCTTATTACTACTGATGGAATTTATTCTAAACCTATAGAAGAACTAAATTTTAGAAGGAAACATAAATGAGTATATATATTCATATTCCTTTTTGTTCTTCTATATGTTCATACTGTGATTTTTGTAAAATATTAAAAAATGAAAAATACATAGATGAGTATTTAGACACTTTAGAAAAAGAAATAAAAAGTAATTATAAAGGAGAAAAAATACACACATTATATATTGGTGGAGGAACACCTAGTTCATTATCTTTAATGCAATTAAAAAAACTATTTAATATATTAAAAAGATTTAATTTAGATAAAAACTGTGAAATAACTTTTGAAACAAACAGCGAAGATTTAACTAAAGAAAAAATAGCCTTCTTAAAAAAACACATTAATCGCTTGAGTATTGGTATTCAAACATTTGATGAAAACATCATAAAAAAATTAAACCGTAAGTTGAATATTGAAAACCTAAAACTAGCTTGTCAAACATTTGACAATGTCAATATTGATTTAATGTATGGCTTTAAAAATCAAACCTTAAAAGATTTAAAAACAGATTTAAATGAAATAATTAAATTGAATCCAAAACATATATCTACATATTGTTTAATTTTAGAACCTCATACCAAACTATATATTGATAACTATAAACCATTAGATGATGATAAAGAAAGAGAAATGTATGATTTTATTACAAAAACTTTAAAAGAAAATCACTATGTAAGATATGAATTAAGTAACTTTTCTAAAGAAGGATATGAATCTAAACATAATCTTACATATTGGAATAATGAACACTATTATGGTTTTGGGTTAGGTGCGAGTGGTTATGTAGATAATGTAAGATATGAAAATACAAAAAGTTTAAATGAATATTTAAAAGGAAATTACATTTTAGAGAAAAATGAACTTTCTTTAGAAGAAACTATTCAAAATGAATTTATTTTAGGTTTAAGAAAAATAAAGGGTATAAATAAAGAAAATTTTTATAAGAAATACAAAATAAATATCAAAGAATTACCAAAAGTAAAAACTTTATTAAATGAAAAATTATTATTAGAAGATAATACAAACATTTACATAAATCCAAAATATTTGTATACATCAAATGAAATATTATTAAATTTTATATAATGTCTTTACACAAACATTAGTTTGTGATAATCTTAAAGTAGGTGGTTAATATGAAAGACATATTTAATAAAGAAATAACTTATATCAAAAATCCAAAATATAGAGAAAATGCTAAAAAACTAATCGAATTATTACCTGATTATTTTTATGAAGTAGCCGCCAGTTCTACCGGAAAATATCATCCAGAATTTGCCTTAGGCGAAGGAGGACTAGTTAGGCACACTAAAGTAGCCGTTAAATTAGCCTATGAACTAGCTAATAATGAAGTAATAGGTTATTCATTTACCGATGATGAGAAAGATTTAATGATAATTGCATTAATCATGCATGATGGTTTAAAGCATGGTAAAGTAAAAGAAAAATATGTTAGATTTGATCATCCGATATTGATAGCTAATTATATTAAAGAAAATAAGGATAAAACAACATTTACTGATAGTGAAATAGAATTTTTAGCAAATGTTGTCTCATCCCATATGGGTATATATAATACAAATCCATATAGTGATGTGGTTTTACCTATCCCACATAATAAATATCAAAGATTCGTTCATATGTGTGATTTTCTAGCAAGTCGTAAATTTCTAGATGTAAAGTTTGAAAATAATGAAATAAAGGAGTGATTTAAATGGCTAAATGGGATAAAGATTATTTAGACTTATGTAAAAGAATATTAAATGATGGCACTGAAGTAGAAAATAGAACAGGCATAAATACCATCAAAGTTCCATCTCATCATTTTCACTTTGATTTAGAAGAAGAATTTCCAATTCTAACAACTAAACAATTATTTATAAGACAAGCTGTTTTAGAAATGCTTTGGATTTATCAAGCAGCTAGTAATGATGTTAGATGGCTTCAAGATAGAAATGTTCATATTTGGGATGAATGGGAAGTAGATGAAGATGGTATTTATAGAATTTATGAAGCAGATAGTGAAAAAAAACCTTATGACAAAAATAGGGAAGTACCAGTATTAGATCCATTAAGTGTTCCAAAATATAAACATAATGGAGGCTTAAAACTAAAAAAAGATGAAAACGGTAATATTATGATGGTTAAGAGTTTAAGCGAAGAAAATAGTATTAGAATTTATCCAGATAAAGAAACTATTAAGAAAAACATTAAACAAGCTAAATTCTATGGTAAAGAGTATGCTCACACTATTGGAACAGCCTACGGATATATTGTTGGAAAATATCATTTAATTGAAAATCTCATAGACAATTTAAAAAATAATAGAACTGACAGAAGAAATGTCATTAGTTTATGGCAAGATGAATATGTAAACACAGCCGTTTTACCATCATGTGTTTGGTCTAGTGAATGGGATGTAACTGATGGAAAATTAAATGCTTGGGTTCATCAAAGAAGCTGTGATGTCCCATTAGGTTTACCATTTAATGTTACTCAGTATGCAGTATTGTTAAACATGCTGGCTAGAGTGACTGGATTAAAGCCAGGTACACTAGATTGGAGTATAAAAGATGCGCATATATATCTAAATCAAATAGATGGAATAAAAGAGCAAATCCGCCGTGGCGATGAATTAGAAGACTTAAAAGCTCCAGAACTATGGTTAAATCCAGAAGTAACTGATTTTTATGAATATGATAATTCCAAAGAATGTAAAGATGTCAAACTATTAAATTATAAACATCATGGAAAGATCAGATTTCCACTCGCCCAATGAAATTATCAATCATTGCCGCAATTGGTAAAAACAACGAACTTGGATTAAATAATAATTTAATATGGCATCTTCCAGGTGATATGAAATTTTTCAAAGAAATAACTACTTATCATACAATAATTATGGGTAGAAAAACATTTGAATCACTTCCAAAACTATTACCAAATAGAAAACATATTGTCTTATCTAAAAGCAATATTGATATTCCTGAAATTGAAGTTTATCATAGTATTCAAGATTTTATATCAAAATATAAAGATAGTTGTGAAAAAATATTTAATATTGGTGGAGCTAGTATATATCAAGCTTTATTAGAATACACAAATGAAATGTACTTAACAGAAATAGAATCCACATCAAAAGCCGATGCATTTTTTCCACATTTTAATAAGAATGAATATGAATCTATAGTATTAGATGAAAAAATTGATGAAAAAACAAATATAAAATATAAGCATGTTTTATATAAGAGGAGATAGATTATGAAGGGAAAACTAATAACCATTGAAGGAACAGACTGTTCAGGTAAAGAAACACAAACCAATTTATTAATAAAAAAATTAAGAGAAGAAGGATATCAAGTCCAAAACTTTTCTTTTCCAAATTATAATTCGCCGACAGGAAAAATAATTGGAGGACCATATTTAGGTAAAGATGGTTTTGACTCATGCTATTTTGAAGAAGGTTCAACTAAAGTCGATCCAAAAGTAGCCGCTTTATATTATGCAGCCGATAGAAAATACAATATTGATAAAATCAATTTTCTATTAAATCAAGGATATAATGTAATTTTAGATAGATATATTTATTCTAATATGGCTCATCAAGGTGGAAAAATAGAAAACAAAGAAGAACGCATAAACATGTATAATTGGTTAGATAAATTAGAATTTGATTTAATGGAACTACCAAAACCAGATTTAACAATTTTTCTCCATATGCCATTAAAAGTTGCTGAAAAATTAAAACATAATAGAAAAGAAAAAGCCGATGGTCATGAAAAAGATGAAAACCATTTAAAACATGCTGAAACAGCTTATTTAGAACTTGCTAAAAAATATAAATTCATAACTATTGAATGTTCTGAAAATAATAAACCTAAAAGTATTGAAGAAATTAATAAAATTTTATATACCAAAGTAAAACCGTATTTAAATAAAAGAGAAATAGCAAACAATAAATAAGTATTTATTAAAAA
>CALVRI010000044.1 GCA_944358525.1 uncultured Bacilli bacterium | reverse complement strand
AATCATCAGGAAATTTATCAACATTTCTTTTTACAGCCTGATTAATAGTTTTTGTTCCATTAACACACCCATAAAGTTTAGCTAAATCGCTATCTAACATCACCTGTACCCCACGAACTTCATAAATTAAATTTTCTATATTAATATAATCCTTATTAATTACCTCATTCATAACTAAACCTCCTTTAGTATATCTTTATCATAAAGTAAACTAACAACGTTTTCATCTATCATTTTAACTTTAATTACCCACAAAATTATAAATATCCTTTCTAACATAAAATACATTATATTTTAATTATTGAAAACTATAACACCTCATTAATTATTATCACTCTTAAAAATTAAAGAAAAAGTATAAACATGTAACTTATTTTTAGCTTTATTATATTATTTTATTCACTCTACTTGATAATAATTTACACATATATTCATCACCAATTAAAGTAATAGAAAATGTTTTATAACCTATTCTATTTATACTTGCCCCGCAGTGATAAACAATATTACCATCAATTATAAAATATCTATCATGAAAGGAATTATCATAAATAACCTTTAAATTATGCTATTGTTTATTATATTTCAAAACATCTTGCCTTGTAAGTAAATTATTTAGTTTAGTTATAATAGTTACATTAACTTTTAATCTTTTAATTATATCTAAAATCGTATTATCTGCATAACCATCTATTATAATTATCTCTTTTTTAACCTCTTTAAATATTTCTTGTATTTTTGAATATTCATCATATATTTGCCCATCAAAATATATTTCATTAACCTTTTTCTTTTCTTCTAATTTATTAAATGTACTTTGTAATAGTTTTATTTGAGAGTCATGCTCAAACACCATATTATTTATATATTTTTGCTCAAGTAAATTAGAAGAGATATATTTTCTCATAGCTACGAATGCATCCATAATAGCAATGCTTACTTTTGTAGCTACATCAGTTTTTAATATAGTTGCAAGCATGGCCACACCTTGCTCTGTAAATACTGTATGCCCTTTTCTAGAACCACCCTTTGAAGTCGCAAATTGCGACTTCAAAAAATTATACTCACTTTCCGTAATTCTAAAGCAAAATCTTTCTGGAAATTTTGCTTTATTTCTATTAACCGCTTCATTTATTCTTCTCGTTTCAGTATGATAAAGCCTGGCCAAATCACTATCTAACATCACCTGTACCCCACGAACTTCATAAATTAAATTTTCTATTTTTACCTCATCTTTAACTATATTATTATTCATATCATCACCTATATATAACATACGACATTTTTAACTGATTTCCTTTTTTAAGCACAAAAAAATGTAATTATTTAAATTTGCAGTTTCAAATTAAAGCCTCAAAAAAGTTGTGACTTTAAAATAGTTGGACACTTACTTAAAAAAAGTCAAAAGATCATTTTAAAATAGTCAAATATTAATTTTTAAAAAGTCGAGTTTTAAGTATTAAATAACTATAACTTATTATTTAATGTATATTTCCATTGAACATTTTTTCCGTAAACGTAACTTTTGTCCAATGAAAAAGTTTTATATTACAGTTAAAAAAGTGACTATAAAAGCCACTTATAAATATTTCTTAATTCTATCAAATTCTCTAGAATCATCTAAATCGGATTTAGTTAAACTTTCAAATAATTTCTTCTGATCACGAGATAGCTTCTTAGGAGTAATAACATTTAAAACAATATACATATCACCTTTTCCACCACTATTCACATCAGCTATACCTTTAACCTGTATTTATTAATACTAATCTCATCACCAATATTTATTTCTGTTTCCAGTTAGTATTATATTTTTTACCATTTACTCTAACCTTAAAAACTAAAGTATTAATAAATTCATCGAGTAAAAAATAATCTTATTTTAAATCATCTATTTCAATTCTAAATGAATATAAACTTTTAGATTTATCAATACAAATGCACTCTCTATCAAGACCTAAAAAATAATCAATAAGTTTTAAATTATCAGTAACAAAATAAACTATTAATTTTTTCTTATATAACATACGAATATTGACATAGCCATCAAACTTTTTTAATATAAAATCAATCACCAATTTTATATCTTCATCTATTTTTTGATTACAATTATATGTCTTTAAAATATTATCAAACATACTATCATTATAAATTTCTTTAATAGTAAAATTTATTTTTTGATTTTCTTCATTAAATAAACTTACAAATGTAATTTTAACATCTTGCTTTTTTATATTTGAAAGTAACCTAATAGCTTTATCATCAAGTTTAAAACCAATATATGATTTATGACCATTATGTCCACCACAACATCCTATAGTCTCAAAACCATTATCCCAAAGCATAAGCAAACATTTTTCTAAGGACTTATTACCTTCCGAAAAATCATAGGCATATTTTATCTTGTTTTGATTAATAATCTCTTGAGGAATAACTGTCGTTATACTTCTCATTTTTGAATTTTACGGTTATTACTTGTCATATCAGAGATTATGCATGAAGACATAAACTCAGGTATCGCCTTTGAAACAAATTCCTCATAATTTTCGTATTTAGAAAGATTATCTTCAGTAAAATAAACAAGCGCAGGTAAATAAGTAAATCCATGAGGTATCACCCAATCATTTTCAATAGGTTCCATATTATCCTTGAAATATTTGCTAGCTAAAATATACGCATTAGCTCTGACTAAATATTCATACATTACTGATTCTGGATGCATACTATATGTTTCAAACAAATTGTTTTTAATTGCATCTTGATAAAAACTTTCTAAAATATCTGTACCAGATAAATACTTATCTACTAATGGATTTACAATTGGATGAGAAAATTCATGAAATAAACACTCTACTAGATATTCATTATCAACTTCAAAGATTTGTTTTTCTTCATCATAATAAAATCCCTTATTATAATATAAATTACCTTCTTTATCAGAGGGACCAAAACCGCCATTTATTAAAACTGATGGAATAAATGTATAAGATTTAGATTGTACTTTATAATATTTTGATATATCTGTTAAATCTAACTCATTAGGAAACTTACAATATTCATCTACAAATTTTCTATAAAATAAAATACATTTTTCAAAAAAATCATCCCAGTTAATATCAATAGCTAATTTTTTAAGTTCTAAAGCAAAACCATCAATACTACCATATTCCATATATTTGTTTATTTGCTCAGTGTCAATTTTTTTATAATCAACTTCATATTCATCATTTATACCAATACCAAAACAAATAGGAACTGTGCAATCAGTAAAATTAGTAATATATTTTATTAATTCTGGATATTTTTCTGGGATAATTAATTTTTCTAAATCGTGCATATATTGAATATTTGGAGTTTCTATAAAATCTAACTCTCCTTCTCTAAGTTCTGGATGTTTTAATAAATATACAGCATGAAAAGCTAATATCAATTCATATTGTTTGTTAATTTCTATATTTAATCCATTAAATTTTTTTATAAACATATAACCACACTCTTTTCTAAATATTATATACTAAAATAATTATTTACACAAATAATATTTTAAACAACCTTTCAGCAAAATTTTTTCCGTAAACAAAATTTTTGTACAATAAAACAAAAGACTATACATCAATATTATATGTTAAACTTAAAAATAATCACTTAAACATTCCAATATTTAACTTCCATTCAAAAAAACTACATTTCTACCTTTTAAAACATTAAAAAAAGTGACTATAAAAGCCACTCATAAATATTTCTTAATTTTATCAAATTCTCTAGAATCATCTAAATCAGTTTTAGCTAAACTTTCAAATAATTTCTTTTGATCACGTGATAACTTCTTAGGTGTAATAACATTTAAAACAATATACATATCACCTTTTCGGCCATTATTCACATCAGCTATACCTTTACCTTTAATACGAAGCTTATCTCCACTTAAAGATCCAGCAGGCACACTAACCTTAACAGTACCATACAAAGTAGGAACCTCAATCTTCGCACCAAGTACCGCATCAGTAATAGTAATAGGCATATCTAAATAAATGTCATTGTCATCTCTTTCAAATATAGGATGTTTTCTAACATAAAACTCTAAATAAATATCACCATTAGGTCCACCATTAACTCCAGCTTCACCTTTACCAGAAATTCTAAGTTGATTTCCTGTATCTACACCAGCTGGAATAGTAACCTCAATATCTTTGTTCTTCTTAACTTTACCTGTTCCACGGCAAGTCTTACAAGTATCTTCAAATATAGTTCCACTTCCGCCACATTTATCACATGTCGTTCTTGTCATAAATGAACCAAATAAAGTTTGTTGCTGACCAGTAATTGTACCAGAGCCATGACACTTATCACAAGTTTTAGAACCATGTCCACCCTCTCCATTACAGTCATCACACTTCTCATTTAAAGTTAAATTAATTGTTTTCTTACATCCAAAAGCCGCCTCTTCAAAATCCAAATCAATTTGAATAACTCTATCTGGACCTTTTTGTTTTCTAGTAGAGCCTCTTCTACCACCAAATGAACCAAAGCCAGAAGAAAAACCGCCACCAAACATACCATCAAAAATATCGCCTAAATCTATATCTCCAAAATCAAATCCAGAAAATCCTCCATATCCTGCACCAGAGCCTCCAGCGCCTCCGCTAAATGCCGCATGACCAAATTGATCATACTGTCTACGTTTAGTCTCATCAGATAAAACCGCATATGCTTCCTGTGCCTCTTTAAACTTCTCTGCCGCATCAGGTTCCTTAGAAACATCTGGATGGTATTTCTTGGCTAACTTTCTAAAAGCACTTTTAATTTCAGCCTCACTCGCATCTTTGGAAACGCCGAGTACCTCATAATAATCTCTTTTATTCATACTTATCACCTACTTCGGTAAATATTTTTAAACTCCTCTATCAAACCTTTAAATGTATCCATTGCTGATTGTATAACTTTAGGGTTATTCATGTCAACACCAGCCACCTTAAGTTCATCTATTGGATCCATACTACCGCCAAGTGTTAAGAACTTCAAATAATTATTCAAAGTCTCCTTATCACCATTCATAATATTTTCCGCAATATAACTTGCCGCAGCTAACCCTGTCGCATATTGATACACATAAAAGTTGTAATAGAAATGTGGAATTTTTTCCCATTCATATCTAATCTCTTTATCGCTAGTCATATTATGACCAGAATATTTTTCATATAATTTATAATATTCATTAGATAAAAACTCACTAGTCAAAACAGTTCCTTCTTGTTCCTTTTTATGAGTTAAATATTCAAACTCCGCAAACATTGTTTGACGAACAATTGAACCCTTAAATAGTTCCATTAAACTGTCTATTATAGATAACTTTTCATTCTTATCATCCGTATGATTAATCAAATACCTAGCTAATATTAACTCATTAACCTGTGAAGCCACTTCTGCTACAAATATCTTATACTGATGATATACATAAGGATTATTCTTATTAGAATAATATGAATGCATCGAATGACCAAGCTCATGAGCCAAAGTTGAAACATCGTCAAACTTGCCATTAAAATTCAAAAGTAAATAAGGATTTGTAGTATAACTACCCCATGAATAAGCGCCACCTTTTTTACCATGGCTAGGCATCACATCTATCCACTTTTCATCAAATGCTTTCGATAAATCAGTAATATAACTATCACCTAAAATAGATAACGCACTCATAACAATATCCTTAGCCTCTTCAAAAGTATAATTCTTATTAGATTCTGGAACTAAACTACTATAAATATCATAAATATGAATCTCATCAAATCCCATAACCTCTTTCTTTAAAGCATAATAATCATCCATAATATAAAGGTTTTTGTGTAAAACATCAATCAAATTATCATAAACCTTATTATCAATATTACTATCAAATAAAGCCGCATCTCTAGCATCTTTAAATCCGCGCCTTAAAGCCAGTACATTATCCGTATTTACCTTACCACTATAACTAGAAGCAAAAGTATTTTGTAAATTCTCATACTCTTTATAAAGGGTATAAAATGCACTTTTTCTAACTTCCCTATTATTATCCATAATATACTTTGAAAAATTAATATTAGAAAGCTCTACATCATTATTATCACTATCTTTAATAATTCCAAACTTCATATCAGAATTTCTTAAATAACTAGCTGTATCTTCACTATTATTTAAACTCTTACCTAAACTAGAAAGTAACTCTTCTTCCTTATCAGATAAAATATGATCTTTCATTCGAAGTACATTTCTAAACTCATATTCATACATCTTAAGTTCAGATTTTTCATTCATAAATCTATCAAAATCTTCTTTAGAAAGCTTAAGTAACTCTGGTAAAACATAAGAACTCTTAGCTCCAATATCAGTAAGTACCTTCTCAATCTTACCCTTAAGCTCTTGGTATTTACTATTACTAGTATCCTCATCGAACTTCAAAGCCGCATACATATAAACTGCATCAGCTTTTTTAGAAAACTCTTCATCAAACATCAAATATTCATAAATAGTATCCGCATTATTAAGCTTACCTTTAAACTCTAAATACTTATCACCATTCGCTTTAACATATTCATAGTCCTTAAGCCATTCATCTTCTGATATATAAATTTTACTTAAATCCCACTTATACTTCTCATCTATTTCATCCCTAGTTTTATCTTTTATAATCATATTTATTCCTTTCATAAAGAGAAAGTTCTAGTCTCCTAGAACTTCTATTTTTCTTCGTATTCAGCATCTTTTACATCTTTATCTTTTTTATCTGAAGAACTGTCATCAGCATTTTGGGCTTCTTGTGCTTTCTTAGCTGCTTCTTCATAAACTTTAGCACCTAATTCCATAGCTTTTTCTTGTAATTTATCTTTCTTAGCTTTAATATCATCTAAGTCATCTTTCTTAAGTGCTTCCTCTAAGTCCTTAATTAAATCTTCAGCTTGTTTTTTATCTTTTTCATCTACTTTATCTCCTAAATCTTTAATAGATTTTTGAGTAGCAAATATCATTTGTTCAGCTTCATTTTTAACATCGGCTTCTTCTTTACGTTTCTCATCAGCGGCTTTATTAGCTTCAGCTTCCTTAACCATCTTATCGATTTCATCATCAGATAAATTAGTTGAAGATGTAATTGTAATAGATTGTTCCTTATTAGTACCTAAATCCTTAGCTTTAACATTAACAATACCATTCGCATCAATATCAAATGTAACTTCGATTTGTGGAACTCCTCTAGGAGCTGGTGGTATATTAGTTAATTGGAAATTACCAAGTGTTTTGTTATCAGCCGCCATTGGTCTTTCACCTTGTAAAATGTGAATATCTACAGCAGGTTGATTATCAGCAGCTGTTGAGAACACTTGTGATTTACTTGTTGGAATAGTAGTATTTCTTGGAATTAATACTGTACATACTCCTCCTAAAGTTTCAATACCAAGTGAAAGTGGTGTAACATCAAGAAGTACGATATCATTAACATCACCAGTTAATACTCCACCTTGAATAGCTGCACCCATAGCAACAACCTCATCTGGGTTAACACCTTTAGAAGCTTCTTGTCCAAGTTCTTCTTTAATAATTTCAGCAATTCTAGGCATTCTAGTAGAACCACCTACTAATAATACTTTATCTATATCTTTCTTAGTTAACTTCGCATCTTTTAAAGCCTTTCTAACAGGTTCTAATGTAGATTCAGTTAAATCACGAGTTAAATCCTCGAATTTAGCTCTACTTAAACTAATCTCTAAGTGAACTGGTCCATCTTCACCTTGTGAAATAAATGGTAAAGATATATTAGTAGTAGTCATACCACTTAAATCTTTCTTAGCTTTTTCAGCCGCATCTTTTAATCTTTGCATAGCCATCTTATCTTTAGATAAATCAATACTATTAGATTTCTTAAATTCTTTAACTAAGTAATCGATAATTCTTTGGTCATAATCGTCACCACCTAAATGGTTATTACCACTAGTAGACTTAACCTCAAATACTCCATCACCAATCTCTAGAATAGAAACATCAAATGTTCCTCCACCTAAATCGTAAACTAAAATTTGTTCAGTTTTTTCTTGTTTATCCATACCATAAGCTAAAGCTGCAGCAGTTGGTTCATTGATAATTCTTTCAACCTCTAAACCAGCAATCTTACCAGCATTTTTAGTAGCTTGTCTTTGAGCATCGTTAAAGTATGCTGGAACAGTAATAAC
>CALVRI010000043.1 GCA_944358525.1 uncultured Bacilli bacterium | reverse complement strand
TAATGCAAAAAAAGAAGCAGATAAATTAAAAAGAGATAGTATTTTAGAAGCTAAAGAAGAAAATCATAGATTAAAAGCTGAATTAGATAAAGAAACAAAAGAAAAGAAACAAGAAATTAAAGACTCCGAAGACCGTCTTTTAGCACGTGAAGAGAGTATGGACCGCCGAGACCAAACCCTCCAAAATCGCGAGCAAATGCTAGAAGATAAAGAAAACAATTTGATACTTAAGCAAAAAGAAATTCAAGAAAAGCAAATGGAGTTAGAAGAAACAAAAAATGAACAATTAAAATTATTAGAAAAAATTGCTGGTTATACAAAAAAACAAGCAAGAGAACTAATAATGAAAAAAGTCGAAGATATGATGAATTTAGAAATAACTTCATATATCAAAGACCGTGAGGCTGAAGCAAAACTTCAAGCCGACAAAAACTCTAAAGAAATGTTAGTTGGAGCAATGCAAAGATATGCTGCCGATATAGCTGGAGAACAAACAGTCACTGTAGTTACTCTACCAAATGATGAAATGAAAGGTCGAATTATTGGTAGAGAAGGAAGAAACATTAGAACAATTGAAGCTGTGACAGGAGTTGATTTAATTATTGATGATACTCCAGAAGCTTTAGTTCTATCAAGTTTTGACCCATATAGAAGAGAAATAGCTAGACTTACTCTAGAAACATTAATTAAAGATGGTAGAATTCATCCTAGTCGTATTGAAGAGGTTTACGATAAAACCGTTAAAGAAATGAAAGCTAATTTAATTGAAATCGGTAATAATGCCTTATTTGAATTAGGTATTACTAAAATGGAACCTGAGTTAGTTGAAACTATAGGTAAATTACAATTTAGAACAAGTTATGGACAAAATGCCTTAAAACATTCATTAGAAGTTGCTAATTTAGCAGGACTTTTAGCTAGTGAATTAGGTGAAAATATAACATTAGCTAAAAGAGCAGGACTTTTACATGATATAGGTAAAGCAATCGACCACGAAGTTGAAGGTAGCCATGTTGAATTAGGAGCTAATTTAGCTAGAAAATATGGTGAAAATGAAATAGTCATCAATGCTATTGAATCCCATCATGGCGATACTGAACCAACTAGTGTTATTAGTACTCTTATTGCTATTGCTGATACTCTTTCAGCATCAAGACCAGGAGCTAGAAATGATTCATTAGAAAATTATATCAAAAGATTAACCGAACTTGAAGAAATTGGTAATGATGTCGAAGGTGTCGAAAAAGCCTATGCTGTTCAAGCTGGTAGAGAATTAAGGGTAATAGTAAAACCAGAAGAAATAGATGACTTAGAAAGTCATAAGGTTGCCCGTGACATTAAAAATAAAATCGAAGAAAACTTACAATATCCTGGAACTATTAAAGTTGTTGTTGTAAGAGAAACTAGGGTGACTGAAGAAGCAAAATAATGCTTCTTTTTTATTTGCACTTTTCGCGAAAAATGAAAATCTTTGGAGAATGTGGTAATTAATCAAATAAAACAAGTCATAAAACAATCCTATAAGAAACATAATCTAATAAAAACTTATTACCTTTACACTTTTAAAAAATATGGAAATCTTTGAAGAAAATTACTTATATAGTAGGGTTTTCATTAGAAGTTATATTACTTCCAGATTTAATTCCTACATAAAGTACAATTAAAGCCGCTATAAAATTAAACAAACTCGCATCTATTTGCAAATCCGCAAACTCATCTTCTAAATTATATTTCTCCTTAACACTTTTATCTCTAATATTAATATAAATAAAGATAGCTGCAACAACAAACATAACAGTCCTATTAAAAAGCAAAATATTATAGCTTTCTTTCTCAGTATAAATTGTTTTTTTATCCTCAAGTCCAAGTAAAAAATTATATGATAGAGAAATAGATATAATTGTTGTAAAAAGTAATATAACTGATAACACGATTTGAACTTTAACAAGCTCCGCTTCTTCTAAATTGTAATTTGTCATTCACTTTCCCTTAATTTTTTAAGTTCTAAAAGTTCACTAACTGTCACAAATTTGTAACCTTGTTTTTTCAAATTTGAAATGATGTCCTCCAAAGCATTTAATGAATACTCGTGATTATCATGCATTAAAATAATACTTCCGCTTTTGACATTTGGCAAAACATTTTTCAAAATTTTATCTTTAGTTTTAACTTGCCAATCTCTAGAATCCACATCCCATAAAACAAATTTTAAATCAGTATAACTTTTTAAGGTGTTAGTATAACCACCATATGTTGGTCTAAATAAAGTTGGAGTAAAACCTGTTACACGTTTAATAGCTTCTTGTGTTTTATTTATCTCTTCTTGAAATTCTTCTTTAGATAACCTTGTAAGTAATTTATGATCATAAGAATGATTTCCTATTTCACTTCCTTCCTTAAGCATCCTTATCAAAGTATCGCCATAAAAATCCACCTTGTTTCCTATTAAAAAGAAAGTCCCACATGCATTATATTTTTTCAAAACATCCAAAATCTTGTCTGTATACTTACTAGGTCCATCATCAAAAGTAAGTGCAACCACCTTATCATCCAGTGAAACATTTCTTTTCTTTATAGATAAATAAGTATCATTTCCTTCATTTTTATCAATATCTACTAGCATTTTTAAACTATCTAAAGGAATATCTAAATAAATAAGTTCATCGTGTTTACTCTTAATCTCCGCCGGATTAAAATATAAAGTTAAATTTTCATCATCTATTGTAAAATAATCATAACTAACATTACTTAAATAATCCATATCCGCATCTTGGTATTTTTCTAAAAGCTCTTTTTTTATTTCATAATCTAAGCCATTTAAATCCTCAACTAAATCTTCCATTGATAAAAACTTATCATTTGTTTTATTGTAAGTAAAAGTCTTAATCTTATTTATTACTTTATCAGTAACTATTTCCGTTTGTAAACTTACATTAATAATATCGTTATTTATTTCTTTATATGTATAAGAAATATTAAGTTCTGGTGTAGAAGAAGACTTCATATTTTTAAAATTATAATATGTTTGATTAACATACGCACTAATTTTGTCATCCAAAACATTTATATTAGTAACCGGGTAGTTAATTGACACAAATCCATCTTCCGCATTTATATAACTTTCGACACTTTTTTCTTTTTCACAGCCACAAAGTAATAAAATAATTATCAATAGCACAATTATTTTTTTCATCAAAACCACCCTCAAACAAGTATATGTTTAGCAAAAAAAAATATACATAAAAAGCGAACATTTTACCTTTCACACTTACAAAATATCCATCAATTTCAAAAAAACAAAAAACGTAAAAATTAAAAAAACAAAAAAACAGAAAATTTAAAAAAAGTTATTTTAATCAAAAAACAAAAAAAGAAAAGAAAAATATAAAAACTATAAAAAGCATTATAAAATAAAGGAAAAAATCAAAATAAAAAAACGTACAGAGGACACCAATATTTTAAAAAAATTAAAAATCACAAAAACGTAAAACTTTACAAAATTAATTTTTTTGAATTTTCCTTTAAAAATAAAGGACTGTCAAAAGCCACTAAAAAAAGTTTTAAAAAAACGAACATTTTCTATTGACTCAAGCTATCTGGCGGTATATAATCAAGTTAGAAAATATGGGAGGTACTTATGACAATTGAAGAAGAAAAATTAGATTACCTAACTGTTATTAAACGAAGTGGTAAAAAAGTAGCTTGGAACGGTACAAAAATCGCTCTAGCTATTAAAAAGGCTTTTGATAGTCTAGAAAAAGATGAAGAAAATCATTATTCTGAAAAGGATGTAAACAAAGTTTATAATGCTGTTATTAAACACATTGAAAAAGATTATAAAAATGAAGAAAAGATCAAAATTGAAGCAATACAAGATTTAATAGAAGCTGAACTTCAAAAACAAGGTTATCCAGATGTATATAAAGCATTTGCTGATTACCGTGAAAGAAGAAACATTTCAAGACAAGTTTTCTTTGGTGAAAAGAAACAACACAAATTTTTAAAAGCTCTAGAAAGCTTGGGACTAAAATCTGCATCTGAAGTAAATGACAAAAGGGAAAATGCCAATGTTGATGGTGATACAGCTATGGGTACAATGCTTCAGTATGGATCTACAGTTTCTAAAGAATTTGCCAAAGCATATTTAATGAAACCAAAATTTGCTGAAGCTCATGATAATGGTGACATTCACATTCATGACATGGACTTCTTACCAATGGGAACAACAACTTGTTGCCAAATCGATTTAAATAAATTATTCAAAAATGGCTTTTCAACAGGACATGGTTATTTGAGACAACCAAAAGACATTATCAGTTATACAGCTTTAGCCGCTATAGCTATTCAAGCAAACCAAAATGATCAGCACGGTGGTCAAGCCATCCCAGCCTTTGATTATTATATGGCACCAGGTGTTCTTGCAACTTTCAAAAAACAATTAAAACAAGCAATTTACGATTATCTTGATTTAACTGATTTAGAATACTATATAAATATGGATAGAGTAGCTAAAGAAATCGATAAAATTAAAACTATTGAAATTGACTTAAGTATGTTTGATCCATTCACAAAAGATTCAGAGCAAGTAAAAAGGTTATTTAAAAAAGCCTATGAAAAAGCTTATGAAAAAACCGATAGACAAACATATCAAGCTATGGAAGCATTTATTCATAACTTAAATACAATGCATTCAAGAGCTGGTGCTCAAGTTCCATTTTCATCAATTAATTTTGGAACTGATACATCACCAGAAGGAAGAATGGTTATGAAAAATTACTTGTTAGCCACTGATGCTGGACTAGGTAATCATGAAACTCCAATATTCCCAATATCAATATTCAAAGTAAAAGAAGGAGTTAATTATAATAAGGAAGATCCAAACTATGATTTATTTAGATTAGCTTGCGAAGTGTCAGCAAAAAGATTATTTCCAAACTTCTCATTTATAGATGCTCCATTTAATTTAGAATATTATGACCCAAATAATTTTGAAACCGAAGTAGGTTATATGGGATGTAGAACAAGAGTTTTGGCAGACATTACATCAGATTATCCAGTAACTCCAGGTAGAGGAAATCTATCATTCACATCTATTAACTTACCAAGATTAGGTATTAAACATGGAATTGTCAGCGGAGAAACAGATTTAGATGGCTTTTTCAAAGAATTAGAAGACTTAATGGACTTGGTAAAAGATCAATTACTCGAAAGATTTGAAATTCAATGTTCAAAAAGAATATACAATTTCCCATTCTTGTTAGGTCAAGGTGTATGGATGGATAGTGAAAAATTAAAACCAAATGATAGATTAAGAAAAGTCTTAAAACATGGCACATTAACAATAGGGTTTATTGGTTTAGCTGAATGCTTAAAAGCTTTAATAGGCAAACATCATGGAGAAAGTGAAGAAGCACAAGAATTAGGATTAAAAATAATTGGATTTATGAGAAAGAAGTTAGATGAATACTCTAAAGAATATAATTTAAATTTCTCATTAATTGCAACCCCAGCTGAAGGTTTATCAGGTAGATTTACTAATATCGATAAAGCTATATATGGAAAAATAAAAGGAGTTACTGATAGAGAATATTACACTAACTCATTCCATGTACCAGTTTATTATAATATATCAGCTGTCAAAAAAATACAACTTGAAGCTCCATATCATGCCTTTACTAATGGCGGACATATTACATATGTTGAATTAGATGGTGATACAGCTATGAATGTTGATGCATTTGAACAAATAATAAGAGTTATGCATGATAATGGTATTGGTTATGGTGCAATCAATCACCCAGTAGATAGAGATCCAGTATGTGGTTATACCGGTGTTATTGGTGATTTTTGTCCGGGATGTGGACGTAAGGAAGGCGAAGGCGTTCCAATGGAAAGAATAAAAAACGCAAGTTTAAACACTTGTGGTGGAAGATAGGAGGAAATTAAAATGAAAGCAGATGAAAAAAAAGTAGGAGAAGGAGTTAAATTCGAAAGAATTAGAAGAATTACTGGTTATTTAGTAGGAACTACAGATAGATTTAACAATGCCAAAAGATCTGAAGAACATGATCGTGTAAAACATAGTACTGCTGGTCTTATGAAAGCCGCTAAATAATGGAAATACGTTTAGCCAGCGACTTACAGCCAGATAGTATAGTCGATGGACCAGGAATAAGAACCGTCATTTGGACTCAGGGGTGTAGCCATAATTGTGAAGGTTGTCACAATCCAACTACCCATGATTTTCAAGGCGGCTTTTCTGTCAGTGTAGACGAAGTAAATAAAGAGTTAGACACTCTTTTGGGCCAGCAAGGTATCACTTTATCAGGTGGAGATCCAATGTTTCAAGCTAAAGCCTGTGCTAAAATAGCAAAACATGCCAAAGAAATTGGTTTAAATGTTTGGTGTTATACCGGCTTTACTTATGAAGATGTACTAAAAAGTAAAGATATGATGGAACTTTTAAAATATGTTGATGTTTTAGTTGATGGCAAATTCGATATCAAAGAATTCAGCCTAAACCTCGACTTTAGAGGCTCTAGAAATCAAAGGATTATTGATGTTAAAAAAAGTCTAAAAGAAGGAAAAGTTGTTCTAATTGATAAATACATGAAAGAACGTACTCATGTGATTGAAGTTCCAAGAAAAAAACATGTATACATATAAGGAGAAATATGAATAAAGAAGGATTAAGAAAATTAAGCTATGGTGTATATCTTATAAATACAGTAAATAGTGGCTGTGTTGTAAATACATTAACCCAAATAACAAATGATAAAGTAATAGTTTCTATAAATAAAGATAACTACACCAATAAAATGTTAAAAGAAAACAAAAAATTCAATGCCACAGTTCTGACAAAAGAAACTGATATGAATATTATTCAAATATTTGGTTTTACAAGCAGTAAAGATAATGATAAATATAAAAACTTCCAAATAGAAAAAGATTCCAATAATATTCCTTATATAAAAGCTCATATGGCAGCATTAATCGAATGTGAAGTCATAAACAAAATAGATTTAGATACACATACCATATTTATTGCAACTGTAACAAATACTAAAAATCTATCAGATGAAGAAGTAATGACATATGATTATTATCACAAAGTAAAAAATGGTGTAACCCCACCAAAAGCTCCGACATATGAAAAACCTAAAAAAGGTTATAGATGTCCAATTTGTGGTTATATCTATGAAGGAGAAAATTTACCTGATGATTTTGTATGTCCAATCTGTGGAGCTCCTGCTAGTATATTTGAGAAAATAGATTAAACTATTTTCTTTTTCATTGACAATTTATTTTACCTTTGATATTCTAAAATAAAAGGTAGGGGAGAAAGATTGAAAAAAAGTTTTAAAGTTTTATGTACTATGTTAGTTGTTTTCATGATGACAGGTTGTATGAAATTTAACATGAATATGACCATTAACAAAGATAAGAGCATGGATCTAGCTTTTACAGTTGCACTAGCCAACAGCATGATGGAAGGCACAAATGGTGCGGATAGCAGTCAGCTTCAAAAAATGGAAGATAATGGATATAAAGTAAAAGAATATTCTGATAATTCTATGAGTGGCTATAACATTTCTACAAAAATAGACAATATTGATGATGTCAGTACAGAAGAAGATACAATGTTTGATATAAATAAAATTTTTGATGGAGAAAAACTATCTGACATTTTCACAGTAAAAAAAGGTTTTTTCAAAAACACATATACTGTTAAAATTGGTGATGAGGCATCAGATAATTCTCAAGATGAAAATATTATGACATATGAAAGTGGAATATTAGAAAATAACGAAGATATGTTAGAATTACTAAATAGTATGGATATAAATTTTACGATAAATCTTCCAAATAAAGCAATAAGTAGTAATGCGACTTCTACTTTAAATGATGGAAAAACATTAATCTGGGAACCATCTATAAATGCCACATCATCTGAAAATATTGAGTTTTCATTTGAATTATACAATATGACAAATATTTATTTAATAATTGGAATTGTTGCTATTATAATAATTATCATAATCTTAATTGTTAAAAAAAGAAAACCTAAAGCTCCAATAGCTACACCGGTACCTGTTAATGACCAAGTCATAGTAAATAGCCAATCGGTACCAGTTACCTCGGTAGTTAATGATACTCCAGTACCAATGAACTCTAATATAGCAGCTCAAGCTCCAGTAGAACAACAATTCAATAAAACTCCAGTTCAAACTGTAACTGAGCTTGAAAATATTGTACAACCTCAAACTGAAACATTAGATGTTCAAGTTGAAACGAGTAATAATTCAAATGAAAAACAGACAAACATACAACCAAATGAAACACCAAACATCTTCGGTGATAATCCTAATAATGAAAACAAATAATATACATATAAACAGGAAGAAGTCTAATCGTAGACTTTTTTCTT
>CALVRI010000042.1 GCA_944358525.1 uncultured Bacilli bacterium | reverse complement strand
AACTATCTCATCATTCGCATGATACTTACTTTTTAAATATTCTTTGAATTTCCATATATTTTTATCCTTTGTTTTTATCCTATAAACTCAAAACACCATTTTATTTTCTATTAAAATCTCTTATTTTTTGTTTTGCATAACTAGTATGTGCTTTTTCCATCCAATCATCTCTAGGACCATAAGATAAATCATCAGTAACAATTCTTATTCTATCCTTATTTTGCAAAATATAATCGATTGGAACATATTCATCATTGACAAAAACACCGACCATTGTGTTTCCAATATCAGTATTAAGTTTATAAGCAAAATCTATTGGTGTTGCACCTTTTGGTAATTCTATAATATCACCTTTAGGAGTATATACATAAACTTTATCAGAAAATAGTTCATTTTTAACTTGATTGACAAATTGTTGATTATCACCAAACATTGAATTAATTTCCATTAATGATTGAAAAAACTGGAATTTTTCTTTTAAATCTTGCTGCATTATATCTCTTGCTTTACCTTTTTCAGCATCCCAATATGCAGTTAATCCAAAAGAAGCTATCTTATCCATTTTGAATGTTCTAATTTGTGTTTGTACTAATCTACCATCTAGTCCAAAAACGGTTGTATGCAGTGACTGATACATATTCGTTTTTGGATTACATATATAATCTTTAAACTTATTATTTACTGGATGATATTCCGAATGTATTATTCCTAAAGTCCTATAACAATTTTCAACTTCATCAACCATAATTTTTAATGCAAGTAAATCATGAATATCAGAAAGTCTATGTCCTTCATTTAATCTTTTATATATACCATATATATTTTTTGTCCTTATTTTTATCTCATTAGGAATATTCTTATCATTTAACAAGTGTTGAATCGTAGCCAACATTTCTTTTAAACATTCGTCACTATCTTCTTCTATCTTTAATTTCTTTTCTTCAATCCTTTTATACATATCTGGTTTCAGATATTGTAATGATAAGTCCTCAAGTTCAGACTTGATTCTATATGCCCCTATATAATAAGCAAGTGGTACAAATATTTCCATTGTCTCTAAAGCATTTTCTTTTTGTTTAAATTCCGACTTAAATTGCAATGTCCTCATATTATGAAGTCTATCAGCTAATTTAATAATAATTATTCTCACATCTTCAGTTATACCAGTAATAATTTTCCTAGTATTTGCATAATTCTGATCTTGTTTTGAAGAAAAATTCATTTTAGCAAGTTTAGTAACCCCATCAACTAAATTAGCAATATTCTGATTAAAATCATGAGCAATATCCTCTTTTGTAATTTTTGTATCTTCTAATGTATCATGTAATAAGCCGGCACAAACAGTATCCCTATCTGCATGTAATTCAGATAATATATATGCTACATTTAAAGGATGACTAATATAAGGCTCCCCACTTTGCCTATACTGTCCCTGATGTAAATCACTTGCGTAGTCATAAGCTCTTTTTACAATTTCGATTTCTTCAGGATTATACTCTTTCAATATTTTAATCAAATCATCTAATACAATATTTTTCATATAACACCCCCAACAGATTATAAAAAAAGCATGACACACTTATGCTATCAGTGTCACACTTTCAAAGAAAACAAAAGACACAAAAGGAATTATATTTATGTTATATAATAATTTACAAGATAATATTTTTTTTAATATACCTCTCTTTTGTATCATATTATTTTCCTCTCACAAAATATTTATAAATAAATTACTACATTATTAAATACCTTGTCAACACATTTTGAACATTTTTTTACAAATTTCTTCATCTTTTTACCATTTTAACATACAAAAAATTACTTTTGCATTAAAGTAAACATATTGCTTAGCAAATAAACAATATTATAAGACTTCAGGCTTGTCCATCATGCAGAGGGTATAAAGGTATCCAGCATGACCAACATCCACAACTATCTGTAAATTATTTACATAACCACCTCTACATTAAAATATGTAAAAGTAGGCATTTGGTTACAAAAAAAGATGTATAAACACCTTTTTAAAATTAAAATACCAAAAGCTTTGCAAATTTTCTAACTATTAATTATTGTCTTTAAATCTTTAGAACAATATGTATTTATATATTCTAATCTTTCTTCTTCATTTACGATACGACTGTTTTTTCTAAACATTTCTTTTAATCTTTTATAATTACCATTAATACTTTCATGACTAGCGACAATCATATCCATTTTAGATACCACTGTAAGATCTAAATATATTCCATTAATTTTAGCAAGTGATTCTATAAATACTCTTTGACTTCTACCATTTCCTTCACGAAAAGGGTGCAATGCATTAATATCTGCAAATAATCCTACTAATTTATCTAATGTAGTTTCATTATCATAATCTAAAAAATATTTTTCTTTTTTTAATTTATTAAATATATCATTACCAAAAGTTTCTATATGTTCTGTTAAGCAAAATAAATCCTGTTTAGCAATATTACAATTTCTTATATCTCCAGCCCATCTATAAATATCTTGAAACAAGTATTTATGAATGTCTTTTAAATATTTAAAATCAAAATTTCCTTTTAATGGTTTTTCATTTAATTCGTAAATTCTTAAAGATACAAGTTCTCTTTCAGCATTAAAGAAATCTTCATCGTTTGTAATATTTAACTTATTAATTAAAACATCTGTTCCTTTATAACAATAATCAACAGTTTTTTCATAAATATATTTGTATTTATTATCCATAAATTTCTTTATATTTTTCTATAACTTTTTTTCTCTCTATTTCTGTTGAAGACTCGCCAATTATACAATTATAAAGTTTTTGTTTTAATTCTTTCGTAAGTGGCATACCCTCTTGCGCCATAGCACCATTAACTTTCCTAATCTTTTCTTGTATTTCTTTTTCAGCTTGCTTATTATTCATTAAAATCACTTGCTTTCTCAAACTATTTAACACATATATTATACCATACGGCAGACTTTGTCCGCAACCTAACCAACTTAAAAGAACAAAATACCAAAATAAATTTTGGTATTAGCTTACCTCACGGTAAGCTTTTTCTACTTCTAAACATTATATTGACTGCTGCATTATAATCACGGTTATGCTTTGTATGACACACTGGGCATTCCCATTTCCTTATACTTAAATCTTTTACTTTCTATTTTGATAATTACATATATTGCATATTTGACTACTTGGATAATATCTATCTATTTGTATTAATTTTTTATTATTCCAATCAGCTTTATATTTAAGTACTCTGATTATTTCTGATATTGGATTTTTATTTAGTCCTTTTGCCACATAGTAATTTTTCTGCATTCCTTTAACATCTAAATTCTCTGTTACTATAATGCCATTTTCGTTTATTAGTTTATTTGTTATATCATGTATCATATATTTTCTTGCATTTCTTATTTCCTTTATAACTATTTTTAATATTATTGGTTTTATAACCTTCATTTACTCCTTTTGCTTTAAATCTAGGATAACCGCTTCCATTATAAAATCTTTTATAAGCATCTTCTAAATTAAATAGACTATTTCTTAAAGCGCAGCTATCTACTGCCTTTAGCCATGGTTTTTCTTTAGAAAGTGATGGTATTAATTTAATTTGGTCATAAGCTGATTTACTTTTTCCAGTTTCTTTATATTCTTTTATTTTATCATCTAAAAAATAATTATATATAAATCTAGAGCAACCAATAGTTTTATTAATTAACTGTTCTTACTTTTCAGTTGGATACATTCTAAACACATAGCCTTTTAATATTTGCACACCATCACCCTCTATCATTATTGCAATCAATATATCATGAATAGTTATATTTGTAAATAACTTTTTGCAAACTTTTACCTTTTGCAAAGCAAATTCATAGTATATTAAAAAAGTAGCTAGAAAAATAAATATTATATAACTACTAATGGTAGAAATCTAATTTCATCTATCCTTGTATTTACTAATAGACAATTATTAAACTAGATTTACCACATAATTTTATGGGGTAAGGGGTCTTTTTGTCATTTTTACAAAAAAATTGTTTTTTATTTATGTTTCTTTAAAGCAATAGCATAAAATCCTATATTAATCACCTGTTTTACAATATTAATTCAAGTATTATGTAACTAATTCATAGTATAAAAATTAGAAATTCACATAAACTATAAAGTTCACATAATTAACTAATCACCCAACATCAATTTAATATATTATAAGACTTCAAGCTTGTCCATCATGCAGAGGGTATAAAGGTATCCACTATGACCAGCATCGATAGCAACCTGTAAATTATTCATAAAAAGATATTATTTCTAATACCATTTTTTATTTAAACCAAACTTATTTTTATTACTAACCATAACTACATCTATCTGCATAGGACACAAATGATTAAGTGGATGTAATAGTTTTGGCGCACACTTTGAAATCTTGACTACACCACCAGTTACTAAAATATAACCATCATTTAATCTTCTTATTCCTCTAACATTTTTAGGAAAAAACTTCTTTTTAGGACTAATTATTCCCCTTTTAAACTTTCCAAATCCAAAAGGCACACATCCATCATGAGTATGACCACACATAATCAAATCATAATCTTTTAATAAATTAATGCATTTCTTATCATCACTAAACTCTGGAGAATGAATCAAAGCCAAAGTAAGTAAACTTTTATTAATGTTTTTGTAAAGTATATCATGCTTTTTTAAATCATCATAAAAAGCTCTAAAATTATAATTTTTACCAAAATAATACTCTTTAGTTTCAGTATAACCCATAAGCCATATGTTATCATCAACATATATATCATTATCAAGAAGTGTAACTCCATTAATCTTACAAATCACATCACTAATATTTTCTATATGACTAGTATGATTTTTCCTATGAATATAATCATGATTGCCTAAGATAACAAACGTTTTAGAAACTTTACCAGAAGTTTCAAGTAAACTTTTTAATTTTAATAATGATTTAGAATTATAAATTTCTTGAACAATATCTATTAAATCTCCCACAAAAAACACATAATCAGCTTTTTCCTCCAAAATTCTATCTTTAAGTAAATCAATTTTTCTCAAACTTACGTTATCACTAATATGGACATCGCCAATAACTAATAATTTTAAATCTTTTCCAACTTTTGCATTATATAAATATATATATCTAGCTTGTAAATAATTATCGAAAAACAATCTCATATCTCCCCCTTAAAGTTTATTCACATCAACAATTTTATTTTCCAAATCTTTATCAACCAAAGTCTCATGAATTTTTTCTTCAGGGCTATCCAAAAATACCTCTTCTATTCTATCAACTCTACATTTTTCAGCTTTAATAATTGCCTCTAATTTAGAAGCAGCTTCATTGATTTCATCATTAACAATAACATAATTATACTTAGATAACTCATTTATTTCTTTATATGCCGTTTCAAACCTTTCCATTACTTTCTCTTTAGATTCTGTATTACGCTCAGTAAGTCTTCTTTTAAGCTCCCGCATACTTGGAGGTAGTAAAAAAATAAACAAAGCATGAGGTATTTTTTTCTTAATTTGCAAAGCTCCTTGAATCTCAATAACTAAAATAACATCTTCACCCTTATCCAAATGTTTTTGGACACTTTCTCTAGGTGTACCATAATAATTACCCGCAAATCTTGCCCATTCAAGCATCTTATCATTCTTTATGTTTTCTTCAAACTCATCTTCACTCACAAAATAATATGCTTTACCATCCACTTCACCTTTACGTGGTTTTCTACTTGTCATTGAAACAGATTCCCATATATTAGAATTATTTTTTTTAACCTCATCACAAACTGTATTTTTACCACTACCGCTAGGTCCAGATAAAACAATTAATAAACCTTGTTTTTTAGTTTTTATCATTTAATTACCTCCTTTTACAGAAAAGAACTGACTAATCAGTTCAATTATTTAATAAATCTTTTAACTTTTCTGGATGTTCTATCAAGTTTTTAACTTCCGGCACCAAAATTGGCATAATTCTTTTTAATTCATCACCACTTATTGTATCCATATATTCATCATTGCCATCATAAACACTCTTAACAACCTGATATTCATCTATAAAATCATCTTCACTTTGATTTACTCTAATCATATAGCTATATTTAATTCCGTCTATAACCTTTTCAGCCATAACAAACCATTTATCATTATCATCAAATTCAACTACTGTATATAATCCATTATCCATAATATTCCCCTTTTCTATTTCATCATACCGCCATTGGTAACTTCTTTAATAACATCATCTAAAGGAACAAACCCAGAAGGATCAGAAATACTATTACCAAACAATAAAGCATTATTTGGATCTTTCGCAAGCTCTGCCATAAATTCAGGATTTGCGAGTTGTTCAGGTGTTAATCCCATATAACTGTGCGTAGCTGTATTAAATACATCAACAGGATTACTATTAAACCATTGATTAGAAATAACACCATTAGCATTATTAGCCGCATCATAAGCATTAGTAAACACAGTATGGCCTTCACCAATGCTTGAAAAATCTAAAGCAGAAGCAGAGTTTGCAGTAGTATTAACCATATCACCTACCGTGTTAGACACTTGATGAGACATATTATTAACTAACCCAGCATTCTCCGCCATATTATTTAAGCCACCAGTAATTGCTGTACCAATAGCAAAAATTCCAATACCAACTACAGCAATAGCTCCTGCAACAACTAAAGCTTTTTGCCAAGTTTTTAAATTTTTAAACTTCTCAAACAAACCAGATAAAAATCTTCGGCGCTTAACTTTTTTCCTTGTACTAGATTTCACGGGTTCAGCACCATGACTTAAATCTTCACCCTTTTCAAGATCTGGCATATCAGGAATAATATCTAATCCAGAATCATCTTTTTCAAAATCTTCAGCTACTTTTTCATCATCTTCATTTTTATCTGATAAATCTTTATTTTTTGGAAAATGAGCTCCTTTTTTCTTTTCATCACTTATAGAATTATTATGATACTCTACAGCATCCACATCTCCAATTATTTTCAATTGCCCATCTTTTGAAAGTTCAACACTAATATCCATACCATCCAAAGGTGTAATTCCATAACCAATATCATTCCATAAGTTTATTTCTTTAATATTACCAGTTTTTAACAACTGACAATCTAGTTTATCAAAATTTTTTCTTAACCATTCACCAGTAAAATTACCAACAACATATAATTCTCCATCTTTTTTAAATACAGCATATTCCATATCTAAATCATTAGGCTTAAAATATCCCCCCATATAAGGCATAAACTCTTCACTAGTATCTTCTTCTTTAACAGGATCACTTGTTTTATCACCTATATCACTCTTAAAGTGTTTACCAACATATGGTTTTATACTATCTTTAGCGCGTTTATCAATTTCTAAATCTAAAAGTTCTTGTTTTTTATTTTGATAAAATTCATCATAACTATCATCACCAAAAGCAATAACAGTACCTCTATTATATTTAATAGGTTGTTTATTATAATAAGCATATTCCAGTTCTAACAATGATTTTTGTTGAAAATATGCTCTTTCATAATTAACATCATTAGAAGTAAGCATAATATCATCAATTTCACCATTATCATTATAACTATAAATAATAGGCTCATCGTTATTGTATCTTTTTTCCAAATCAGCTATTTTTTCTAATATCGATATCTCGCCAGTTAATTTTGTAATATCTTTTTTCAATCCTTCAATTTTTTTCTCAAGACTTAAATTACTTTTTTCATAATAAAATCTTTCTTCTAACTTTTTAAGTTCTTCATTCATTTCTAAAAGTTTGCTTTTTTTACTATCTAAAAGCATAATAACTCCTCCAAACTTTATGCATATTATAGAAAACAAAAACAAATATGTCAAATTAACACTTTACCACATATATATTCTATATAAATTATAACATATTTTTATACAAATAAAAGGTAAATAAAGTTAAACCCTCTCACTACTTCACACATACACCGAGTAATCCTACAAGTTCTACACACTGAAATTGATTCACAATCATACCTTTAACACTAATCAAATCAAACATTACATCAGTTATATCAGAAGAAGAAAAATCTACTCCCTTTAATAATGTTTTTAAAAACTCAGCTTTATTAAATTTAACATCCATTAACTCTATATTTTTAAAACTACTTTCTATAAAAGAACTCTCAGAAAAATCACTATCAATAATCTTCATATTATTTATTTTAGTGCCAGACATATTTATATATCTTGCACTTACTTTCATAAATTCTATTTTTTTCATAAACCCATCTATAAAACTAGTCCCTATTAAATAATTGAGTCTTTTGTTAATAATTGAAAGTAACTAATTTATACTTTATTTATCATATTTAACAAATTAATTTTAAATTTATCCTTATCAGAATGTTCTTTAGAAAGCATAACCCCTTTATAAGTAACAAGTTCAGATTGACATCCTTCACTTAATATTATCTCTTCAGGAGATAAAGTCACTAAAGTAATACTATTCGTTTCCTCATTTACTTCATAATGTAATTCAACCTCACCATAAGTTTTAGCAAAAAATGCATCTGTTGGTAAGTCTAAAACAAACTCCATTATATTTTCCTCTTCCGCCACAACTTTACCTAAAAACTCCCCAGCTTTTATCTTAGGGTAATATTCAAAATAAAGTTTTTTGAAAGCTAACATATTGACCTTCTTTAAAGCACTCTCCACCTTTTTGAACTTTTTTTCATTTTTATAACCAAAAACATATTTTTTCATTGTACATAACCCTTCCTTAGTAACAAGTTCAGATTGACATCCTTCACTTAATATTATCTCTTCAGGAGATAAAGTCACTAAAGTAATACTATTCG
>CALVRI010000041.1 GCA_944358525.1 uncultured Bacilli bacterium | reverse complement strand
GACCATTTTTTGGCCCTCTTAACAAGTTCATTTATCATTAGTTTTTGGTTCCACCAACACTACTTGACATTGAACCGCAGTTTGAAATGCATTATATTAAATATTCATCCATAGTTTTTTCAAGGGCTGGTACATATTTATTAATGTTCATTATTTCTTTAAGTTCTTTTAAAAGTTCGTTATTTTTAAATAACTTATATTCTTTATCATCAATAATTACATCTGTATATTCGGCATGATGAATGTCTAAAATGGTTACAGGGTCGCTTTCCATTTTTTCAATTATTTTGTTAAACTTTTGAGTTTGCTTTTCATCTAATACAAAAGGAACTTTTGCGCTAAATCCAGCAAGTAAATTTTGAATGGTTAAATCTGTGTCATTACAATATTCAATTGTTATATTTAAAATAGCTATGGCATATCCTTTTTTATCCGATGCCTGTTTTACTGAAAAACTATAATCTGATGCAAATACACTTCCTTTATCAAAAAGTCCATTATAAAAGTGATTTTTTATGACAACATTTGTTTCGATGGTGGTTACTTGATTTTCAATAATTTTTCTTATCTCTTCAAGATTTTGTGTTTCTGATTTTTCCATAAATTACCTCTCTTTTTTTGAAAATAGATTATATATCATATCCTATTTTTCAAACTAATTATTTCTAATTTATTGTATCATATATTTTTTGAATTTAAACATTTAACTAAAATTCTTTTCATCTAATAGTGGAATAATGTCAATAGCTGGCTCTTCATATGGATGTGCTTTTCTTAACTTTGTTATAACATTTTTAACATTATCTATATTACATACAGCTTCTAATTTTTCTTCTTCAACATATTTTAATTTATTAGTATTTCCAATATATGGATTTGCTTGATCATTTGGTATGAATGTACCTATCGATTTTGTGGTGGTGGTGCAGTGGGAATAATTTCCTATTATGCCTGCTCCAGCTTCACAAATTACATTTCTAACATCACTAAGATTTTCAGTAGGTACGGTTACAACTATTTTTACTTTATTAATGTTTATATTCATAATTATCACTCCATTTTTTAGTTTAAATTATTAGCTATTTCAGCAAATATTTTGATAGGTAAGGCTTCAGCTCTAACAGTTAAATCTAAGTTGTGTCTTTTTAAAACTTCTTCAACTTTTTTTAGATTATATCCTTTTAAGTTGTTTTTTAGTGTTTTTCTTTTTTGTTTAAAAGAATCTCTAACTAATTTGAAAAAAATTTCTTCATTATCAACTTTTACTTTATTTTCTTTTTTGGTGAAAGATACAACTATGCTGTCGACATTAGGCTTTGGAATAAAAACATTTTTACTAACATCTAAAAGTTTTTCCACAGTATAATAATAGTTTAAAAAGATTGAAAGTGAATTATATTCTTTGGTGTTTGGTTTTGCTTTAAACCTATCACCAACTTCTTTTTGAACCATAACAACTATTTTATCAATATTTAATTTATCTTCGATTAGCTTAATTATTATTGGGGTTGTAATATAGTAGGGAAGATTAGCCACAACATATGTTTTTTTATAACTAAAATTTTTTAAATCTTCTTTAATATTTCTTTTTAAAAAGTCTTCATAAATTATAGTTGTATTATTTAAGTTATGTTTTTCAAGTATTGGTTTTAAAGTTTTATCTATTTCATAGGCAATAACGTGACCTGATAATTTATCTAATTCGGTTGTAAGTGATCCACCACCAGGACCTATTTCAATTACTAAAGTATCTTTATCAATTTTTGATTTAGAAATTATACTGTGGATAATGTTTTTGTCCATAATAAAGTTCTGACCAAATTTCTTTTTAAAGTTAAAATTTTCTTTATTTAGTTCTTCTGTTATTTTTTTAGGAGAATATTCCATATAAATCACCAATCTTTTTATATAAATTTACTTTTCTTAAACATTATATCATGTTATAAAAATATTTTAAAACTTTTATTCATCTAGTATTAATTATCTTGTAAAAGAAAAAGACTGTTTTTTATTAAACAGTCTAAAGAATAGAAACAATCAATTTTATTTAATATTCATAAGTTTCAGTAGAGCAATCACCATCTACACAGTTACAATCTAAGTTATTAGCTGAAGTAGTTTTTATTCCCGTAGTTACAACTGACTCAATATTTGTACTATTATAAAATTGATTGACAAATGTTAATGCATCCATTTTTTCACCTCCTTTCTTTTATTGTTTAGGCTGACTTGATGATAACCATCTTAAGAAGCAGCCTCCTCCACAGATTGACCACTGATCACATTCACTACATTTCTTTGTTGGGTAAGTATTAATTTTCTTTCTAAAATTTTGAGAAATTTCTGAATTCCAAAATTCTACAATTTGTTTTGGTTTAATTGGCTCTTTATTTAATGAAATATTTAAAAAATGATTACATGGCAAAATATTAAAATTTGTGTCAAAGATAATACCTTTTCCTTTACCAATGTGACAGCAAGTAGAAATTCGTTTTTTATTAATTAAATTATTTAGTAAATTATCTGGCAAATGACAAAGTGGTAATGACATTTCAATTGAATATTTAACATTTTTGTTTTCAAATTTATCATATACATATGAACAAATTGATACTAAGTCATCAATTGTAGGAGCATTATATTCATTTGTAAAAATTGATGGTTTATAAAATTGAAAGGAAACATTGTCTAACTTATTGTTTTCAATTAGAGTTAATAGTTCATCTACTTTATTTGTATCTTTTGAACAAAGTACATATGAAATACTGACATTCGCTCCTAACTTTTTTAAATTGTGATATCCTTTGATAGCTTTTTTTAAACCATATACCTGTGTGCTTTGTAAATATTCTTCTTCACTAGTTCCTTTTAGGGAAATATTAATATTATTTAGTCCAGCCGATACTAATGATTTGGCAAATTTATAATCAGAAAATTTTATTCCATTACTAGCCATAGAAACGGTTATACGTTCATTACTAAGCATCTTTATTATTTTTGTAATATCTTTGTATATAGTAGGTTCACCACCAATTAAAATAACTTTTCTAACACCAATGTTTGGTAATTCCTTTATATATTTTTTAGCTAAATTGTAATCCATTGTATCCTTTTTACCTTTATAGTCATTGGCATAACACCAAGCACATTTACAGTTACAACTTCTATTAGTGGTAAACCAAGATACTCTTGGAAAAATTTTATCACTTATATCTATTAAATAACGATTAATTATTTTATTACTATTTTTATCTTGAATAGATTTTTCAAATACACCACCATTATTTAAAATAACTTTTTTAGAGCCTTCATTATCACTATAACAAGTAATTAATATTTTATTAATAGGCATTTTTTTATACCATTTAATAGCCAAACCTAAAGCTTTAGTAGCATAACCTCTCTTCCTTTTTTGTGGATGAATATAGTAAGCGACATGTCCTAGTCTTTCAAAATAGCTTTTATTTAATATGTGTCTTAAATCTATTGTACCAACTACTTCTCCATTTTCAATTATCCATTTCATTGATGATGGTACATCTAGGTTTGAAATGTTTTTACCTTTAGCACGATTATTTAAACGTTTTATCATTACATCAAAATTTTCACCCTCTCGATAAGCATTTCCCATCTCACTTATATCGCCATTTTCTTTGGCAGCTTTAACTAATTTTAAATATGATTTTTTATATTTAATTGTTGGATTTACTAATCTCATTTGGCATCACTTCCTTTATTAACCCATATTGTATCTAGCATACCCAAAAAAATAAAATATGTTTTTCTTATAATAATATAAGAAATGCTTATAAATAAATGGCTATAACCAACTTTAAATCCATTGACTTTAAAGGTTTTAAGCTATATAATTTAATTAGAATTTTATTTTTTGTTAAGAAAAAATTCCAAGCAGTATTTGGTATACTTGCTTGGATTTTGTTATTTTTGGAGGATTAATATGAATGTTAATTATGAACTTTACAAGATATTTTTTGTCGTTGCTAATTCTAAAACAATTACTGAAGCTGCTAAAAAATTATTTATTTCGCAACCAGCAGTTACACAAAGTATAAATAACTTAGAAAAACAATTAAATACTACATTATTTATACGGAATACTAAAGGTACAAAATTAACAAAAGCTGGTAAAGAACTTTATGAACAGATAAAACCCGCTATAGAACAAATATTAGCGGCCGAGCAAAATATATCATTAAAGCAAAATATTAAACAAAATAAATTGACTATTGGTATTAATGATGCCTTCCTTCAACAGTACGTTATTAAAGCCTTAAAAAAATTAACACTAACAAATCAAAATATTGTAGTTTGTATTCGTGAGCAAAAGGCAAATTTATTATTGTCTGAAATGTCTGATGAAAAAATTGATCTTATTATTACTACTTTAAATAACGAGTATATAGATAATAGAGTATTTGAAACAACAAGATTAACTAAGTTACACTTTTGTATTATTGAAAATGCTTATTCTAAAACATTTCTTAATCATAAAGATCTAAATAATTCAAAAATTATATGTAATGATATAGAAATTATTAATAATTTGGAAATTGACAATAAAAATATAATTGTGGTAGATAATTATTATCAAATATATGAATTAGTTGCACAAAATGTTGGATTAGGAATTATTCCAGTGGAATTTATAAATACTTATTTAAATAATAAAGTGGATATTATAAAAAATGATGTTGCTACTACGGATATTTATTTGATTGTAAACAAAGCTTTTATGAATCGCTATGCTAATAAACTAAAAAAATTAATTATTGAAAACATAAATATTGATAAAGAACGTCAATTTGAACAAAATTAAAATTTGTTTTTGCCGTTTTTTATTATCAAAAAAAACTAGGGTTAGCTAGTTTTTAGGTAAGATTATAGTAAAAATGGTTTCTTCGTTTTTACTTTTAACGGTTATATTACCACTGTGTAATTTGATTATTTCCTGGGCAATGGCTAGACCTAGTCCAGAACCACCTAATTTGGTATTTCTAGAGTAATCTACTCTATAGAATTTATCAAATAGTTTATCTATTTGTTCTTTGGTTAAAGTTTTGCTTTTATTAGATATAGTTATGATTAAGTCTTTATCTTCTTTGATATCGATATTAATTGGACTATTTTCATAGCTATAGTTTATGGCATTTTTAATTAGATTATTAAAAACTCTAGCCATTTTAATAGAATCTGCTTCTATAAAAATATCTTTTTGGGTGGAAAAATTAATTTCTTTATTTTGTTCTTTTAAAATAGGGTAAAATTCATCAATTACTTGATTTATTAGTAAAATTAAATTTAGTTTTTCTTTTTTTATAGTTAAAGTTTCAGAGTTATATTTAGTTATTTCAAACAATTCGTTAATAAGTTCTTCTAATTTATTTGATTTATCCAAAGCTATTTTGATGAATTTGTTTTTTTGTTTAGTACTTAAGTTTTTTTCTTCATCTAAAAGGGATAGGTATCCGATGATAGAGGTTAGGGGAGTTTTAAGATCATGAGCGAGATAAACAATTAAATCGTTTTTCTTTTGTTCATTTTCTTTAGCTAAACGTTCATTAAATAAAGCTTCTTTTTTTATTTGATTCATGGTTTCTTCAGCTTCTTTTAATTCATCTGGAAGTTTTATTTTTTCATCGGTTTTGGTAATTAGCTTTCTACTTTCAGATACTAAAGCATCAATATAAGATAATGATTTCATTAATGTTATTGTGAAAATTATAATAAACCCTATAAACCATATAATTAGTAAGAAAAATCCTTGATAAAATATTCCAGTTAGTAAAACATATAATGGATCATCTGGATACCATGTTATATTAGAACATAACCAGTAGCCAACTATATAAAAAATGATAAAACAAATTGTATATAAAATAGTTACTTTGAATAGCCTTTTTAAAAATTTAAAAGTTAATTCTTTACCATATTTATTTTTCAATTTGATAACCTACTCCCCATATTGTATTTATATATTTTATTTTATCATTTTCTCCTAATTTTTCTCTTAAGTGGCGGATGTGGACCATGATGGTGGCACTTGAAGATGGATAGTAAGGTTCTTTCCATACTTCTTCAAATAGTTTTTCAGTGGTTATTACTTTATTTTCGTTTTCAGCCAAAAGATAAAGGATTGCAAATTCGGTTGGTGTTAGTGGTATTTTTTGACCATTTTTTAAACATTCATGTTTATCTTTATCTAAAGTTAAATCTTTGATAGCAATTATTTTATTTTGATTTTGATTATAACTAGTATATCTTCTTAGTTGGGCTTTTACTCTTGCGAGAAGTTCTAAAGGCATAAATGGTTTGGTTATATAATCATCAGCACCTATATTTAAACCTTTAATTTTATCAGCATCAGTTATTTTAGCAGTTACCATTATTATTGGAAAGTTATATTCTTTTCTAATTTTTTCACATAAGTTAAAACCATCAATCCCTGGCATCATGATATCTAATATAGCTAAGTCTATATTTCTTTGTTTAATTATTTTTAAAGCTTTTTCACTACTATATGTTTTATATACATTGTAGCCTTCGTTTTTTAAATATAGTTCAATTAAATCAGCAATTTCTATTTCATCATCAACAACTAGTACATTCATACATTTCCTCCCAAATATTCTTCTAAAGTAAGATTTTTATTTGTTATTTCTTTGGCGGCTTTTTTTCCGACATAGCGGTAGTGCCAAGGCTCATAATCTATTTTGGTTATTTCATATTTATCTTCTGGATATCTTAATATAAATCCATATTTATAAGCATTATTTTTTAGCCACTTCCACATCTTTTCATTTTCATCATAATGACCTTCATCACTAAAGTCAATAGCTAATCCGGTTTCATGTTCGGAGTAGCCTGGAACTTGTACATTTAATTTTGTCTGTTCATAAGCTTTTTCTTTAGTGTATCCCTCATTTTCGTAGTCATTCATTTTATTTTCAAATATTTGAGTTTGTTCATCCTTAGAGCGATATGCATTATTTATTTTTAAAGTTATGTTATCATTTAAGGCATTATTATACATATTTACTAAATCATTGTATATTATATCAGCTACCTTTTTATTTTGAAAGGTTACAAGATTTAGATTTATATTATCTGGAAAAGCATTTTCACTATTAACTAAAATTAAAGTATTGATTTCGCTAATTGGATCTATTTTTGAATTAATATATGGTTTTTGTAAGTAATATACCCAGACTATTAGTAAAATTCCAATTATGAGTGTTAGTAATTTTTTCATTAATATCACCTCTAAGGCAATATTAATATGGAATAGTTAAATTATAAACTCTTTTAAAGATTTTTTAAGAATGCTTAAGAAAATATTAAGAAAAAAATGAGGATTAGAATCCCCATCTTTGAACGCTATATTTTACGTTAGAACTTGTAGATAAATGAATTGCTGGATCTGATTCAGTTACATAAGCTAAATCCATATGAACTATACCATTTTCCCAGGCAGTTTTCATCGCTCCACCAGTATCTAATACAATAGCATTAAAGGTGCCTAAATTTGGATTTTCTACTTTAATAATTGTTCCACAAGGAAATTTATCTAAAGCAGCTGCTATGATTCTAACTTCACCATATTCATCATCGTTATAAGTCATACCATCTCTAGTTAGACTATAATAACTTCCATCTTTGGTTTTACAAGCTAAAGTTCCAGCTCCAGAACACCCTTTGCAGTCGGCACCATAACCTGTCATTTTCCCTACATAATTGGCTTTGTCTCCAGTTCCAATTTCGATTTTTGCATTTTTTGGACTTTCGATGATTATTTCATTGTTATTTTCATCGATGTATGCTAGTCCATTATGCCCCTTCTCTTTTGTAATAGTGACGCCAGTAGGAATTTTACTGTTATAAGTTTCGACTGTATCATATTCTAGGACTTTTGTTAAAGCCACAGAATTTTTAGTCTGGTTTAAATTTTTTACTTCAAATTTCGTTTCTGAAATTAGGTTACCAGATGTCATTAACCCTGTAATAGTTAGGATACTTATTAGTAAAGGTATTCCTAAATATCGCAGGTGATATTTTTTCATATTTCACCTCATATTTCAAAATTGAAACCATTTAAAGTATACCATATTTATATCTTTAAGTCAAATTGGTGACAAGCTGTTTGCGTTGTAATTTCAAGGGTTTTTGCGTATTCTATACCCGTTAATTGGGATATTTTGGCAGCGACATATTTAACGTTTACTGGTTCGTTTTTATGACCTCTAAAAGGTTCAGGTGTTAGATATGGACTATCGGTTTCTAAGACAAAATTATGAATATCTAAGGTGCGAACAATTTCTTTTAACTTCTTTTCGTTTTTAAAAGTTAAAACACCTCCTATGCCAAGAGTTACACCTAACTTAACAAATCTTTCGGCCATTTCTAGACTACCACTAAAGCAGTGCATGTTGCATTTTGTATCTTTATGTTTGTACTGCTTTACTATATTATATGTATCTTCTATTGCATCTCTACTATGTATGACTATAGTTTTATGATATTTGTTTGCGAGATTAATTTGTTTTATGAATAGTTCTTTTTGTTTTTCTTTATTTTCTTTAGTATAGTGATAGTCTAATCCTATTTCACCAACACCAACTATTTTAGAATGAGTTAAATATTTTTCAACGTTTTTTAAATCTTCATCAGTATAGGTATCGGCAAATTCTGGATGAATACCGATAGTACCATAGATATTATTATGAGTTTCACAGAGATTAATTACTTCTTCAATATCTTGTGGACTAGCAGTACTTACTATCATTATATTATTTTCCATGTGTTTTATGATTTCTTCTGGGTTTTCATAATCTTCTTTACTTATATGACAGTGTGTATCAATCATCATATTTCATCACCTTTTTAATTATAACATTTTTATGAAAAAAAGAAGAACTTAATTAGTTCTCCTTGTGTTCAATTTTCTTGATATAGATAAATCTAATGAAGCAAGTAATCATAAATAATAGATAGGCTAAATCTAGATA
>CALVRI010000040.1 GCA_944358525.1 uncultured Bacilli bacterium | reverse complement strand
AACTAGATACATTTATCTAGTTAAATACATATTGGTAGCGAGAGGGGGATTCGAACCCTCGACCCTACGGGTATGAACCGTATGCTCTAGCCAACTGAGCTATCTCGCCATGCGACAAAATAATTATAACAAATTATATTTTTTCTTTCAATAGTTTTTTGAAAATCTTTTAAAATTGTGAAATTTGTAAAAAGATAATTGATTTTTGAGAAATTTATCTTTATAATATTTAAACAGGTGATGAATTTGAAAGAAACTTTGAACAATATAAATGCAAATATAGAAGTTACAGAAAGTTTGATTGCTAAATATGAGGATAAAAGAGATAAGATAAAATCTGGTGAAGTTAAGCCTATCAGTATTTATTTATGTAGTTCTTTAGGGTGCGTTTTAGCTATGTTTAATGTTAATGAACCATCTTTTGATTTAATAATGCTTGTTGGACTTGGCGGCGGTGTTATAGGTAGTATGGTTCCTTATTTAATGAAAAAAATTAGAATTGCTGATATGGATTATCAGATTTGGGTTAATAGTTCAATTATTGATGATTTAAATAAAAAAAGAGAACAAAAAATAGCCGAGAGTGTTAATTCTTCAAAGCATAAAAATTTACATTTATAAGAAAAAAATTATATGTTTTTTGCATGTAATTTTTTTATATATTTTTAAAAATTTGTCAAAAAAAAAAGAAAATGGTACAATTTGGTTGTATATTTATATTTGAAAGGGAAAAGTGTTAACAATTTTAGTAGTATATTTTAAAAAGGAATAAATAGGGACTAAAGTATAGGGAGGTTTTATTATGAGAATTGGTATTGATATTGATGGTATTATTAATAATATTGAGAAGTTTCAATTAGAAAATGCTATTCCTTTTTTCAAAGAAAAATATAACAAAGAAGTAGTAAACCCAAATGGTTTTGATGTTCGTGATATTTTTGGCTTGTCTGAAGATGAAGAATATATGAGACGTGAGTTTTGGAAACCATTTATTTTTGAATTAGCTAGAAAGGCACCTGTTAGAAATGGTATTAAAGAACTTATTGCTAGGATGAAAGAAAATGGAGATGTTCCTTATATTGTTACTGAAAGATATGCAACAGATAGAAAAAATGCTTGGGGTGCGCTTCATAGGAAGTTTGTAAAAGATTATTTGAAAGCAAATGATATTGATATTGATGAAGATAAAATAATTTTTTGTACTGAAGGTCATAAATTGGATGCTTATAAAGAACATGAATTAGATATGGCTTTAGAAGACAATGTGAAAAACATTGATGAGTTTGTAAATAATGGTATTCCAGTTGTGGCTATAAAAGCAGGTTATAACAAGGATTATGAAAGAGATGGGGTATATAAAGTAGAAACACCTTATGAGATTGCTGATAAGATTGAAGAGATTAGAAGTAAGAAAAAAGAGTTGAATCAAAAATCAAAAATTAAAAGACCAGGTGAATTTCCACCTACAACAGGATATGCCTCAAAAGATACACCTTGGTTACAATATTACACTGAAGAAGAGGCAAATTTTGAAGCACCAAAGATGAAAATATATGATTATTTATATGAACAAAATAAAGATCATATGGATTCTATAGTTTTGGATGATAACTTTGGTAATACTTATACATTTAAAGAGTTTTTTGATGAGGTAGAAAAATATGCGAAAGCATTTAAGTCATATGGTATTAATGAAGGAGATCATGTTATTGTTGGATTACCTAATTTACCAGAAACTCAATTTGCTAAATATGCTTTGAATAGAATAGGAGCTATTCCAGTAATGATTAATCCGCTTTCTAGTAAAGATGAGATGGGTAATTATTTGAAGGAAAAATCATTGAAAGGTGAAAAACCTAAAATGATGCTTATGTTTAACCGTAGTTATGAGGCATTAAAGGATTATTTTGATGATCCAGAAATAGATATTAAAAAATACATAAATATTGGTGTAGATACTTTGATGAAACAACCACTTAAAACTGGTTATAAATTGACTGAGGGTAAAAATGATCCTGATCCAAAAGTATTTGATGGTATAGATAAAGTAATCAGTTTAAATGATTTTATTAAACATGGAGAAAGTTATACTGGTATTATTGATAGTGAATATAAAGAAAATCAAGGAGCAATAGTTTATTATACTGGTGGTACAACAGGTGCTGAAAAACCAGCCATTATTTCTAATGAAAGCTGTAATGCTATTGCAAAAAGTTTTAGTTTACTTATTACTAATTCTGGAGTTGGCGATGTTACTTTAAATGCGATGCCTTGGTTCCATGTATTTGGTGATAATCAAATTTTCCATTTTGCAGCTTGTCAAGGAATGAATAATGTAGCAATTGTTAAAATATCTCGTAAGGATATACCTAGTTATTTTAAAAAACATTATCCAGTTAAAAACTGTAATGGAGTTCCAACTTTCTTTAGAGCAATTTTTTCAACTTTAAAAGAGAAAGATTATAAATATATTGATCAACTTGCAAATACTATCAACGGTGGTGCGGCTTTGAATGCGGATGAAAAGACTCAAATTAATAAAATACTTAGTCGTGCTGGTAGCAAGGCTTCAATGACTGATGGTTATGGAATTACTGAAGGATCTGGTGGAGTTATTTGGACATTAGTTGGTGCGGATGAGCCTAACTGTATTGGTGTTCCTATTCCTGGAGTTATTGCTAAGATTGTCGATCCAGAGACTGGCCTTGAAGTACCTTATGATACTGAAGGAGAGTTATGTTTTTCAGGTGCTCCAGTGATGCTTGGATATTTAAATAATCCTGAAGAAAATGCTAGGGCTTTAAGAACTGATGAAGATGGCCGTGTATGGCTTCATACAGGTGATTTAGCTAGATGTAATAGTGAAGGTAAATTCTATTATGTTGAAAGAAAAAAACGTATGATTATTGTCAGTGGTGAAAATGTTTATCCAAGTAGAATTGAAAACGTTATTAAAGATAATGTTGATGAAGTAGAAGATTGCTTTATATTTGGGCAAAAGGATAGTTATCGTGGTGAAGTTCCTATTGCTAAAGTTAAATTAAAAGAAGGGGTTATCCCTACATTAGATATACAAGATAAGATCATGGAAGTTTGCCGTGAAAAGTTTGGTAATAAGAAAAATCATCCGGTTAGAATTGATTTTATAAAATATGTTCCGATGACTAAGAAAAGTTCACCAGATTTTAGAGCTTTACAAGATGAAAATTTGGTTATTCCAGTAGAAAAACCATATACAGTTAGTAAGCTTACAATTTTAAAAGAAAATTATGCTGGTAACCGTTTGTATAGAAATTCTAAAGCTTTAGTTAGTATTTGGTATAAATATATAAATCCTGTTACAGCTATTGGTCTTGAAAATATTCCAGAAAAAGGTGCAGGAGTTATTGGCTTAAATCATTTACATGTTAATGATCAATTCCCACTTATGGTAAATGTTGATAGAATAATTTCATTCTTAGCTAAACAAGAATACTTTGATAAAGCTTTGATTGGAAAATATTATACTAAACTTGGAATGATTCCTGTTGATAGATTTGGCGATGCTAATTATGCAAGAAAATGGATTGAAGAGGTTATTAATTCTACTCCACTTGATGATTTTGAAAAAGAGGAGCCTATGGTTAAAGATTTGATTAGTTATGTTGAGTCTTTACCTGAAAGAACTTATTCTAAACCAGGAAAAATATTAGAGGCTACTCAGAGCCATATTAGTGATTTATTTAAAGGTAGTGATTTACAAACTGAGATTGATAGCCGATTAGATAGAATACCTTTAAGTGGAAAAGAAAATGGTTATGGACATGCTCATAAAGCATTTCTAGAGGCTGAAGAGAGACTCAGTGATGGCCGTTTAGTTGGTATTTTCCCAGAAGGTACTAGAAATAAAGATTTTTATCAAACTGGAGAGTTTTTACCGATGTCTAGTAGTGCGGCTGTATGGGCTAGAGAGTTTGGTGCTCCACTTATTCCTGCTGCAGTTAATGGAGATCATAAAGTTGGTGGTAAATTACTTCTTCGTGTTGGTGAACCGATGTATATTGATAAGGATTTGAATGATTCTGAGGTTAAAGAAGCTATGACTGATTTTGAAAATATTTTATATAATTTAGTAGTGGCTAATTTAATTGAACAACCAAATGATCAAAATATAGATTTGATTCAAACTATAATTGATAAGGAGTTTAATGTTTTATCAGAAGAAAATAAAAATATGCTTGCTAAGTTAAATGGGAAACTTAAAGGTCATAAGACAAAAACATTAAGAATATAAGTCTTTAGTCAAACTAGAGACTTTTTTCTTTTGGTTTATGGACTTTCCTTTGGTATTTGTGATACAATGTGATTATAGAGGGTGATATACATATGTTAACTAGTATTTATTTTCAAATATGCAGTTTATTTTTTATCATTTTACTTATAATAATATATTTTTCTAAGCAGAGATTAAAAAGCCTTGAAAATAGTATATTTATTGGAACGATGTTTGCTAATCTTTGTGCGGTTATTTTTGATATGCTAAGTGTTTTTGCAATATATTATTTAGGCACGGAAAGTATTGTTACTTATTTTGCTGGAAAGATTTATTTACTTTGTATTATTGCATGGATGCTCACTTTATGTGTATATATATATGCAATTTGTTATAAGGATGCGAAAAAGAGAATAAAGAAAGTTACTATGTTTATGACAATCATATTTTTTATTGTAGGAATTATTGTATTTGCATTACCAATTAATTTTAATAATGAGCCTTATAAAATTTATTCTTATGGTCCTAGTGTACAAACGGTGTATAATTTTTCAGCTTTAGCAATTGTCGTATGGATAATTATGATTGGTAAAAATTTTAAACAGATAAAAAAGAGAAAATGTATTCCAATTGTTTTTTATGTTATTACTGGTTCAATGAGTGCATTAATTCAAGCTTCTAGTCCAGAGATTTTGTGGGTTTCTTTTGTCGAAACTTTTGTAACATTTCTCATGTATTTTACTATTGAAAACCCAGATGTACAGCTTACAAGAGAACTTTATAGAAATAGAAAATTAATTGAAAAATCTAATCAAGATACATCTAATTTCTTATTTAGAATGACTCAAGATATTAAAAGACCTGTTAAGGAGATTATTGATGTGAGCGAAAAGATGCAAGAGTGTAAAAATATGTCTGAAATTAAGGAGGGTATTAAATTTATAAATAATACTAGTTCTAATTTGGATTATTTGATTAACGATGCTTTGGATGTATCAAATATGACGACAAAAAAACTTAAAATTTTTGATAGTAGGTATAATCCGGCTAATATTTTTAAAGAAGTTAAGTACCGTTTTGATAAACAAATGCCTGAAGGTGTTAAATTTAATTTTTATATTAGTAATGTTATTCCTAGTTATTTATATGGTGATTCTATTAAGTTAAAACAAGCTGTCGGTTCAATTTTAAATAATGCAATAAAGCACACTTCTACTGGTGAGATTGATTTTGATATTAGTGGTATTGTTAAGTATGGTGTATGTCGTTTAATTATTACTGTTAGTGATACTGGAACTGGTATGAGTATTGAAGATATTAATGATATATTAAGTTTAAATAGCGATGCATTATCAGAGATAGATTTACGAAATCGTGATGGTGAGATGCTTAATTTAAAAGAAGTGAAAAAATTAGTTTCTTTGCTTGGTGGTAACTTGATGGTTAAAAGTGAACCAAATGGTGGTACAACTGTAAATATTGTTTTAGAACAAAAAGTTGTTGAATCAAAAGAAACGGAAATTTCTGAGAAACTTGAAAGTTATGAGCAAAGTTTATATCGTAATAAAAGGGTTATGGTTGTTGATGATGATGCGAAAGAACTTGCTAAAATTACAACATGGCTTGAAAATCATGATGTTGAGGTTAGCGGTTCTCTATTTGGAAGAGATATAATTGAAAAAATTGCTTCTAACATTAAATGTGATTTAATATTATTAGATGATGAGACTAATACTTATAGTGCTTTAGATGTTTTGAAGGAACTTAAGAAAAATAAGAAATTTAATATTCCAGTAGTTGTTATGATAGATGATAATAAAGAATTTATAAAACTACATTATTTACAAGATGGATTTGCAGATTGTATTATGAAATCTAAATTGGAATCAGAAATTAATAGAATAATGAAGAGGTTTTGATTTAAACCTTTTTAGATAGGAGAGAAATATGTTTAAAAATCAAAAAATATTTGTTTTAGGTATGGGTAAAAGTGGGGTAAGTGTTGCTAGACTTTTGGCTAAAGAAAATCATGTTTTAATTACAGATATCAAATGTGATGATTTAGAATTAATTAAAGAACTAGAGGAACTAGGTATTAATGTAATTATAACTAAAAAACAGAATGAAATTTTTGATGATAGTTATGATTATGTTGTTAAAAATCCTGGAGTTAAATTAGATCATCCAGTTGTTTTAATGGCTAAAAAATTTAATATTCCAATTCTTACTGAATTAGAGGTGGCTTATAGATATTTGCCAGATGTTAAGATAATTGGAATTACAGGTTCTAATGGTAAAACGACGACAACAACAATTATTTACGAGTTTTTAAAAGCGGCTGGTATTCCAGTTCATTTAGCTGGTAATATTGGTTATCCTCTTTGTTCACAAATTGACGGTATAAAAAAAGGTGATGTTATTGTTACGGAAATTTCTAGTCATCAACTTGTAAATTTAGATAAATTTAAAGTGGATGTGGCTGTTTTAACTAATTTATATCAAGTTCATTTAGATTTTTTTGGAACTTTTGAAAATTATAAAATGAATAAATTACGTATTTTTAATAATCAAGATGAAAAATGTGTGGCTATTTTAAATAAAGGTGATAAAAATGTTTATGAACTTACTAAAAATTTAAAAGCAAAAAAAGAATATTTTTCTTCTAAAGATGAGGCAGATATATGCATGAATGAAAAAGATATTGTTTATAAAGGTGAAAAAATAATTAGTCTTTCAGATATTAGAGTTAAAGGTGTTCATAATTATGAAAATATTATGGCAGCTATTTTGGCTGCTAAACAGTTTGATGTAAGTGATTCAGTTATTAAAGAAGTATTAAATAACTTTGCTGGTGTTGAACATAGGATTGAGTTTGTGGCTAAGATTAATGGAAGAGAATTTTATAATGATTCTAAAGCTACTAATGTTGATTCTACTATTACAGCTTTAAAATCTTTTGATAATGATGTTGTGCTAATATTAGGTGGTTTAGATAGGGGACATAGTTTTGAGCCACTTTTACCATATTTAAAGAATGTTAAACATATTGTGTGTTATGGAGAGACAAAGGAAAGAATTAAGGAATTTGCAATAAAAAATAATATTGATGTTACTGTAACTAATAATTTAGAAGATGCAGTGCATGCGGCTTATAATATGTCTTTAGAGGGGGACACAATTCTTTTAAGCCCAGCATGTGCAAGTTGGGATCAATATAAAAATTTTGAAGATCGTGGTAATGAATTTAAAAAAATTGTTAGAAATTTGAATTAACAATTTTTTTTGCAAGCCTTCTTGTTTGTTTGATGTGTAAAATGTGTAAAACTTTTGAAAAATAATAGTAAAATTCATTTTATTTTGATATAATTATAAGTGTAGAAGGTGTATTTTATGAAATATTTTCCGAAATTGGTTGGAAGCCGGTTATATTTATCACCTATGAATGTTGAAGATGCACCAATATATGTTAAGTGGCTTAATGATAAAACAGTAAGTGAAAATATTGGGCTTGATATGAAAGTTACGACTTTAGAAGGTGAGAAAGAATGGCTTAAAAAAAATTTGAATAATTATAATTTTGCAATTATACTTAAAGAAAGTGATGAATTGATAGGAAATTGTGGATTTGATGAAATAGATTTAATTCACCGAAATGCTAAACTGAGTATATTAATTGGGGAAGAAGAAAAACGAGGTCAAGGCTATGGCAAAGAAGCTATTAAACTTTTATTAGAGTATGGATTTAACAATTTAAATTTGAATAATATAATGTTAAATGTATATTCATTTAATACTCGGGCTATTAAAGTTTATGAAAGTTTAGGATTTAAAAAGTTTGGTACGAGACATAAATCACATTACTTTAAGGGAAAGTTTTATGACGAAATACAAATGGAAATTTTAAAGGATGAATATAGTGAAATCGAACCTTTTATCTATGTTTAAATTGTTATTGTGTTAATTTGACAAATAATGTGTTTAGTGGTATTATATGCCGCAAATAAACAAGAAGAAGTATGCATGATATTATGATTTAGGAAATGGGGGATATTTATGAGATTTAGGTTGTATAGAAATGCAAGACATTTAAGAGCCGAAGGTATTGGTGAATCTATTAGAAGTAGATTGAGCGGATTTTTGAGGGAACATAGAAACGCATTGGTTGTTGGTGGTGCGACTGTTGGTGTTTTAGGATCACTTTTAGCTGGTCAACCAAGTATTGCACGTGCTGCTGAAATTACTGATACAACTACTCCAGTTGCCAATGAACGAGTTGTTGATGTTAATGAGTTGCAAGCTGAAGCTGATGCCTCTTTAACTCAAGCTTTAGAAAATACTCAGACTCCTGCACCGGTTCAAGAAAGTACACCGGAAGTTGTTACACCTGTTGCTGAGCCGACTCAAGCAGAACAAACTGTTCAAGAGACGGCCCCTGCAGAAACTACTCCTGTAACAGTTGAAGAGACATCTGCTGAACAATCTGCTCCCGCAGATGAAACAACTGTTTCAGAAGACGCAGATGTTCAAGAAGAAAAAACTTCTGGAATTAATGAAGAAATTAATTCTAGAGTTCCAGAAGTTGATAACGGAATTGTGAGTGAAGATCCAATAACTGCTGATGATCTTCAATCAGAAGATGAGCAAATAGTAGCTGACAATGGAGCTTTTAGTGAAAGTCAAACAACTCCTGATGATGCTCCAGCAGAAAATGATCAAACAGTTGTCGATAATGGAATTGTGAGTGAAGATCCAATAACTGCTGATGATCTTCAATCAGAAGATGAGCAAATAGTAGCTGACAATGGAGC
>CALVRI010000039.1 GCA_944358525.1 uncultured Bacilli bacterium | reverse complement strand
TTCTTAAATGATTTAAATGAGTTGTCTGATGATGAAAAAGCAGTATATAAAACTATTGGCAGAGATTTTATCAATTTAATAGAAACGACAGATATGCAAAAAGTATATAAAATGCCGATATTGTATACTTTTTATAATCAAGGAAATATAAAATTAGCGATAACAGATGAAGATGTTTTATCTGTATGGAAAGAGTTTTTCAGTAAAAATAAAAACTGGAAAGATTTTGCAAGTGATATGACTTATGATAAATATTTAAAAATAACGGATAAACAACATCTAGCAAAAGCAAAAACCATGCCGATAAAATATCTAAAAGTTTCAGGGAAAGGTTTCTTTGTAGAAAAAGAAGGATTTGTATTAGTTTTAAATAAAAATCTAAAAGAGGTTATAAAAAATAAAGTTTTTGTAGATAATATGAGAGATGTTTTAGAGTATAGAACGATAGAGTATTATAGAAGAAGATATAATATGGAAAAATAAAGGTATAGCATAAATTGCTATACCTTTATTTTTATTTAATAACAGAGAAATATATACTAATGTATGTGATATAATATTTTTTAATATAATATATTAAAAGGAAGAAAAAATTGGAAAAGTATGTATCAATAGATATCTTAGAAGAAGATATTATACGTATAGATGTTAATTTATTAAAAATTTTATTGAAGGATAGAACTACAAATAAAAATATTATTTGGGCAACAGATGATTATATTGAATTAGGTAATGGTTTTTTATCTTCGGAACAAATTACTATAGAAGAAATTACAGGAATATATGGAACTGTTATTCAACCAAGAATTACTAAAGAAAAAAATGAACAAAATTTAAGGACTAAAAATAGAGCAGAAGTATTTACTCCATCTTGGATCTGTAATGAACAAAATAATTTAATTGATGAACAATGGTTTGGTAGGAAAAATGTATTTAATATTTCTCAAAAAAATAATTGGATAACTAATGATAAAAAAATTTTATTTCCTGATAATGAAAAGTTCTCATGGAATAAATATGTTGATGCTAAAAGAATGGAAATTACATGTGGAGAAGCTCCTTATCTAGTAAGTAGATATGATACTGTAACAGGAGATTATATAGAAGTAAAAGATCGTATAGGTTTATTAGATAGAAAGCTTAGAATTGTAAATGAAAATGTATCTGATGATAAATGGTTTGAATGGGTAGTACGTGCTTTTCAAAGTATATATGGATATGAATATCAAGGAGATAATTTATTATTAGCACGTGAAAACCTTTTATATACATTTATAGACAATTATAGAATGAGATTTAAAGAAGATATTTCTTTAAAATGGTTAGAAACTATAGCAACTATAATTTCTTGGAATATATGGCAAATGGATGGAATAACAAATACTGTACCTTTGCATAGTAGATTATATCAACAAGGAAATTTATTTGAATCCTTTGATACTATGGAAAATACTATATCATTACCATGTAAAATCAAAGATTGGAGAGCTAGAAAAATATTATTATTTAAAAATTTAATGAGGGAATGATTAGTTTGGAAAATATTAGCTTTGAAAATGTATTTAGTTATAAATTAATATATATTTTAGCAATAAATGATGAAGCACATGAAGGTCTTTTAAAAATAGGTGATGCAACGTTAAAAACAGATCAGCCAATAGAAAAATTAATACCAAATTGTTCTTTATTAAATAAATCAGCAAAAAAGAGAATAGGAACATATACAAATACGGCGGGTATAGATTATAAATTATTATATACCCAATTAGCAGTAAAAAAAGAAAAGAACAAGATAGATAAAAAAGATAAATTAGTGGCATTTAGAGATTATGAAGTACATAATGTATTGAAAGCTTCAAATATCAAACCAGAAAAATTAGCTAAAAGTAGAGAATGGTTTAGAGTGGATTTAGAAACAGCTAAAAAAGCAATTGAAGCTGTCATAAATAATGAAAAAAATTTATTAAAGAAAGATATAAAGGCACATACACCTATTATTTTTAGACCAGAACAAGAAGAAGCAATAGATAAAACAGTAAAATTATTTACCAGTACTAAGAAAAAAGAATTTAGTAAAATGCTATGGAATGCTAAAATGCGTTTTGGTAAAACAGTATCAGCATTAGAAGTTATAAGACAATGTAAATTTAATAAAACTATAATTATTACACATAGACCTGTAGTTGATAAAGGTTGGGAAGAAGATTTTAATAAGATTTTTTATAATGAAAAAAATTTTATTTATGGTTCTAAAAAAGATAGTAGTCTTAAAGAACTAATAGTATCAAAAAAGAAATTTGTATACTTTGCTTCTATTCAAGATTTGAGAAATTCAAAAACAGTTGGTGGAATTTATGATAAAAATGATGATGTTTTTGATACTGAATGGGATTTAGTTATTGTAGATGAGGCACATGAGGGAACTACAACAGCATTAGGTGATGAAGTTATAAAAAGATTAGTAAAATCAAATAGTAGTCATAATACAAAATTTTTAGCATTGTCAGGAACTCCATTTAATATTATTGATGAATATAATGATGAAAAATGTGTATATACATGGGATTATATTATGGAACAAGACAGTAAAGAAAAATGGAGTAATAATCATTTTGGTGATTCTAATCCATATGAAGAATTACCTAAAATGCATATTTATACTTATAATTTAGGCGAACTTTTAAAGACTAAATATGTAGAAGATAAAGCATTTAATTTTAAAGAGTTTTTTCGCACATGGACAGGAAATATAAAAATTGATTTAAAACCAATGCCTAAAAATGCTAATATTGGCGATTTTGTTCATGAAAATGATATAATAAGTTTTTTAAATTTAATTACTAAAAAAGATAGCCAAAACAACTATCCATTTGCTACTGAAAAATATCGTGATTTATTTAGGCATACTTTATGGATGGTACCTGGAGTAAAAGAAGCAAAAGCATTAAGTGAATTAATGAAATCTCATCCAGTATTTGGAAGTACAGCTTTTAATATTGTTAATGTAGCTGGAGATGGAGATAGTGAAGAAGAAAATAAAGATGCTTTAAATTTGGTGAAGACAGCAATTAAAGAAGCAGGTACAGAAGGATATACAATTACTTTATCTTGTGGGAAATTAACAACAGGAGTAACTATAAGAGAATGGACTGCGGTTATGATGTTAGCAGGAGCGTATTCTACATCAGCTTCAACTTATTTACAGACTATATTTCGTGTACAATCGCCGTGCAATATGAATGGAAAAATAAAAACAGATTGTTATGTATTTGATTTTGCACCAGATAGAGCTTTAAAAGTAATTGCTGAATCAGTAAATATATCAACAAAACCAGGAAGAATAAATAGTGAAGAAAAACAGAAAATTTTAGGAGCTTTTTTAAATTATTGTCCAGTAATTTCTTTAGAAGGTACTAAAATGAAAAAGCTTAGTATAAGTAGATTATTACAAAGAGTAAAACGTGTTTATGCTGAAAAGGCTATAAAAAACGGTTTTGATGATGATAGTTTGTATAGTGATGAGTTATTAAAACTTCAAAATGTTGATGTAGAAAAATTTAAAGGGTTACAGAAAATTCTTGAGCAGACAAAATCTTTAGGTAAAACTAAACAAATAGATATTAATAAACAAGGTTTAACTGATGAAGAATATGAAGAATTAGAGCGTTTAGAAAAGAAACAAAAGAAAAATAAAAAGGAACTTACGCCAGAAGAAAAAGAAGACTTAGAAAGACGTAAAGAAATATTAAAGAATAAAGCTATTGCTAAATCTATTTTAAGATCAATATCTATTCGTATACCATTATTAATTTATGGTGCTAATATTGCTTTTAATGAAGATATTACTATAGAAAATTTAACTGAATTAGTAGATGATGTTTCTTGGCAAGAATTTATGCCAAAAGGAGTAACAAAAGATTTATTTAAGGAGTTTATAAAATACTATGATAAGGAAGTATTTATTGTAGCAGGTTTGAAAATCAGAGATATTGTAAAAAGTGCAGACGATTTACCTATTTTAGAAAGAATAAAAGAGATAACAAAATTATTTTCATATTTTAAAAATCCAGATAAAGAAACAGTATTAACTCCTTGGAGAGTTGTAAATATGCATATGTCTGATTGTTTAGGTGGATATGATTTTTTTGATGAAGAGCATTTAGAAGAAATAAGTGAACCTCGTTTAGTAAATAGAGGGCAAGTAACAAAAGATATTTTTGATAAAAAAGATACACATATTTTGGAAGTTAATTCTAAAACAGGTTTATATCCATTATATATGACATATAGTATATACAGATATAAATTAAAACGATTAAAAGCTGTAAAAAATGAAATATCCACAGAAGATGAAAATAATCTTTGGATAGAAACAATAAGAAATAATATTTTTGTCATTTGTAAAACAAAAATGGCTAAATATATTACAAATAGAACACTATTAGGGTATAAACAAATAGATTCAAATAGTAAAATAGGAATAAATGCACATTGTTTTGATGATTTATTAAAAAGTATGACTGATAAACCAGAGAGTTTTATAAAACGGATACAAAGAGTAAGTTTTTGGTTGAATGAAGGAAATGGAATAATGAAATTTGATGCAATTGTAGGAAATCCACCTTATATGATAATGGATGGTGGTGCTAAAGCTAGTGCAAAGCCTATATATAATTATTTTATAGAATCCTCTAAAAAAGTAGAACCTAGATATATGTCGTTTATTATACCAACTCGTTGGTATACAGGCGGAAAAGGATTAGATGATTTTAGAAAAAGTATGTTAAATGATAAACATATGGAATTAATACATGATTATTTAACACCTGAATATATTTTTTCTAATACAAATATTAGGGGTGGTGTATGTTATTTTCTTTGGAATAAAGATTATAATAATGAAGTTGATTTAATAAGAGTAGTTACACATCAAAATGAAAAAATAATATCTGATATAAAAAGAAAATTTAAAATAAAAGAGGTTGATATTTTTATCAGAGATGCACACGCTATTGCTATTTTAGATAGAATATTGAAAGAAAAAAATATAGATTTCATGACAAATTATATTTCATCACGTAAACCTTTTGGAATAGATGGAAATTTTACGGAAAGTGAATCATTTTTATCTGATAAAAATGAATTAGCTAATATAGAATGTTATGGAAAAGCAAAGAGTATTGGTTATATAAAGAAAGATGATGTAAAAAATCATAAAGATTGGATAAGTGTGTGGAAAGTTTATATGCCGTATGTTAATAATATAGGAACAGAATTAAATGACGATAATCAAAATACTTTTATAGGAGAACCTAATTCTGTATGTACGGAAACTTTTTTAGTAGCTGGTGCAGAGTTAAATCTTAATAAATATGAGTGTATAGCATTATCAAAGTATCTACGTTCTAAATTTGCTAGATTTTTACATAGTTTAGCAAAAACCAGTCATCATGCTACAGCAAAAACTTATCAATTTGTTCCATTACAAGATTTTAGTGATAAATCAGATATTGATTGGTCAAAATCTATAGCTGAGATAGATCAACAGCTTTATGTTAAATATAAATTTAGTAAAGATGAGATTGATTATGTAGAAAGTAAAATTAAACCAATGGCGGAATAAGATATTTTTTATTTGCCTTAATACAAATTATGTATTAGGGCTTTTTCTTTTAATTAGTAATTTTGAAATGATAAAATAGTTTTAGTATATAAATTTATAAGAAATTAAATAATATATTTGTTTAAATTTTGCTAAACTAATTATAAAAATAAATATTATGTTTTGCTGGAGTGTCTATAATGATTAGCAAAAATGAATTTGATTGTTTTATAAAAAAGAATTTGGTTGATGTATTTGGCAATGATTGTTTTGGTTATGAAATAGAAGATAAGTCTTATGATGTTTACTATAATAAAGAAGCTTATAATAAATTTATTTCTAAAATGCAAAATGGTAAATATAATAAATTTTATAATCAGTATAATCATGGTAAAGGAAGCGAATTAAAAGAGAAAAGAAATATGCCACCAAAGATGGCAAGTGTTGCTTCATCTTCAAGATTTTGTTATTTGGCTTTAAGAGATGGATATAAGCAATTTAACAATAGTGAAGATATAATTTTTGAGCATAGTTGTCGAATTAAAGGTGTTAATGCAACTGCTAATTTAGATGCTTATATCCCTAAGGCAAATATTTATTTTGAAGTGAAATGTCATGAGATTTTTAGTCAGCACTCAATTTATTTGAAGAAAAGATATTGGAATTTGCTTTATGGACAAGAAAATGATTTTGGTTTTTCTTATGCAAAGTGTTCAGATATAGATGAGTTTAAAATAGAATTATGTGATTTTGGTATTGCAAAGACAAAGATAAGATTTGATATCAAACAGTTTTTATGTCATCTTTGGGGAATTGCTTCGCAAAAAGATAAAGATGTACAAGCTAAATTAGTATATTTATTTTTTAAACCTAAAATGGATTTAGAAACTGAACGAATACAGGTGGAAAAAGTATTTGAAGAACTTCAAGCGGAGATAAAAAATATCTTTTCTAGTAAACCAATACAGATTTTTATAAGCAATAATAATATTGAATTGTCGGCTATAGCTGAATATGCAAAAGTTATGGAGCAATTAAGCAAAGATAATACAATTATTTTATTTTAATTAAATTAGAATTTAAGGAAATAAAGAATTTATAAGGAGATGAGAATTTTGATAAAACTAATGTTTGTATGTCATGGTAATATCTGTCGTTCAACTATGGCTGAATTTGTGATGAAGGATTTAGTGAGAAAAGCGGGTTTAGCTGATAAATTTATAATCAATTCTTCAGCTACAAGTCGTGAAGAAATCGGCTGTGATACTCACTATGGCACAAAAGCAAAACTTCGTGAGATGAATATTCCTTTTAGCAAGCGCAAAGCTGTGCAGATAACAAAGCAAGATTATGATATGTATGATTATATTATCGTGATGGATAATAATAATTTACGCAATCTAAGCTATATTATCGGTGAAGATACAGAGCATAAAGTATATAAAATGATGTCTTTTGTCGGTGAAAATCGTGATGTAAAAGACCCATGGTATACAGATAATTTTGATGAAACATATGAAGATATAGATAAAGCTTGCAGGGCACTATTAAAGAGAATAGAATTTAACTTATAGATATTTTTTGTGAGGTGATTTATTATGGATAATAAAATTGTTGATAGTAAAGTGTATTCATTAAAAGAATTATTTTCAGATAAATTTGATGTAGATTTTTATCAAAGAGAATATGTATGGCAAAAAAAACAAATGGAAGATTTAATAATGGATCTATCCTTGGAGTTTCTAAAAAATTGGAAAATAGAAGATCGTTTAAGTGATGTGAGAAATTATGATCCTTATTATATGGGGGAAATAGTTCTTTCTATAAAAGGTGGAAAAAGAAGCTCAATTATTGATGGGCAACAAAGAATTACTTCGTTAACGTTATTACTTATTTATTTAGTAAGAACTTATGGAAAAGTTAAAAATTTTCCAGAAGAAATAAAAAAATTAATTTATGATGATTATTATGGAGAACAATTATTTAATTTAGATATAGAAGAACGTAATGAGTGTATGTTATCTTTATATGAAAATGGTAAATATGATTTAAAAAGTACAGATACCATATCTGTAAAAAATTTAGTTGAACGATATAATGATATAGTGGCATGCTGGAATGAAGATATAAATGAAGAAAATGTTGTGAGTTTTACATATTGGTTAAAAGAAAAAGTAGTTTTTTCTAGAGTATGGACTAATAGTGATGAATTTGCTTATGTAATTTTTGAAACAATGAATGATAGAGGACTTTCGTTGACTCAAGTCGAAATGTTAAGAAGTTATTTATTTGCTAATATAGAAGATAATTATAGATTAAAAGCTATGAAAGATTTTGATGAGATTATAAGGAAGCTTACAAATATAAAGTTAACATCAAAATCAAAAGCTGAATTTGAATTTTTTAAAATTTATTTTAGAGGACATTATGCAGAAGATTTTGCACAAAGTAAGAATGTAAATTCTGATTTTGTTCGAATAGGTAAAGAGTTTCATCGTTGGTTTCGTGATAATAGTATTAAATTAGGATTAAAAACTTCTAACGATTTTATACAATTTTTAAATAAAATAACATATTTTGCAAATATATATGAAAAAATTAATAAAATTGTTCAAAATAGAGATACTAAAAATTATTTATATTTAATAGTAAATAGTGATTATGGTTTTACATTGCAACCAGCTTTAATTTTGGCATCTATTAAATATAATGATAGTGAAAGTACTATTGAAAAGAAAATAAAAATGATATCTAAATATTTAACAAAAATCTTATCATGGCGTGTGTGGAATCATTATAAAATTTCCCAAAGTGCTATGGAATATACTATATATAGTATGTGTAAAAAAATTAGAGATAAAAATATAGAAGAGATAAATAAAATTTTAAAAGATACTTCAAGTAATTTATTAAAGTTAGAGAATTCACCGACATTAAATAGGTCAAATAAAAATGCTATAAAAGTGTTGTTATCATTAATTACTGAAATAGTATCAAGAGCAACGAATACATCTGATTATATGCTTAATAAAGAAGAAGAAATAGAAATAGAGCATATTTGGGCTAATCATTATGAAGATCATGTAGATGAATTTACTAATAATGATGAATTTGTATCTGTTAGAAACAATATAGGAGATTTATTAGTATTACCAAGAAGTTTCAATCGTTCCTATGGAGATAAAGTATATTCCGAAAAAGTAAAACAATATTTTTCTCAAAATATTTTAGCTCAAACGTTGAATGAACAAAAATATATAAATAATCCAACTTTCTTGAGATTTGTACAAGATAGTAGTTTAGCATTTAAGTCATATAATGAATTTACAAGAACATCAATTAACGAACGTGCTGAATTATATAAAGCAATATTAGAATGGAATTGGAGATAATGAAAAAATAGGAATGATATTTTTGTATCATTCCTATTTTTAAGTTAAAGCTTATTTTTTAGCGATTACTTCTATTTCA
>CALVRI010000038.1 GCA_944358525.1 uncultured Bacilli bacterium | reverse complement strand
ATCAATGCGATAGATTTATTTTTTTTCAATTTTAGAATAACTATAAATAGTAAATATATTAGTAACTGAATCAACAATTAATACTCCAATAATTTGAACACTCACCTTTAAAGCTTCAAATGGATTAAATACAAGTAATAATCCACACCCTAAAACGATGAATGCCACTATAAGCATATGCCACCAATTATTATATTCATATTTTTTTAAATCGAAAGCCATAGAAAGTTTACTAACTGAATCAACAAGTAAAAATATACCTACAACAAGTGGTAAAAAAGAAGCAAATGATTCAGGATTTAAAAGTACATAAACCCCAAATGCTCCAAAAATAATTGACATTACTAAAGTAAAACTAGTAAATGCGGTTTTCAATTCAGTCTTCATATACATAACTATTCCAGAAACTCCAACAAACAAAAACATAATTCCAACCAAATAACAAACTGATTTTATAATCATTGATGGAAAAAACAATAAAATAACACCAAATACCAAATATAATATTGATGTAGCTATCATAGTATTTTTAATCTTTTCAAACATCATAACCCGCTCCTTTTATATTAATGATAATATTTTTTAAAAACAAAGTCAACGAAAAAGTAGCTAATTAAGCTACTTTTCAACAACTCTAATTTTAACTTTTCTTGTTTTAGATAAATATTGAACTCTAGAATCTGTTCCTTCAACATTAACCTCTACTTCATACTCGCCAGGTGTATAATCTTTTAAATCAATATAAGCAGTAATATCTTCAGCAGTTAAATTATTAAGTACCGATTCAACACCTTTAACATTAACAGTCACTTGAATATCATTTTGTGATAAACCTTGAACACTATAATTTTCATTTAAATTACGGACATCTATATTTATATTGTTAATGTCTTTATCAGTAGAAGTTCCTAAAGTAATTTGAGCTGTTACATTATTAACACTCATAGATTTAACACCTTTAGGCTTTTCAAGTTCTAATTTATATTCTCTATCATCTTTAAGTCCATCAACATCAACATCAACAGGAACATACTCTAAATCATCAAGTACACTTTGTGGTCCATACACCGTTACATTATTATCACTTAAAGTAATAGAACTAATAGCCTTACCAAATGTAATATCGCCTTTTGGAACAACCCTTATTGGAACAGTCTTACTTGGAGAAGATAAATCCACACTAACTTCAATCTTAGAAGGAACTATTTCAATATCCAAACTATTTCCATTTGAATCATAAGCTTTTAGTGGCACATCTTTCAAAGTAACCGTACCAGCTTCTTGATTATTTAAACTAGATACATCTACTAATGCTTTAACTGTTGCAACCTTAGTCAAACTATTAACTGCATTTTCATCTTCTGCACCTTTAATTACAACTTTATCAACCTCAGGTGTTACATTATCAACAATTAATTTAGCATCTAAACTATCCTGGTTCAACAAATCAGTTGTTAAAGTTTTAGATTCAGAAACTTTAGGATAAATATTTACTGTAGCTACAGATGGATTAACACTATATTCTACAGAATCATTAGGTCTCATATACTCAATATTAACCTTATGTGTTCCAGGTTTTAAACCTGTCAAATCAACCGTTACCTTAGATGCAGTAGATTGTTTTGCAATAAATAAATCACTTCTACTACCCATAAGAGTAATATCAACTTTATCTGGTAAACCTTCGACAACATATGCTTCTTCATTGTAAACGGCTTCTACCTTCTGATCTTTAAGTACTTCTGCACTAGTATCGTTAAACATAAGTGTTTTTTGATCAAACAAAATAAATACTAACAGCGCTAAAAAAAGTGATACAAAAAGTAAAGTATTACTTCTTGAAAGCCAAGTTTCAAGTGTTCTATTAGATCCACCAAACTTCCTACCTATTTTCATAATAGCTTTAGTAATAGGTACAATTATCTTTTTATCAACAAATCGTACAATTCTCTTAAAAAATCCTGGTTTCTTATTCATTCATTCCACCTTCTTTCGCTCCGTCTAAAATTTTATGTGAAGGTGCTAAAGCTTCTAGCAAACGAATTCTAACCTCATCTAAAGAAAGATTATAAATAAGTTCTCCATTCATCGCAATTGAAATTCTACTGGTTTCCTCTGATACCACAAGAGCAATTGCATCAGTACGTTCTGCAATTCCTAAAGCAGCTCTATGCCGAGTACCTAGTCTCTTACTGATTGCCATACTATCACTTGTTGGGAAAACAGCACCAGCACAAATAATTTTATCTCCTCTAATAATTACTCCACCATCATGAAGTGGATTGTTCGTAAAGAAAATTGAAGATAAAAGAGGACCAGAAATATCCGCATATATTTTTTGAGCTTTTTCTACATAACTTGCCAAACTATTTTCTCTTTCAATCACAATTAAAGCACCAATTCGCATTTTGCGCATATAATCAACCGCACTTGTAATTTCTCCAATTGATTTTTCAAGTTCACTAAGAGAAAGTGTTTTATGTCTACCAAGCAACTGAGCTCTACCAAGCTGTTCAAGTGCATCTCTGATTTCAGGCTGAAAAATAATAATAAGTGCAAGAGGTGCCCATTCAATTACATAATCGATTAAGTAACCAATTGTAACCAAATCCAACATATCTGCCAAAATCTTAGTAATTACAATGATTAAAATACCTTTAAACAGCATAATCATTTTTACATTTTTTCTTAAACTTTTTAATATAAAATAAAATAATCCCCAAACTAATAAAATATCTAATATTTTTCTAGCCAGTTCAATTAAAGTTTCTAATGTCATGAAATAACCTCCATCTAACTTAATTAATTATATCATACTTAAGGTAATGATAAAACCCTCTATTTTTTTAAAATATTGTCAAAACTTGCAAAATGGCGCATAAAAAAAGATGAAACCCATCTTTTTATAAATTCCAAATATCACTATTTTTATCATTATTTTCTTCAGTATCTAAATTTTCTGCTGTTGTCACCGGAGATTCAGAAACTGATGTAGGTACATCCTGAGTAGATGAAGATACTTCTGAAGTTACAGTATTGTCATTAGATGACACACTTGGATTTTCCACATTAGACATTGAAGTTTCTACATTTAATCCAGCTGGCTCAGAAGTAACAGGTGCTGGTGTATCGCTATTTACAGGAGTTGTAAATACATTATCACTCACACTAGGAGTTGAAACCTCACTTACTACATTAGTATCAGCTGGTACTTCATTAATAGTATCAACCTTTATCTCTTCTAAAGGTTTATTTACTTCCGGCATAGTCATCCAATTATCATCTTGAGCTGGAGTAACTGTAGGTTCTGGTTGAACAGTCTCTACTGTAGGCTCTGGTTGAATTGGTTCTTCCTCTTTTTCTTCTTTTTTATCTTCTTTAGGTTTTTTCATACTTTCAGTTAAATAACCAATTAAAGCTAAAACAAAAACAATTGATGCTAAAACAACCCAAAATACCCAATTTGAAAATATTTCCATATATATATTGCTCCTTCCTATTCTAAACACATAATAACATTTTTTTTAATACTTTGCAAGACTATTTTTCCAAATAGTCTGCTCCTTTAAAAGGTTCTTCAAAAAGTAAACCTTGATAATTTTGTTGTCTCAAAGCTTCATATACCATAATTGCTACAGTATTTGATAAATTTAAAGCTCTAACTTTATCTGTCATTGGTATTCTAAGACAAGTATCTAAATGTTCTTTTAATATTTTCTTAGGAATACCAGTACTTTCCTTTCCAAACACTAAATATATATTTTCATTTCTATCACTATAATCAAATGATGAATGAGGTTTATGCCCATAACGAGTTAAGAAATAAAATTTACCATCATTTTTACTCAAAAAATCATTCCAATTTTCATACAAAATATAATCACATTCATTGATATAATTAGCACCACTTCTTTTAACTACTTTTTCATCCAAACTAAAACCCAAAGGTTTAATTAAATGCAATTTTGTATTAGTAGCTGCACAAGTTCGCATAATATTTCCTGTATTTTGTGGAATTTCTGGTTCATAAAGTACTACATTAAGCATTATTTTATCTCCCATCTATCAATAATAGATTCTAACCTTTTCATAGAATAATTATTAACGTTATTTAAAAGTGTTGTTATTTTACCATCGGTAAATACATACATACTAGATGATGAATTCATACTAATTTGATTTTTAACCCTTGTATTAACCACAAACTGATTTTTTAATGAATTATAAAAAGTATTAGTATCCACACCATCTAAATTCATATATAAAACTTCTTCACTTAAATCCATTCTTTTAATTAAATCTTTCAAATCATTTTCAAAATTTTTTAATTCAACATTTTGACCAGATGAAACATATAAAATAAATTTTTGATTTTCTAAAGTAAAATTAGCAATTTCTTCACTTTTTATCTCTCTAACAACCTTAGTCATAACAGAATTTTGAGCATAATACTCTTTAGAAGTGTTATACCAATCCCTCATATAAAAAGCAAGTACCACCGTCAGCAAAACTACAATAGCTAAAATAAAATAATTTTTAACCGGTATTTTTCTTTTCATACGCACCCTCCTCATTTAATTATATGATAGTTAACAAAATTTAAAGATCATTTCCTGTATCAATATCTTCCAGTTTCACATCAGGTAAAACAATACCTTGATCTTCACATATTCTCAAAAATTTTTCTCTAAAAGCTGCACATTCCTTTACCCTACTATCTGGATAAATTCTTTTGCTATCACGAATAGCCTTATAAACATCCTCTATTCCAACTTCCTGTTTATTATCAAATAGTGCATTTGAAAATGCTCCCGATAAAACAGAGAGAGAAACATCAGGATACATTGCAGAAAGACCATATACTCTTTTATATTCACTTGTTGCATCAACAATAGATTCCATCAATAATCTAGTAATAAAACTATTATTTATCATTTTAATTCCTGTCTTATATTCTATTTTAGGAATAGTTCCAAGTAAAATCTGTATTGTAGCCTCTCTATCTGGTTCCAAAACATCAATTCTATCAAAACGTCTCAAAAAAGCCCTATCACGTACAATATATGTTTCATACTCAATGGTTGTTGTCGCACCAATTGCTTTAATATCCCCACGATCTAAAGCCGGTTTTAAAATATTAGCTAAATCCATTGGACCATCTTGAGATCCCCCAATTAAAGTATGTACTTCATCGATAAATAATATTGTCTTAGTAGCTCTTTTAAGTTCTGTAACAAGTAAATTAACCACTGACTCAGGTTTACCATTTACAGTCATAGTACCAAGCATTGAAGAAGAATTAATCTTTAAAATTGTATAACCCTTTAAAGCATTAGGCACATCATCTCTTTGGATTTTATATGCAATACCTTCAACAATCGCTGTTTTACCTATACCTGGCTTACCAATTAATAAAGCAGATTTATCAGGTGTAAGTAAAACTAAAATTGTCTTCTTAATCTCATCTTCACGAGCTATAGCTGGATTTGTTATATATGTTTTAGCCGTTAAATTCTCACAATAATTTGAAATAATTGGAAAATCATCCGGATTTATAGTAACTTCTTTATTTGCCAAATTATTTTGAGAAATATTATTAACTTTTAAAATACCATCAACTTGATTATTTTGAATATTATTTTCGCTCATTTTATCAACCCTTTATATAACCATTTTCTTTAAATTTTTCTATAATTTTACTTTTTTTAGCTGCTCCTTCAATCCTATTATAAGTACTTTGCTCTTCTCCCTTTTCAATAAAAACTGTAGTTGGAGTGCCAGAAATCGGAAACTCACTTACAAGTGCCGACTCATCAGTATCAGATAATTTAGATAAATCTATATATTTAACATCAGTGCCATACTCTTCGATAACATCATTTAAAGTAACCTCATATCTTGCACAGGCACTACAAGTACTAGAACCTATAAACAAAATAAAACTTTCTTTATTTTCAATCATATTATTTAACTCTTCATAACTAATCTCATGATATGTCTTATTCATCAAGCAACCGGCAAGCATAATAACAATAACGAACAATGCTAGTATTTTCTTCATTGTACCACCATAATAATTATATAACAAAACCGCCTAAAAAAAAAGACAAATAAAAAACAAAGCATCAAAACTTTATTTTTTATACACTATCAATTGGTCATTTGTCAAATAAATAGTCCCATTTTGTCTTGCAAGTTCATCCGCACTTACATTTAATCCTCTCATCACTTTATCCAAAGTATCATCAATTCCAGTTACATAAAACGATACATTTTTTCTTGGAATCATAATTTTTTGATTAGGATAAATTATATCAGTTTCATTTAATCCGTTTAATTTTAAAAGTTGACTAGGACTAACATTATAAACTCTTGCAATCTCATAAATGTTATCACCTTTTTTAACTGTATATTCCATAAAATAAGGATTTTCAAACTGACTTTTTGGAACTACAATATAATCACCAGGATTCAAAACACTTCCCACCATAATACCATTTAAATTTGAAAGATTATTAACAGAAATTCCAAATTTATTAGCTACACTTACTAAAGTATCTCCATTTTGTACCTGATATATTGTATACATAATCTCACCCCATAATATTATATGTATAAGTATTTAAAAAGCATCAAAAAAGGTTCTATTCGTTAGAACCCATTTTCTTTAAAAGAGTATCGTAAATAATTCCAATACCGATAAACATAGAAAGCATCGAAACTATAAAATTAATACCAGGTATCAAATTCAAGATAAATAGTATAGCAATTCCAAATATTCCAACCACTAACATATTAATATCGTTATTGAAAAACTTTTGCCATAATTTATATCCTATTAAATAACCTGTAAATATTGTTGATAAATACATAATTATAAAATATAAAGCAAGTAAAATTAAAGCAAGTGGTATACCAATTGACATTAAGAATAAAACAAAGATAATAATTGGTACTAAAATCATAAATACTAATCCTTTAGTAAATGTCTCTAATCCTTTGTTAAAATCAAATTTATCATAATTCTCTTGAACTCTAACAAATAACTTAGAAGCTACCAAACTAAGTACAGCAAATACAAGCATCAGTGATAAAAATGACCAAAATTTACCCATCATTGTTGTAACAAAACCATTTTCATCAGACTGCATAGCATCTGTCTTAGTTGTTTTTCCTTTTACCACTCCTTTAGAAATGCTTACACTAGCATCCTCTGGATAAGATAAATTTCCACTAATTACTGTTTCTTCATCAGCTTTAACACTTGTTGCATGTATATTTACATTTCCTTCAATTTTAGCTCCTACAAAACTAACATTTGAACCATAAATACTAATATTTCGCCCAACATTACCATGAATTTCAATATCAGCACCCGCAATTACAACATCTCTTTGTAAATTAGCATCTTTCTCAACGGTAATAATATTACCCGCAATAAAAGCATCATTCGTAACAGTTCCTTTAACTATAATAGAATTCCCAGCCAAAGCTATATATTCACTTTCACCATTAAAAATAACCTTGTTTCCAATTAAAAAACTAACACCATTAGCTTTACCTTTCATTTCAGTATCAGAACCAGCTAAAGCTACAGAACCATTCACATCCTCTTCCACTGTTACACTACTATCAACCTCACCATGAAAATGATCAATAGTCTTTGCTTCTGCACTATTTATCATCATAAATGATAAAGTAAAACATAAAAATAATTTAATTATTTTCCTCATATTCATCCTCCAATTAAATCTTATCATGAAACTATTAATTTGTAAATTAAATAACCAAAAGTCAAAGAAAAATAATTCGCTATTTTTTTCTTAATACCTTTACTTTCTCTATTCTATCAAAACAATAAGGATTTATATCTTCCATTTTCTCTTTAAGGCCTAAATCTTCATCTAAATAAATTTCTCTTTTATTATTAGAAAACCACATTCCCATAAGTACCCCATCACTGAAAATAATATCTTTATCATCTTTCGAAGGAATTTTATGATATAAATCTAAATATTCATGTGCTTCTAATACCTTCTCTTCAAAACTAAGCTTAAAACACTTTTTCAATATAAAAGAAATACGATCATCATCTTTCAACTTAATTAATTTTCTTTTATTATCCCTAAACCATTTTTTGATATTTACACCATCGCTAAAAGTACTATTTTTACTCAAAACAAAATCTTCATCCAAAAGCATATTATATACTTCTAAAATTTTTTCATCAAAACTTAAACCCTTTCTCTTATTAAGATAATAGATAATAATTTTAGCTCTATTATCATTCATCATCTCAAGCTTTCTCCTATTATGACTTATAAAATAACTCATAACCTCGCCATTACTAAATTTAACTTGTTTATCATCGATATAAGGTAAATCACCATTTTGAAGTAAATATTCATAGACCTCATTTAACTTATCATTAAAATTCAAATAAAGCATCTCATAATATTTTGTAATACTATATGCATGTTCATTAGCTTCCTTAAGCATATATATTCGTTTCTTATTATGCGATAAAAAACTTCCCATATATGCTCCATCCTCAAATTTAATTGTTCTATCTGTTTGAACAGGTAAATTGCCGTAATTACATAAATATTCATAGATTTGTTTTAATCTAAAAAGATATTTATCATCAATTTTAAATACTGGAAAAGATTTATTTTTTTCTAAAATAAGCTCCGATACAATATCATGAGCTCTTATATCACCATACATAAACATTAAAATTCCCACATTTTCTATAAGCCATCTATACATTTCACCATTAGCATCTAAATTATAAAAATTATTATTTTCTTTCAAATAATTATATATTAAGTTTAAATAACAATTAAATTCACTAACTTCTCTATTAAAAGATGCTTGAAGTTCCTCTAGCCTTTTTTCCACAGTAAAAAAAGAATATTTATCAGTTTCCAATATCTCATAAAAACATCTTAAATATTCATACTTAATGCTAAGTGGCAAATATTCACTCATAATTTTTAATTTAAAACCATTCAAATTCATACCATCACCTAGTAAGTAATTTCCAAATAATCTTTTGGAATTTCAAATAGCTTACTACTAGGCTTATCTTTTGTCAAATTAAACTTAAAAAATACCGTACTTTGAATACTTTTATGTTTAATATATACTAAATCATCACCACTAAAATAATAAGTAGTCTCATCATTATCTAATTTATACTTCTCATATATATAATTTTTACCATAAACCTTCTCTTCACCAGTTTCATAACCTTCTATTCTAAGAGCTTTCATATCATGTGGTAAAACCCCATAAGAATAATCAGTAACAGGCCCTTCTACCTTATTATAATTTTTCATCTGAGCATCTAAGGTATAATTATAACCATCTTTTGAAATAACAATCATATTACTAGTTCCATCTATCTCATAATAATATTTGTCACCACTTCTAGCCATAATTATTTTAGTATCATCATTTTTATTGTTATTCCTATCAAATAACTCTACATAATAATTATTAGGATCAAAATCTTTAAAAAATAAATAAGTTTTAGAATCACCATTTGCCTTATCAATAGTTCTAGTTTCAACTCTGCATCCCACAAACAATAAAGCAAATAAACATAATACTATTTTTTTAATCATTTACTTCTAACCTTTAAAAATTCCGCAAATCCTAATAA
>CALVRI010000037.1 GCA_944358525.1 uncultured Bacilli bacterium | reverse complement strand
TCCTTAGCTCAGTTGGTAGAGCAACTGACTCTTAATCAGTGGGTCTGGGGTTCGAGCCCCCAAGGGGACACCATTTATGTATATTAAAAGAATTGCTACAAACCTGGCAATTCTTTTTTAAAATTTTAAGCCACCGATCTTTTCCATTTTTGAATAATTTAATTTATTCTCTTTTTTTATTTGTTTCAAACTTTTCGATGGGGTTGGTAAATTTTCTGGCATAGTCCCTCCAGATTGTTTTATAGCATTTCTAACTATTCTACCAACATTAAAATGTACCTCATTTGCATTACTTTCTCCTTTTACGTTTTCTCTTTTCAACTTACTTTCAGTTTGAACTATTCTAAATAAATTACTTGCAAGTTCTTCACTTCCCATATTATCTAAAATATCTTCTCTATATCTTAACCCTTTTCCTTTAAATATTTCATCTGCCGTTTCATTATACAAACCTTTATAACCAGCATTATGAAACTTATCAAAATTTTTCACCCCAGCCTCTTTAGCTACTTGTTGTAAAAAATAATTACCACGTTTAGTTTGACTCCTTATATAAAATCTTTTCTCGATCTCTGTAAAAGTTTCCCAATTTTTTTGGTTTAATTCATCTTGTCTAGTTCTAATCGCAAAATATTGCTGAGCAAATGCTATAACAGGTTTCCTAGAATCGGCATTTTGAACAATTAAATAACAAATAAATCTAGAAAGAAGATAATCTTTTATAATTTCTTTTTTGCCTTTCCCGGTTGTTATTGTCTTATCAATTTCTAAAATCCAATCATCAACATTGATATTTTTTGGATTCCCCACATTGGGAAGCCAATCTATTTGACCACCTTTATTTATGCATATTGTTAATTTATGCATATTAAAAGAATTGCTACAAAATCTAGCAATTCTTTTTTAATAATTTTCAGCTTTAATTTCGAAGTATGATTGTGGATGAGCACATACTGGACAAACTTTTGGAGCTTCTTCACCATAATGAACATGACCACAATTACGGCAAACCCACATCTTAGGAGTTTCACTCTTAAATACTTTTTCTTCTTTAACAGCTTCTAATAATTTATTGTATCTCTCCTCATGAGTTTTTTCAATTTTAGCTACTTCTTCAAATAAATAAGCTATTTGATTGAAACCTTCTTCTTTGGCATCTTTAGCCATTTCAGCATACATTTCAGTCCATTCATAGTTTTCCCCTTCAGCAGCTAATTTTAAAGCTTCCATAGTATTAACTTTTAAACTATCTTTAATATCACCACCAAATAAAGTTTTTAACCACATTTTAGCATGTTCTTTTTCATTATTAGCAGTTTCCTCAAAAATAGCAGCAATTTGCTCATATCCTTCTTTTTTAGCTGTAGAAGCAAAATAAGTATATTTATTTCTAGCTTGACTTTCTCCAGCAAAAGCAGTTAGTAAATTTTTCTCTGTTTTTGAACCTTTTAATTCCATTATATATATCTCCCTTCCTTAAAAATTTTTGGTTATCATTAATAATCGATTACCACTAAAATTATAACATATTTAAATAAAATTGTATATAAAATTAACTTTTCATTTCCTGCTCTATCCACTTCATAATAACATTTACAATATAGTCTACCTCATCATCAGTAAGTACTCTACCTTTTGGTATATGATGCCACTTTTCCAAACATCCTCTACAGCACGTTCCTGTTGCGTGCTGGGCTATAAAAACAGGATGTCCTTTATATGCTGTCTGTCTCCCATCATTTTTAGGATAAGCTGGTTTTAACTTCTTATTTATAAAATCATAAGCATGCTTTCTAATCTCATCTATACCTTTTTCATTGATATAATCTACCATATATTTTCTCAAATGAAAACTAGATCGAAACTTCGATTTACTTAAATTTAAAAATAAATAATCTAAATTTTTATACATAATTACTTTTCTAAATATTCTAAAAGTTTATTAACAACAACTTCTAAAACTTCTAACTTATCATCCCGCCTATCATCTCTATCGACAAACAAATTAAAATCTATATATTTACCACTATCATATATACAAACAAACACTTGATTATCATCTCCAAATTTATTATTAGGATCTATCTTACCAAGCTTACCAGTAACTCCAATTCCATAATCACTTGAAGCAAATACACTAATAGCTCTAGCCATTTCTCTAGCTGTTTCCTTACTATAAACTGTATATTTATCTATAATATTCGCATTTACTCCCATTTTAATTTTAAAATCATTAGAATAAGTTACCGCACTAAAATTAAGTACATTACTAGCTCCTGGTACATTAGTAATCGCATTCGCAATTGCTCCACCTGTACATGACTCCATTGTACTAATAGTTTTTCCTTCTTTAGTTAAAATCTTAACTATTTTTTCTAATTTTCCTTTCATTTTTATCACCCTAAATAATTATACACCAAAAAAGAGACAACTAGTGTCTCATTCTTAAATTTTTTTGATAAGTTGAGTAAACCATTTTTAAAGCTGTTCCATCTTCATCCGCACAATGATAACCACTAAAATCTAATTCTCTAATTAAATTATTTAAAACTCTAATATTTCTATCATGTTCATCATCATAATTATCATAAGTACCTAAAACAACTCTAGTTTTAGCATTTGTTAATTCAGGGATTTTAGCAAAAGCCTTTATTAATGAATATACATCATCAAATGGCATAACCGCATGTACTAAATTAATTTGAGAAAGCTTTGCTGGATTTTCAATTAAAGTATTAATTACTCCAATATTACAAATTTTAAAATTAGAAAATCCACCATCTTCTTGTAATTCTCTACTAACCATTAATCCTTCATCATTTACAATTTCCAAAGCAGTATAATTTGGATCAGTAATATTAAATTTAGCCATATTACGTTTAAAAAATCTAGCATACTTTGCTAAAGCAATTTCTCTTTCGGTTTTTTCTGGTTTTCTCACTTTATCAGTTTTATTTGGTAAAGCTAACTGCTCTTTTACATCTAACTGCACTGTGCTTTCTTTCATAAAATCGCCTCTTTCTTTAAAAAGCTTTTTTATTATACACCTTATAAAAATTATGTCAAATTGAGAATAAAAAGTAATAACAAAGAAAAACAGAGTCTTTTTTACTCTGTTCTAAGTGCCTCAACAGGATCTTTTCTAGAAGCCATTTTGGCAGGAATTGCTCCACCAATAATTGTAAGAGTCAAACTTATAATTATCAAAATTAAAGCATGTATAGGGTTCAATTTAGCCACACCAGCAAGACCAGATAAATTTTCAATAATTATATTTGTTGGAATAGTAAATAAATAAGCAATAGTTATACCAAGAACTCCTGAAAAGATACCAATAATAAAAGTCTCCGCATTAAACACTCTCGTAATATCTTTCTTTCTAGCACCAATAGCCCTTAAAATACCAATTTCTTTCGTACGTTCCAAAACTGAAATATAAGTAATTATTCCAATCATAATTGAAGATACAACCAATGATATTGAAGAAAAAGCAATAAGAACAACTGTAATAGCATCCATGATATTACCAGATAAATTTGAAATCATCTCCGCCATATCCGTATATTGAATAATATCTTCTTCATTCTTACCATCATTATACTCATCTAAATAATTAGTAATTTCATCTTTAGTTTCAAAATCTTTAGGGTAAATATAAATTGCTGTCGGTATAACATCAGCTCCCAAATAACCAAGTATCGTATCTTTACTAACTGTACTATCAAAACTTTGATGAGTAAGTACATTATAATCCGCATCCCTCTGAGCTTTAACAATTTCTGATTCATTATTCTTACTTATAATTTCATTACCTAAAGCATCTGTATAATATAAACCTGTATTACTTGCAATCATCTCTTTATCTTCTTTACCACGTAAAACAGCCATTATTTTAACATTAATACTATTCTCACTATTATATAATTTATCTAAATCAGTCTCTGTAGTAAAAACATTACCTATTTTTTTATAATAATCATCATTAATAACAACCTTAAGTTCTTTATTTATTATATCATCAAAACTTGCATCATCATCAAAACCTAACTGTTTCAAAAGAGAACCATCAATCTGATTATGACTATCTACAAAAAGTACAAGTCCTGGCTCATCTCTAATCTCACCTGCTAAAACATCATAATTATTTGTAATAAGCCCATCATCATTAGGTTCACTTGGAAGTTGTTCAAAAGATGAAACCGAACTCATCATATTCATACCACTAGAACTAGGAGTTACTAAAGTATAATTATCACCATTTTTACTAATTAAATTTATACTTGTTCCTTTTATATAAGAAATAGCCGAAACATTAGATTTATCCATCTCATCCAAATAATCTATATATTCACTAGTTATTTTATTCGTATGAATTATTGTATCCGCAATATCCTCATCAGCAAAAACCTTATTACTAGAAGGATACTTATCTTTACTAGCATTACCACGAAGTTCATTTAAAGTATCTTCATCCATTTTAACAGTTTGATTAGAAATAATAATTGGTGACTGTACTAAAGAATTCTGTTCAAAATTTTCCACTTCAATATTAAATCCATTAGAAAGTGAAAGTATTAATGCAATACCAATAATACCAATAGATGAAGCAAAAGCCGTTAAAATAGTTCTACCTTTTTTAGTTCTAATATTTCCAAAAGAAAGTTTTAAAGCGGTCAAAAAACTCATAGATGTTTTCTTAATATTTAAATTGCCACTATCATTATCAGAGTCATAAGGCTTACTATCACTTAAAAGCTCACCATCTTTCATCCTAACAATTCTAGTTGCATAAGACTCTGCAAGTTCAGCATTATGTGTTACCATAATAACTAACTTATCCTTAGAAATTTCTTTTATAAGTTCCATTATTTGTGTACTTGTTTTACTATCCAGTGCACCTGTCGGTTCATCAGCTAAAATTATTTTAGGATTATTAGCTAAAGCTCTCGCAATAGCCACCCTCTGCATCTGTCCACCAGAAAGCTGGTTAGGTTTCTTATGAGCATGTTCCTTAAGTCCAACTTTATCTAATAAAGATAAGGCTCTCTTTCTTCTTTCACTTGAACTAACACCACTCAAAGTCATTCCCATCTCAACATTTTCTAAAACTGAAATATGTCCTATTAAATTATAACTTTGAAAAACAAATCCAATTGTATGATTACGATAGGCATCCCAATCTTTATCTTTAAACTTTTTAGTAGATTTACCATCAATTACTAAATCACCACTACTATACCGGTCAAGTCCACCAATAATATTTAATAAAGTGGTCTTGCCTGAACCACTTGGACCAAGTACAGCTACAAACTCATTATTTCTAAAAGATAAATTAATGCCTTTAAGAGCATGCTGAACAAAGTCACCAGTCTTATAATCTTTTTTAATATTACTTAACTTTAACATTTCATCACCTACCATAAATAATATTACAATATCTAGAAAAAAAAACACAACTATGCAGCTTTAGCTAAAGTTGTATTTTTTTCATCTATAGAATTTCTAATTAAATCTCCCGTTTTAAACCTAGGATCTCTTAATGTTATTACATCATAATCATACTGTGGATCTAATAAAATAGTTGAATCTTCTTTATCTAAATCATCAAGTTCTCTTACTAAAACTCTATAAACAGTCTCAAATTTACTCTCTAAATTATATCTTTCATAAATATCTTTCAAAATCTTTTTACTAGATAAATTCATAGATAAAATAGGAATAAATCCATCTTTTGCAAGTCCTTCTAAAATCAAAGTATAAGCATTAATAAAACTCAAAAGTTTCATTTCACTATCTTTATTCTTTAAAACAAATTTATCATTAACTTCATAAATTACACATTTTGTAAATCCTTCATCGCATTGATCTAATAACTTAAATATTTTCTTAAGTTCATATGCAGCTTCTCTTTCCTCAGTAGCATGCCCATATATCATAGCGCCAGTTTTTACACTTTCATCCACACATACTCGCATATTTTCAAAAAACAATTTTTCCTCTTTAATATTATCGACATCTTGACATGGAATAACCATTAAATTGATATTATTAGGTATATCACGAAAATCCTTTTTTGTAAGTTTATCGCCATCTAATATTTTTTGAAATTCAAATTTAGAAGTATAATCCATTTTTTCATTTGAAACTTCTACTACTTGTTCATTTGTTTGAGACTCTGGTTCTATAGCATCAGAAACCATTTCTTCTACTGGTGGAACTAAATTTAAATACTCATTATGTGCCCCATGTCTAGGCATCTGTTCCACTGGTTGTTCTACTTTTGACTCTTCAATATAGTTACCAATATTTTCAACATTTACTGGAGTAAGTACTACACTACTCTTAGTAACCATAAGTTTAGATTTTTCTTCCTCCTCTTTGAGTCTCTTTTCTTCCATCAATTTAAACTCATCTAAAACTTCTTCTAAACCACGTGCATAATCCGCATTACTAGGATCAAAATCAGGCCAATTAAACTTTTTGTAATCCAATTTGCCGCTCATAAAAGCATAACTCAAACTACCTTCCAAATAATCCACAGCTAAATTATACACCCTCACCCAAGCTTCACGATAGTTTGGTTCATTCTTACTAGGTATCGTCACAATATTTTTAAGTTTACTATTTGGAACATCAATCCAAACTTCACGGCCTTTTGCTGCCATAAAATTATTTGGTTTTAAAAGTTGTGATTTTATCCAATCTATATGGTCACGTGTTACATCACGAATTTGATTAATTAAAGCCCCTGTATCTTTTTCATTAATCATTTAATCACCCGCTTTATTATTGTTAATAACATTATACATCTTCTTTACATTTACTGTCAATATTTGTCACCAAAATATCAAAGAAAAAAGCCCAAAAATTAAGGCTTTAATCATATTTTCACTTTTTTTGAAACTTTATAAAATAAATCTGTAAAAATATTAAATAAAGTTATAGCTATCATAAATAATGCGAGTGTTAAAATCAATAACTTAGGTGTCAAAATTGTAAGTGAGAAAAATTCTCTAAATAATATTACACCAACACTAAATAATACAATTAAAAATCCAAATAAACACCTACGTAAAGTATTAAAAGGAACACTTATTCTATATAAAAGCATAAATCCCGTAAGTCCAGTTAATAACACACATAAAGTTGAAACCTCATCAGTTGTAAGTCTAATAATATTTGGTAAAAATGTGACAATTATAATATTAGCCACAATCGTTAAAGCTGTTGGTATAGATCTTTTCAAAACATTCAAAATAATTTTACCATTAATTCTCTCATTATTAGGTTCCAAAGCCAAAATAAATGACGGAATACCAATTGTTACAACACTAATTAAAGTAAGTTGAATAGGCTCAAATGGATAACTTAATGGTAAAAACATAAATAAAACTGCCAGTAAAGTCGCATAAGTTGTTTTACATAAGAATAAAGATGATGACCTTTGAATATTATTTATACTTCTTCTTCCCTCAGCCACAACCTTCGGCATAGATGAAAAATTAGAATCCAGTAAAACAAGTTGAGATACATTTCTTGCCGCATCACTACCACTATTCATAGCTACACTACAATCAGCTTCCTTTAAAGCAAGTACATCATTAACTCCATCACCTGTCATAGCAACCGTATGACCATGAGCTTTTAATGCCATGACAATCTCTTTTTTCTGTTTAGGTTTAACTCTACCAAAAACATTATAATCATCAACCATATCAATTATTGGTGTATCACACCGACTCATATCAATATATTTAATATTTGTAAGTCCAACCTTCTCAGCCACACCAGCTACAGTTTTCGGATTATCACCAGAAATAAGTTTAATATCAACACCCTGCTCTTTAAAATATTCAAGTGTAGCTTTAGCTTCTAACCTAACTTTATCATTAATAATAACAAGTCCCATAGGCTCTACATCTAAAGGTAAAGTCTTATTTAACTTATAATTAACCTTTCCTAATAATATTGTTCTATTACTACTTGTATATAAATTAAGCTCTTTATCTATTTTAGAAGTATCTTTAAGGACAATTTCTGGAGCTCCTAAAACATAACTTACTTCCTCAAAAGAAATACCAGACCATTTAGCTTGTGAAGAAAATGGTACAATCTCTATTACCTTATGATCATTTCTTCTCGCATATTTCTTACTAATTGCCTCCATTGTCTGATTATCATTATCCATATGATAACTCATCATACTTAAAGCATCTATTATTTCATTCATGTTAGTTCCATTTAAAGGTACTAATTTTGATACTTCCATCTCTCCTTTAGTAATCGTACCCGTTTTATCTAAACAAATAGTATCAACTCTAGCTAATGTTTCAATGCAGTATAACTCTTGAACTAAAACATTATATTTAGAAAGTCTAATAACACTAATTGCTAAAACAGTACTAGTAAGTAATACTAAACCTTCTGGTATCATACCAATTAGTGCTGCCACAACATGGATTATCGTATCACTAAATGATCCAGAATCCATTTGTCCTAAAAATAATAATACACCAATTGGAATAATAGCTATAGAAATATATTTAATAATTTTATTAATAAAATTCATAATTTCTGAATTAACCTTTTTAATATATTTAGCCTCTGCTGATATTTGAGATGTATAATTATCAGCTCCAACATGAATAACCTCAGCTAAGCAGCTACCACTCACTACAAAACTACCAGATAAAATTTCCATATCTTTATTTTTAGTAACTGACTCTGATTCCCCTGTAATAAGTGATTCATTAACTAAAATTTCACCATCTAAAATCCTACTATCAGTAACTATTTGATTACCCGCTCTAAGTTTAATAATATCACCTAAAACAATTTCATGAATTCCAATTTGCTTTTCTATTCCATCTCTAATTACTGTCGCTTTACTTTCATTAAGTAATGATAATTTATCAATAACCCTTTTACTTCTAATTTCTTGAATTGTACTAATTAAAGTATTACAAAAAACAACTCCAAGAAAAAGTAAATTCTTATAAGAACCCACAAGAAAAATAGCTAAAGCAAGTCCAAAATTCAAAAAATTAAACAAAGTAAAAAAATTCATCATAATTATTTGCCCTATCGACTTTGTTTTAACTTCAGTATTATAATTTACCAAACCTTTTTCTTTTAATTCTAAAACTTTTTCTTCTGATAATCCTTTTAATTTTTCCATACTTTTTCCCTCTACATCAATTTTATCATGGATAAATAATTATGTAAATTATTCATTTTCACTTACACAAATTTTAAAAATTTGTTATAATTACTCAAGGCAAAAAGAAATTGGTAAAATTGGAAACGTACATTATATAAATGATTAACGAACAACAACAATCTTCTTTTAAAAATGAAAGGAGGTTTTTATATGCCTAAAACTAAATTTCAAGAAATCATTTTTGGAATAATGATGGTTATTTTAATGATATTTGCTATGATAACATACAACATATCACTTCAAAATGGTAAACTATCTAATGAAATATTTTTAGAGGTATTAAAAGCATTACCCTTAACATGCTTAATCGCTTTTTTAATAGAGTTTTTCTTTGTTGGAAAATTAGTTCACAAAATAACTTTTAAAACACTAAACGTAAAACAAACAGAACCTATATTTATAACCTTATTGATTTCTTGTTTAACAGTTGCTTTTATGTGTCCAATTATGACATTAATCGCTAACCTACTATTTGAATTTAAAGGCTGGGAAAACCTATTTGTAAACTGGATCCAAACATGGACCTTAAGTTTTCCAATGGCATTATTCTGGCAACTTTTTTATGCTGGACCATTAGTTAGATTCTTATTTAGAAAAATATTTAAAAATCAGTTAAAAGCTAGTAATTAAACTAGTTTTTTTCATTTTTTAAAATATTTTCTTTACAATAAACATAAAATATTATATAATTAAAAAGACGCAGGTGTAGTACAACGGTTAGTATATGGCCTTGCCAAGGCTAAGATGCCGGTTCGATTCCGGTCACTTGCTCCATTATGAAATTAGCCCTTGATTTTGAAATGCACCCCATAGAGTAGACAATAAAAAAAATCCTAATTTAAGGGTTATGATATAATACACTTCCGAAAG
>CALVRI010000036.1 GCA_944358525.1 uncultured Bacilli bacterium | reverse complement strand
TCGTATGTTATATATAGGTGATGATATGCGATTAATAAAGTCTAACTCATTTTTAAAGATATTTTTACCTAATTTAGCTATTAGTTATAAGAAGGTTAATGGAAAGCTAAATATTAGTGGATTTTATAAGAAAGTAGAGTTAAAAATGAGTAAAAAGTTTGATTTATAAATAGGGGTTTGTTATAATTTATTTAGGGTAGAAATGGAGAGTGAATATTATGACACCACACAATAGTGCGGAAAAAGGAGATATTGCGAAAACAGTTATTATGCCTGGAGATCCAATGAGGGCAAAATATATAGCTGAAAAATATTTAACTGATTATAGATTAGTTAACGAAGTTAGAGGAATGTATGCTTATACTGGGTTATATCAAGGTAAAGAGGTTACGGTTATGGCTCATGGAATGGGTATGCCAAGTATGGGAATATATGCTTATGAGCTTTATAAGTTTTACGATGTAGAGGAAATTATTAGAATAGGTTCTTGTGGAGCTTATTTAGAAGAGATGAAATTATTTGATATTATTTTATCAACAGCTGTTTATACGGAAAGTAGTTTTGCTTTAACACTTAATAATGATTTATGTCACGTTGCTTATAGCGATGAGGATTTGAATGTTAAAATTGGTAAAGTCGCTTATCAAAATGACATAAAATTATATCGTGGTATGACTGCTTGTTTAGATTGTTTTGATGTTTATGCGACTGATATTAGTAAATTTTTTGATAGAATGCCTAAGGATGTTAAGCCAATTGCGGCTGAAATGGAAGCTTTTGCTTTATTTTATGTTGCTAAAATGCTTAATAAGAAAGCGGCTTGTTTGATGAGTGTTGTTGATTCTAAATATATTAAAGATGTGGCTACACCAGAAGAGAGAGAAAAAGGTTTAGATAAAATGATAAAACTTGCTTTAGATTCGGTTTTATAATTTGATTTTGGTACATAATAATATGGGGGTGCGGAATGGATTATATAGATTATGATATGAATGGATTTGATTTGCACGTTATAAAGACAGACCGTTTTAAAACTATTTCTTACAATATAAATATAAGATTTGATGATGAAAAAGATACTGAAAGATATATGGGATTACTTAGTAGATTACTTATTCAAACTAGCAAGAAATATGATAGTTTGAGAGATATTAATGTAGCTTGTGCAAGTATTTATGATCCTTCTTATAATATTAGGGTTTTGAGTAGTGGCTCAAAAGATATACTTACTTTGACAGCTAGTTTTGCCAATGAAAAATATACTGAAGCAGGCATGAATGAAGCTAATTTTAAATTTTTGACAAGTTTTATATTTGAACCCAAAGTTATAGATAATGGTTTTGATAGAGAAGTATTTGAAATACAGAAAGAAAAGTTACTTGAATATTATAGAACTATGAAGGATAGGCCACAAGATTATGCGGGTGGTCGTTTATCTGAAGAGATGAAGTGTAAAAAATATGATGTTATGAGTTTGGATGATTTGATTAAAAGTATTGAAAGTTTGACAGCTAAAGATCTTTACAGTTTTTATAGGAAAATTATGGATGAGGGTAAGCTTGACATATTTGTATGTGGTGATGTAGAGCCTTTAGAAATTCGTGATATTTTTAGTAAATTAATTAAATTTAAAGGAACAAAAGAAAAATTAGAACATTTAGTTAAACAAACTAGTTATAATAAAAAAGAAAGAATTATAATTGAACCATCTAATAATGTTCAAAGTAATTTAGCTATTGGCTGTAAACTTATGGATTTAACTGATTTTGAAAGGAATTATGTGTTTGTTTTATATTCTTGGATTTTAGGTGGAGGAATGAATTCACTTTTAACACAAACGGTTAGAGAAAAGAATTCACTTTGTTATTATATTTATGCGGTTCGTCAGAATTTATTTGAGACAATGAAAATATATGCGGGAATAAATGGTTCTGATTTTGATAAAACATATTCTCTTGTGAAAGAAGAGATGAACAATATGGAAAAGGGTAATTTTTCTTTAGAATTATTTGAAGGTGTTAAGGAAATATATTATAATTCTTTAATTAAAATAGAAGATTCACAAAGTGAAATTGTTGGAAATTATACATCAGAACTTTTTACTCATAATGATAAGATTGATGTTAGAAAAAAACAAATGGAGAAAGTTACTAAAGAAGATGTTATGAATTTAGCTAAAAAGGTACATATTGATACAGTGTATTTACTAAAGGGAGAAAGATAAAATGGAGAAAAAAAGTTATGATGTTTTAGGTTTAGATGCATATGAAGAGGTTTTAGATAATGGACTTAGAGTATTTATTTCTCCAATTCCTAGACATACAATTCATGCGAGAATAACTACTTTCTTTGGAGGCTCTATTTTAGAATTTAAGATGGATGGAGATAAAGATTTTATTAGAGTTCCTGGAGGGATTGCTCATTTTTTAGAACATAAGATGTTTGAAAAAAAAGATGGTATAGATCCGCTTTCTGTTTATGAAAATAATGGGGCTTCTGGTAATGCTTTTACAAATGAATTTATAACCGCTTATCATTTTACAGGTGCTAGTCATTTTTATGAAAATTTAGATACTTTACTTAACTGTGTTCATGAACCTTATTTTACTGATGAGAATGTTTTAAAGGAAAAAGGTATTATCTCACAGGAAAAGAAACAAGATTTGGATAATCCATTTTCAATTGTTTATGATAGAAGTTTAGTAAATACTTTTCATAATTTAGATTTTAAAAATACGGTTTTAGGAAGTTTAGAAGATATTAATTCAATTACTAAAGAGGATTTATATAATTGTTATAATACTTTTTATCACCCTAGTAATATGATTTTGACTATTAGTGGTGATGTGGATGTGAAAAAGACGATAAAGTTTATTAAAGAGTTTTATAAGAAGTATGATTTTAAGAAAAGACCTAAGGTAGAGATTAAACACAAAGATGAACCAGAAAGTGTAGTTAAGGAAAAAGATATAATTTATATGGATAATTTATCTAAGGAAATATTAGTTAGTTATAAGGTGAAAAAACCAACTTATATCAAAGATGATTATTTAAATAAAGTTTATTTTTCCTTTTTACTCGATATGAAATTTGGAGCAATAGCGCCAATAACTGATATGTTTGCAAAAAATAAAAATATAATTTCACCTGTTTCTGCTTATTTGGAAGTTGTGGATGATTATTATGTTATTTTATTTAATGCGACAGTTAAAGAGAATGAGAATGAAATTATTAATTTAATTGATAAAACTATTAAGGATTTTGATTTTTGTGAAAAAGATTTTAATTTAATTAAAAAAGCAATTTTGAATTCAACAGTTTTATCAACTGAAAATTCAACTGGTATATGTAATATGATATCTAATCAAGTTTATTTTTATGGTAATCCTATTTATGATATGTACAATAAATTAAAAGAACTTAATTTTGAAACCTTTAAAAATTCTATTAAAGATATTAATTTAGATAATAGAAGTATAGTGATTTTGGATAATAAAAACTCAAGAGGCTAGGGTTATTTGCTTCTTGAGTTTTATTTTACTTAATTTAGTTAATTCATTTTCTATTTGGTTAAATTTTTCTTTTTCAATATTGAAAGTGTATGTTATATTGGTTTGATAAGTTTTTTTAATATCAATATTTTTAAGTAGGTAATCTATTTGTTTTAAGTTATCATAAGGAAATTCGATAGTTATATTATATCCATTTACTAGATTAGTGATACTAGCTTTGTTTAATGCTTCACTTGCACTAGTACTATATGCTCTAATTAATCCACCAGCTCCTAATTTAATGCCACCAAAGTATCTTATTACTACACATAGTATATTAGTTAAGTTATTTTGCTTTAAAACATTTAAGATAGGCATACCAGCAGTACCACTTGGTTCACCATTATCAGAACATTTTTCATGATTATTTATGATATAGGCATAGCAGTAGTGAGTCGCATCTTTATATGTTTTTTTTATATCTTCTAATTTTTCTTTGATTTTATTTATATCATTTATATTAGTTAAAACTGTAATAAATTTAGATTTGTTGATAATGATTTCGTTTATGACTTCTTCTTTAATAGATTTCATTAATATCACCAACTAAATTATAGATAAAAATAAATTAAAAAACAAGATTTTTAGTTATCTTGTTTTAACACTTTTAAATAATTCACTATTTTTAGCTAGTAAATCAGATTGGTATTTTTCAATTTTGTCTAATTTGTCTTTACTATTTGATGTAAATGTATAATTTAAGTTATCTTGTGTTTCAATAGAAATATTTTCTATAGGTGTTATTAAGCCATCCTCTTTTTTAGGCAGTGTATAAATATCACATCCATCATGATTTATGATTCCTCTTGATATAAGTTCATTTGCAAATTCTTCTTCTTGGCCTTGCATTAAAATACCATTTATTAAAATATAAATAATGCCTTTCGAATCTTTATTTAATATTAAAAATTCATTTGGATTTACCATAATATTTGATATATATTTTGTTTCTATTTCCTTTGGTAATTTAGAAAATACGAATGTACTACCGATAATACCGGCTGCAGCTGAGCCACACATTAATACAAATTCTCTTCTTGTTAATTTTTGCATTTATAAAACCTCCTTTTTATAGGTGTGTATTATACTATAGTTATTATTTTTGTCAAATTTACACTTTATCTTGATTAAATTTGGATATTTAATTATAATTATTTGAAGAGGTGAGGAGTTATGGTTTTAGATAAATTAAAATTGGTACCACATAAACCTGGGTGTTATTTAATGAAAAATAAAGATGGGGTTATTATCTATGTTGGTAAAGCTAAAGATTTAAGAAATAGGCTTAATTCTTATTTTCACTCTTCACACACTGGTAAAACAGCTAGATTAGTTAGTGAGATTGCTGATTTTGATTATATTGTTGTTTCTTCAGAGACAGAATCTTTGATATTAGAAATTAATTTAATTAAAAAGCATGATCCTAAATATAATATTTTACTTAGGGATGATAAAAGTTATCCTTATATTGAACTTACAATGGATAAAGTTCCTAGATTGTTAATTGTTAGGAATGTTCATAAAAAGAAGAAAAAAACTAGATTATTTGGCCCTTATCCAAATGTTTATGCGGCAAGAAAGGTTGTTAATTTACTTAATAGATTATATCCACTTAGAAAGTGCAACACATATCAAAAAAGACCATGTTTATATTATCATATTGGTCAATGTTTAGGTTATTGTTCTAATAATGTTCCTAAAGAGAAGATTGAGGAGATGGAAAAAGATATTGTTAGTTTTCTAAAAGGTAATAATGAGATTGTCACTGAAAAGTTAAAATCAGAGATAAAAAAAGAAAGTGAAACTTTACACTTTGAGAAAGCTTTAGAACTTAAGAATTTACTTGATGATATTAATGTTATTTTAGTTAAACAGAAGATTGAGGTTAATGATAATATTGATAGAGATATATTTGGATATTATAGCGATGGTAATTATTTAAGTGTATTTGTGTTTTTTGTTAGAGGTAGTAAAATAGCTGGACATCATCATCAAATCATTCCATTAATCGATGATGAAGGAGAAGAATTAACTCGTTATATAGCTAAATTTTACGATAAGGCATTGATACCTAAAGAGGTTTTAGTACCTAGTATTACAGATGATGAGTTACTTTCTGATTATTTTAAAGTTAAAGTTAAAATTCCTGAGAAGGGTGTTAAAAAGAAATTAGTTGATATGGCTTCTGATAATGCAAAAAAACAGTTAGAAGATGAATATGAGTTAGTAATTAAAAACGAAGAAAAGACCGTTAAAGCAAATGAAGAGTTAAAAGAGGTGTTAGGTTTAGATAAGCTAGACAGAATTGAACTATTTGATAATGCACATTTATTTGGGACATATAATGTGTCTGGAATGGTTGTATTTATCGATGGATCACCAGCTAAAAATGAGTATCGTAAATTTAAAATTTCTGTAGATAAGAATGATGATTATGGAACAATGAGGGAAGTTATTTATAGAAGATATTTTAGAGTACTTAAAGATAATTTAGTTAGACCTGATTTAATTATTGTCGATGGTGGTATAGGACAGATGAATGTGGCTAAAGAGGTATTAGATAGTTTAGGTATGAATATTAATTTAGTTGGTTTAAAGAAAGATGATAAACACTCAACTAATGCATTAGTGACATTTGATGGTGAGATACCTATTGAAAAAAGAAGTAATTTATTTCATTATCTAGAAAGAATGCAGGATGAAGTTCATAATTTTACTATTAATTATCATAAGCAAATTAGAAGTAAAGGTTTATATGCTTCGATACTTGATGATATTCCTGGTATTGGCACTGAACGTAAAAAAGAATTACTTAAAAAATATAAAACAGTAGATAACATGCGAAAACAAAGTGTAGAAGAGTTATCTAGTATATTACCGCATAAGGTGGCTATAGAACTTAAAGATATTTTAGAAAATATAAAAGATGATAAAGAATAAGATTTTTGTCAATGATTATTTTGTTAAAATTTTATTAACTATAAAAAAAATTAATTATTTTAAAATTACTTTAAACGTTGTAATATAAGGCAATGTTTATAAAAAAGGAAAATGTAAGGTAAAAATTTATTCGACAAAACTTTACATTTTTTTTATATTTTGATATAGTTGTATAAGATAAGAGGGTGCGCTTTTATGAAGAAGTCATTAAAGATAATTGGAATTGTTGTTATAATTATTGCGATTATATTTATTGGAGCTTGGATATGGTTTTCGGGGTTTAAAGAAGATAGGGCTGAGACATTGGTAAAGATGAATGAAATAAAAGAAGCTTATCCTTCATTCAATAAGGCTGTGGATGATTTTTCTAATTTGAGAAATCAATTTTATGAATATAAAGAAAATTTATATTTAGAGACATTAAGAGATAATGCGGAAGCTTGGAATACATTTATGAAGACTTATGAGGAAAGTATTCAAAAAGTTGAAGATAGTGCGAAGAATTTAAAGAAAAACTGTGATATTGAGTATGGTGATGTAGGTGCTAGTACAAAATGTACAACATTTAAAGCTAATTATGAGGCTGCTATGAACTATTATATAAGTGATGTTAATTTATATAATCAAATGGTTGATGATTATGATAAATATAATAGTGAAAATGGGGGAACTTTTGCTAAAGTAAATAAAGCTGAATATGTGGTTTATAAAGATTATATCGATTATGATGAAGATGGAGAATGTTTTGGAAAAGAAGAGGTAAGTGCAGATGAAAAATAATGATGTTGAATTACTTTTTGAAGATGAAGAAGATATTAAAGTAAGCAAGGATGTGAAAAACTCTACTGAAGAATTTATTAAAGATCCATCTTTAGATAATGTTTTTCCTGATAAAAATGATGTAAATATTGATAGATTATTAAATAAGTTTGAAGAGGAAACTGAAGAGTATGCTGATGATGTTAAAAAGGCATCATTAGAAGAAAAAAATGAAGAAAAACCAGATGATAAGAAAAATAAAAAGCCTAAAAAAATGAAGTTATGGCAAAAGGTTGTAGTTATTTTAATTTGTATAGGACTTATCTGTGGTTCTGGACTTGCTTTTTTACTTTATGGACCATATCCTAATTTTAGAAACTGGCTAATTACAACTGCAATGACAACTATGAGTCATAAGTATTTGGCTACTTGGTTTTATGATGAGGAAACTATAAATCAGGTTATGCAAAATAATTATGTAAAAGAATCTGATGAAGAGACTAATTTGGATGCAATTAGTTTTGTCGATTATAGTAATTCTAAGGTGATGTATAAAAATAAGTATGAGAAAGAAATTCTGACTCACGAAGATGGGGCTACATATAAATTAATAAATATAAATGAAGATGGTATGAGAGGTTATCTAGTAGCTATATATGATGCTTCTAAAGTAAAAGTGGCTACAGCTAGTAATATGAATAGTAATGGTGAGATGCTTACAAAAATTGCTAAAAAAAATAATGCAATTGTGGCTATGAATGCTAGTGGTTTTAATGATCCTGGTTATGTTGGTAATGGTGGTAAACCTCATGGTGTAGTAATTCAAAATGGAAAACTAATTAGTAATTTGCCAAGTGCCAATAGTAGTGGCGGTATTATTGGTTTTACTCATGATAATAAACTTATTATGGGAAAAATGACAGCTGAGGAAGCTTTGAATAAAGGAGTTCGTGATGCTGTTGAGTTTGGACCATTTTTAGTTGTAAATGGTGAACCATCATTTATTAAAGGTAACGGTGGCTGGGGAACTGCCCCAAGAAGTGCTATTGGGCAAAGACAAGATGGTATTGTATTATTTTTAGTTATGGATGGACGTGATTATGTTCATGGAATTGATGGTGTAGGTATGGTAGAACTTACTGAAATTATGATGCGTTATGGTGCTTATAATGCTTCTAATTTGGATGGTGGTACATCGTGTGGTTTGGTTGTTAATGGTGAACTTACTAATCAACCGATTAATGGAAGTGGACAAAAGAGAACAAGAGCGATTCCTAATGCTTGGATAGTTACTGAATAATTATTTTGGTGTAATAGACATATATTTACAGTAGTGAATTATTTAATATAACTATTGCTTATACTATTTGATATAATAGTGTTACAAAGTAGAGGAGATGCTTTATGGCGAAAAGAAGGAAAAAAAATAAAAAGAAAGTAGTTGTTATTTTATTTTTAATTTTAATATTAGCAGGTTTTGGAGCTTATTATGTTTATACACATCCTGAGGAAGTTCAAAAATATGCGAAGAAGGTAGAACCAGAAAAGAAGTTAAAAATTGTTGATGAAAACTCTAAATCTAGGCCTATTGCGGTCATGATTAATAATAATCATGTGGCATGGCCTCATGCTGGGTTGCAAGATGCTTATTTAACTTATGAGATTTTGGCTGAAGGTGGAATTACTAGATTAATGGCTTTATTTAAAGATCAAGATACGGAAAAGATTGGTTCTGTTAGAAGTGCTAGACCATATTATTTGGATTATGCATTAGAAAATGATGCGATTTATGTACATTATGGATGGAGTGATCAAGCTAAATCAGATATTAATTCACTTGGAGTTGATAATATTAATGGTTTAACTGTTTCTAGTGTTTTTTGGAGAGATAAATCACTAAATAAAGCAACTGAACATACCGTATTTACTAGTATGGAAAAAATTAAAGAATATGCGAAAGAAGAAGGTTATGACAGAAATACTAATAAGGATTTACTTTTAAATTATAGTGTTGATGAAATTGATTTAAGTAAGAGAGAAGATGCCATAAAAGCCGATACAGTATTTATGAAATATTCATATTATACTAATACAAGTTATGAATATGATAGTGAAAACAAGGTTTATAAACGTTTTATGTCTGATACTCCGCATGTTGATGCGGTAACAGGTAGTCAATATACGGTTAAAAATATTATTATCACACCGATTGCCACTCATACTTATGATTCATATGGTAGATTAGAGTTGGATGATGTTGGTTCGGGTGAAGGATATTTTATAACTGATGGATATGCTATTCCAATAACTTGGTCAAAATCAAGTAGAAGTAGTCAAACAGTTTACAAGAATATGGATGGTGAAGAGATAAAAGTTAATGATGGAAATACATATATTCAAATTACACCACCATCCGAAGAGGTTAAAATAGAAGGAAATACAACGGAATCGAGCGAGTAAGTGCCAATTTGTAATTTTGTTATAAATGTGGTATAATGTTCGAGTAGCTTTGAGGTGAAATGTAATGAGTAGTCACAAAAAAGACTTACAATATATGAGTATAGTTAATAATATTTTAGATAATGATGAATTTTCAAAAATTAAAAGAATAGAACATCATGGAATAAGTAGATATGATCATTCTTTAAAAGTATCTTATTATTCTTATAAAATTGCGAAGGTTTTACATTTGGATTATGAGCAGACAGCAGTAGGAGGATTACTTCATGATTTCTTTTTGAGTCCTGAGAATAGGACACAAAAAGAACGTTTGAAATCTGTATTTACACATCCAAAACAAGCCGTAGCAATGGCTAGAACGCAGTTTGAATTAACTAAAAAAGAAGAAGATATGATTAGATCGCACATGTTCCCAATTAATTTATCTGTTCCAAAATATGCGGAAAGTTGGATAGTTAGTTTGGTAGATAAGTGTGTTGCGACTAATGAGTTTGCAATTAAATTTAGATTTAGACTTAAATATGCTTATAATTTATTCTTATTATTTGCAATTAGTTTTATTAAATTATAAGAAGGGCTTTATATAAAGTCCTTTTTTTGTTATAATTGTTTTGATGTCTCTGTAGCTCAGTAGGATAGAG
>CALVRI010000035.1 GCA_944358525.1 uncultured Bacilli bacterium | reverse complement strand
CAGACGATAGAATCAATAATATGGAAATAAACAGAACACAAAGGATGCAGGAATATATAAATTCAGCTATTAATAATGGTATTTTAGATAAGAATGATATATTAAAAATATAAAAAATTAGAGATTTAATTTATCTCCAATTTTTTTATTATTTAAATAGTTTACAGGCATTTCAAAAGTATATTTTACACCTTTTTTGGGTAATATTATTTTATTTGGTTTTAAATTGCGGTAAATATACATAATTTTACCATTTTTATCTGTTAAAATGACGTCAATATTTGTTTTCATGAAAAAAGTATGAATACTATTTGTTTTGAATTTTAAAATATAATCAAATTTCTTTTGAAACATAAGGCCTTTTAGCTTTTGAGTAAAGGTTTTTGCTTCTTTTACTTCCATATTTATCACCATTTTTATATTAACATATTTTTATTTATTTGTCTTTATTTGTTTGTTTTTTGCTAATAGGGTTGATTTTTATCTAAAAAAAAATTATAATTATCTTAAAGCATTATATTATTGTGGAGGGTGTTAAAAAGATGAATAATAAGGGTCAAGCCTTAGTAGAATATTTACTAATTATAGCGGTAGTTAGTGTAATTGTCGTTAGTTTAGTTAAACTATTAGGGGGATATCTTCAGGACTCAATGACAAAAACATCTTGCAAACTTATCGACAAAGAGTATGTTGAAGGTTCTGAACCAGGCAAGGGAACTTGCCAATAAGATAATTTATTATCTTTTTTTGTCTGGAGGTTTGTTATGAAAACATTAAAAAAAGAAAATGCTATTATTTATTTATTTTTAAATATTTTGACTTTTGGTCTTTACACATTTTATATTGCTTATAAATTAGATTTATATGATAAAGATGCTTGGTACAGTAGATGGTATTATTGGGTTTTGAGTTTTATACTTGGTATTATACCTGGTTTAGTTATGTTTTTAGTTTTTTCTATTAAAATGGGGTGTTTGGTTAGTGAAAAATTGAATGTTCCAGGTAAAGAAATTTACACATTACCTTATTCATGGATAATTTGTTTAATTGTACCTATTTTAGGTTGGACATTATTTGTTATTTTATATATTTATGTACATATTTGGTATGTATTTACTTTAAAAATCAACTAGTTTTTATACTGGTTTTTTTGTCTTGATTTTTGATGAAAAAAGTATATAATATTAAATCGTTTTTGAAAGAAGGAAAATATGGTAGATTTTTTTAAAGAGTTTGGTTATGATATGGGTTCTAAGGATAAGATATTAAAAAGTCATGCAGTTAATCGTTATTCTTCTAATGGTTTAAGAAATCTTATGGTTAAAACGTTTGATTTTTTTAGAGAATATGGTTATTCTGATGAGGAAATTATTTCGATAACAACTATTAGCCCATCTTTGTTTAATTATTCAAAAGAAACCATTGCTAGAAGGTTTGATTTTTTAAACAAATTAGGTTATTCTTTTAATGAAATTTTTAAAATGTCATTAATTTTACCACAAATACTTACAATTAGTGATGGGTATATTTTTGAAAAAGTTGATTTTTTGAAAGGATGTGGATATTCTAATAAGAACATTCATGATATGACAGTTTTAGTACCTAGTATATTTAGTAATTCAATAAATAGTTTAAATAGTAAAAGAAAATTTTTTCTTGGTTTAGGTTTTGAAGATAAGGAAGTAAATAGTATGACCAAAAAAATGCCATCCATTTATTCACATAGTATAGAGTCTTTAAAAGATAATTATAATTATTTTCTAGATAAAGGTTTTTCTATTAATAGAATAAATAAGATGATGTTACGCAGGCCAGAAATTATTGTTATGAGTATAGATACATTAGAATCTAAAAGAAATTGTTTACTTGATTTTGGCTATAGTGAAGAAGATATTAATTATGTTACTGGAGTGAATCCAGCTATATATACTTTGAACACTCAAAACTTAAAAGAAAAAATTTTGTATTTTTTAAATATAGGTTATTCTATCGATGAGATAATTTGGATAACACGTAAGGTTCCAACTGTATTTAGTTATTCATGTGAAGGGTTAGATGAAAAAATAAAGGTTTTAAAAAATGCTAATTTACAAAGTGAAATTTTATCTAGACCGACTTGTTTGATGCAAGGTGTGGAATTATCTTATGCACGAGTTAAATTTATGAAAGAGAATAACTTGGTTTTTGATCATAAGGCTTTTAATTATTTGTTTTTATCTAACAAAGAATTTGATAAGAGGTTTGGTATTACAAACGAAGAAATCAAAGAAAAATATCCTTATAAAAAATAAAAAAATTTTTTAGTATTTTCTCCTTTGTATATGTGTTATAATTAAGTAGGTGATTTAAATGGCAGAAACACGTAGTGAACTTAGACAAAAATGTATGACAATTTTGTATCAAATTACAATTTATAAAAAAAATAACATGGATTATAATGTAGATGATGTAATTCATGAAGTTTGTCCTATTGACAATGAATATGTAAAGGAAATTGTTTATGGTGTTTTAACTTATAAAAATGAAATTGATGAACTTGCAAATAAGTATTTGGATGGATGGACAATCGATAGATTAGGGAATACAGATATGGCTATACTTAGAATAGGTATTTTTGAACTTTTATACACTGATACACCTGATGTTGTGGCCATTAATGAGGCAGTGGAATTGGCAAAATCTTATAGTGATGATAGTGTTAGAAAGATGATAAATGGTGTTTTAGATAAAATTTATCATGAGAAGGTGGAATAGTGAATGATAAGTATTTAACTGTTGGTGCAATTACTCGTTATTTAAAGGCAAAATTTGATGTTGATGAAAATTTACAAACAGTTTTTTTAAAAGGTGAAATTTCAAATTTTAAAGCGCATACATCTGGACATTTTTATTTTTCTTTAAAGGATGAAACTAGTAAGATTAATGCAATTATGTTTAGAAGTAATGCTAATAAAGTTTTATTTAAACCTACTGATGGTATGAAAGTGTTAGTTACTGGTAGAATTAGTGTATATGAGGCTATGGGAAGTTATCAGATATATGTTGATGAAATGCTTGAAGATGGAGTTGGTAATTTATATATTGCTTTTGAACAATTAAAGAAAAAATTACAAGCGGAAGGTTTATTTGATAAAGAACATAAAAAGGCTATTCCTAAAATTCCTAAAAGGGTAGGGATTATTACTGCTAGTACTGGAGCTGCTATTCGTGATATTATGACTACAATTAAAAGAAGATTTCCAATTTGTGAGACAATTTTATTTCCGACACTTGTTCAAGGAGAAAATGCGAAGGAAGATATTGCTTGTAATATTGAAAAAGCACAGAATTATGATTTAGATGTCTTGATTGTCGGTCGTGGTGGTGGTTCTATTGAGGACTTATGGCCGTTTAATGAGGAAATAGTTGCAAGAGCTATTTATAATAGTAAAATTCCTGTTATTAGTGCGGTTGGCCATGAGGTTGATTTTACGATTGCTGATTTTGTGGCAGATTTAAGAGCACCTACACCAACAGCGGCAGCTGAACTTGCTGTTCCTAATATGAGTGATTTAAATAAACATATAAATCAACTTTCAATTAGGTTAAATGAAGCTATATATAAGAAAGTAAATTATTTGAAATTATATTTAGATTCAGTTAAAAATTCTTTTGTGATAAAAAATCCTGGTATTATGTTTGAGAATAAGAAACAGAGTTTGGATTTGATGAATAGTAAGTTAAATGATTTAATGCTTGGTAAAGTAGATAAATTTAAAAATGAATTAGAAAAAATTAAAAAAAGTTATGTTTTAACTAATCCTGAACTTTTATATAAAGATAAAATAGTGGAAATTAAAAATATAATTGATAAATTAAATTTACTAAATCCTTTAAATATTTTAAGCAGAGGATATAGTATTACTTATTTAAATGATAAGGCTTTAAAAAGTATTGAAGAAGTGAATAAAAAAGATTTATTACAAATAAAATTATCTGATGGTTTTATAGATGCAATGGTAACTGATGTAAAGGAGGAAAATTAATGACTAAAGAAAAGAAGTTTGAAGATAAGATAAAAGAGTTAGAAGAGATTATTGAAATTTTGGAAAGTGGAGATGTATCACTTGATGAATCAATTAAGAAATATACTGAAGCTATGAAATTAGTTAAAGAGTGTGATAGTGAACTTAAAAATATTGAAACCAAGGTTAATAAGATTGTTGCAGAAAATGGTTCTTTAGAAGATTTTGAAGTAAAAGAGTAAAGTAATTATGAAAATAGTTACTTTTTATTTTTAAAATTATTAAAATGTGGTATCATTATTATAGGTGATGATATGAAGGATAATGGTTTTACTTTAGCAGAATTACTTGGGGTAATTGCAATACTAGGAGTTATTGCTTTGATTACTGTTCCAGCTATTAATAGGTCACTTAATCAAGGCAAGGATGATTTATATAATACACAGATTGAACAATTAAAAAAGGGAGCACAAGATTATTATACTGAGCATTTAGATGAGATGCCTGAAACTATTAATTCTTCTTCTTGTAAAACAATTGATGAGTTACAAGAAGGAGGGTATTTACCACTTGATATTAAAAATCCTAAGACAGACAAAAACTTTTCTCTTACAACTAAAATATGTGTAAAAAAAATAACAGATATGGAATTTGATTATGAAGTTCAAGATGAATAGAGGAGTGGATATTATGAATAAGAAAGGTTTTACTTTAGTTGAATTGTTAGCTGTTATTGCAATTATTGCAATAATTGCCCTTATTACAACTCCAATAATTTTAAATGTTATTCAAACTTCTAAAGAGAATGCATTTAGGGATACAGCTCATGGATTAGTTGTGGCTGCAGGAACCTATCAAGCTGAAAAACAAGCTTTGAACGAAGATACAACTTTACTTATTAATTATCAGACAAGTTCTGATGCGGAAAAAGATGTTTTGAAAACTAAAGGTGTATTACCAGACGCAGGTGAATTAAGTATTGATGAAAATGGAAAAGTAACACTTGCTTTATGGAGTGATGATGCTCACGTTTGTGTGGTTAAAGATGCTAGTGCGAAAGATATAAAAATTAATAAAAATATTTCTAGTGCTGCTAGTTGTACGATTGCTAATATAAATAAATAGGGGCTGATGAATATGGTAAATAGAAAGGCTCGATTAGTTGGATTAGTAACAATTATTTTAATTGTTCTATTTGTTTTATTTGTCATTAATAAAATGATTAGTTATGTTAATAGACCTAAAGAAAAGGTTCAAAATATAGAGGTTAAAAATGATGGCTTTAATTTAAATATAAATGGTAATTATCTGACTTATGTGGAAGTGAATGATGATTATAATGATGAGGGTGCTAAGGCAAATATAAATGGACAAGATATATCGGATGAGGTTATAATTTCATATTATAAAAACGATACACAGGTTAGTAATATTGATACTAAATCTGTTGCAACATATATTGTAAAATATGAAGTTGCAAGTAATAATAAAACAAAAGAAAAAACTAGGGTAGTAATTGTTACTGATAGTAAAAAGCCTAATTTAACTGTTCCAGATGCGACAACAATTACTAGTGATGAAGTAGCTAGTTATGATGTTGAAAGTGGAGTTGTAGCAACTGATAATACTGGCATAGTAAGCTTTAAATGTGAAAATACTTTATTAGCTATTCCTGGAGATTATGTTATTAAATGTAGTGCTGAAGATGGTAATGGTAATAAGACAGAACGAAATAGATTGGTTAAAGTTATTAATGGAATTGAATTTGATTATAATGGAAATCTTTTAATAAAATATCCTAAAGACAGTAAGAAAAACTATACTTATAAGTATAGTTTAGATAACGGACAAACTTGGTTAGATGCTTCAGATACTGAGAACTTGAATGTTAAAAGTGGTAATGTAATAGCTTTGGTTTTGGAGGATGGTAATTATAAAATGTCTAGTACATATTATATAAAATAACATTTTTATGTGTTATTTTTTTCTTTAAAATGATTTATAATGAAAAATACAATTTAAGGAGGAAAAGTTATGAATGAAATAGAAGAGAAAACTTATTATAAAAAAACATGTGAGATCACATGTTAAATTTTTCTATATAAACCAATAGCTTTACCTAAAATGGTAACATTGTCTAAAATTATTGGATCCATAGTGTCATTTTCTGGTTGTAAGCGGAAATGACCTTTTTCTTTATAAAAGGTTTTTAAGGTAACTTCATTTTCATCAGTCATAGCAACAACTATTTCACCATTTCTAGCCGTGTTTCTTCTTTCAACAATAACGATATCACCATCTAATATGCCAGCATTTATCATACTTGTTCCATCTACTTTTAGAGTAAATACTTCTTTGCCTTTTGGTAGTAGGTAACTAGGTAGAGCAAAATACTCATCAGGCATTTCTATAGCTTCAATAGGTGAACCGGCTGTGATTTTACCTAATAATGGTACTTCGGCAACTAAATCATTTTCTGGCTCAAATTCATTTTTAACAAGTAGTTCAATGGCTCTATTTTTAGAACCTTCTTTTTTTATAAAACCTTTTTTTTCTAGATTTTCTAAGTGAGCATGAATTGTTGCGGGTGAAGATATATTTAATGCTTTTCCAATTTCTCTTACAGTTGGTGGATATCCATGAGATACAATATATGTTTTAACATAGTTTAAAACGTCTGTTTGACGGCGAGTTAATTTTTCCATTCTTTCCCTCCTAAATTATTCTATACACATTTTAACATATATATTTGTAAAAGTCAAACAAATGTTTGAAAATACCATTGACACGAAAGTTTGTTCGTGTTATGATTAAATTGTCAAAGGGGAGGTATGAAATATGGAAATTTTAAAATGTAAATCTGTTATAGCTTTAGTAGTAATGATTTTAGGAGTTAGTTACATTAGTGCATCGGAGAATGTAACAGTTCAAAATCATGCCCAAGATAATGGAGTAGAGGTTGTAGAAAACGCTTAAAATTTATAAAATGCTTGCTATTTATATGTTTTTTTAGTAAAATTACTTTATAGGAGGCAGATAAAATGGATTGGGGATCATTTTTATTAGATTTATTAAAAGTGTTGGGTGGTTTAGTTGTAGGTGTAATTATCGGATTTTTAATAGCTAAAAAGATAATGAAAAAACAACTTAAAGAAAATCCACCTATTAATGAAAAAATGATTAAAGCAATGATGTCTGGAATGGGAAGAACTCCTAGTCAGAAACAAGTAAATCAAATGATGAAATCAATGCAAAAATATATGTAAGCATTGATTTTTATTTTGTTTTTCAGTAATATATTATTTATGGAAGAAATGATTAGATTTGTAGTTTTTAAAAATTTAGATGAGACATTAAATGAGAATGTTTCTTTAGATGGGCTTTGTTTTTATTTTGCAAATAATATAAAAGCTGATTTAGATATGATGGAGATTCCTGCTCATATTTATAATATTGAAGGTGATTATGATCATTATTATTTAATTGCTGGCGAGAATGATGATTATTTGATTGATCCTACTTATTTACAGTTTTTACCTAAAGAAAATGAAAGGCCTATTATGTTTAAAGAATTTCCCGCAACTGTTTTAGAAAAAACGGATAGAGGAAAGGAAATTTTGGGAGATTTACTTTATAATGGTTATCATAAATTAATGGGTGATGATATGGATATTTATTTATCAAGTTTTAAATTGAAGGAGAAGAGATTTAAATGAAGATAAAATATGAATTAATTAAAAATGATGGAAGAGCAAGATTAGGTAAGTTAATTACTAATCATGGAACGTATGACACTCCAATGTTTATGCCAGTTGGGACACTTGCCAATGTGAAGATGCTTACACCAGAAGAATTGAAAGCAGTGCATAGTGCAGTAATTCTTTCTAATACATATCACCTGTGGCTTAGACCTGGTGAGGATATTGTGGCTAAGGCTGGAGGATTGCATAAATTTATGAATTATGATGGACCTATTTTAACTGATAGTGGTGGGTTTCAAGTATTTTCTTTAGCTAAAGATAAGAAGAAAGATATTACAGAAGAAGGGGTTCATTTTAAAAGTCATATCGATGGTAAGCCACTTTTTTTAACTCCAGAACTTTCTATTGAAATTCAAAATAAATTAGATAGTGATATTGCAATGAGTTTTGATGAATGTATTCCTTATCCAGCAACTTATGAATATGCGAAACAAAGTACAGAAAGAACACTTAGATGGGCTAAAAGGGGAAAAGATGCTTTTAAGAATGAAAATCAATCTTTATTTGGTATTGTTCAAGGTGGAGAATATACTGATTTAAGGGAATTTAGTGCGAAGGAAACTGTTAAACTTGATTTTGATGGTTATTCTATTGGAGGAACTTCAGTTGGTGAGGATAAGCCAACAATGTATAAAATGATCGATGATGCAATTAGATATTTACCTACTGATAAACCTCGTTATTTAATGGGGGTAGGTGAGCCTATCGATTTACTTGAAGGTGTAGAACGTGGTGTTGATATGTTTGATTGCGTACTTCCTACAAGGATTGCAAGACATGCGAATGCATTTACACATCATGGTAAAATTAATTTGAGAAATGCCAAATATAAAGAAGATTTTACCCCTATTGATGAGTGTGATTGTTATACATGTACTCATTATACTAAAGCTTATATTAGACATTTGTTTGTTGCTAACGAAGGATTAGGCGGAAGGCTTTTATCAATTCATAATATTAGGTTTTTAATTAGAATGATGGAAGAAATGCGAGAAGCTATTAAAGAAGATAGATTTTTAGAGTATAAAAATGAGTTTTTAAAAAACTACTTGAGTAAGTAACTTAAGTAGTTTTTGTATTAATTCCAAGAATACTTCCAAAAATTCCAGATATTATTAATATTAAGTAGAAAGTTAATTTTTTTGGAGAAAACTCACCTAATATAGCCGTTATAGTTATTAAGACAAGTACGATGATTAAACTTATTTTTAAACCTTCAAACCAGCCATTTTTATTAGCTTTTTTACCCATTAATAATCCACTAAATCCTAAAGTTAATATGGGAATAATTATTTTTCCGATGGCTAGGGTTTGATAATTTATTAAATTAAAATAATTAAAAGTTGTTAATAATAATGTGAAAAGTGCAAAGAATATAAATGTGTAAGTAATTGTTTTTAATAACCTTTTTAAATATTTCATAGCTCCTCCTTTAGTAAAGTTTATGTATTAAATGTTTAAATATGAAATTTAAATTATTGCTTAAAGGAAATGTTTATGATATACTAATTTTAGAGTATACGGTAAGGAATGATATTTATGGATAAAAATAACCTTAATGAAAATGAAACTGTTAAAGACAAAGAAAAAAAAGATGAAGAGGAAATTGAAGTATTAGAGTTATGGGAACCTCATGCAGATGAAATTACAGATGCAAAAGATCGTCATATTAAGATGTCAAAAAAATCAACTAATAAAATAGTTATTGTTTTGGTTCTTGTTGGTGCTCTTTTGACTATATGGTATGCGGTTTTTGCCCAGCCTCTTGCTTTTAATGCTAATCAAGAAACTAATAATGCAAAAGAATGGAATATTGGTTTTGTCGATATGCAATTGAGTGATGTTGTTGGTGGAGCTAAGGAACTTGGAAAGCCTAGTTTTACTAGTACTAAAGCTAATTTTTATGTTTCTTTAACTGGACCTGGTGATAAGATTGTTTATGATTTGACTATAAAAAATAGCGGCATGATAAATGCAAAAGTTGAAGATATTGATGTTACACTTAATAATAAACCAGGAGATCAAATTATTTATTCAGTAGGTGGTATTGATGTAGGTGATGAGCTTAAAGTGGGAGAGTCAACACATATGACAGTTACTGCTATGTACAATAGAAATGCTACTACTTCTTTAAACTCTGTACGTAAAGATATGTGGGTCGTTATAACTTATGTTGAAGCATAGATTAAAAAATGATTATAAAACCCTTTGGATTTTAGTTCCAAAGGGTTTATCTTTTATCTAATTTAATTAATTTTGCGTGAATGACTAACCTAGTTGTACCGGCGACATCTTCACAAGTTGATAATGTTAATATTTTATCATTTTCATTTAATGTTCCACTAAAATTAATTTCACTTCTATCTTTTATTGTTTGAATAAATGTTTTAAACTGACTATCTGAAAATTTAGTTGTAATGTAATAGCTTTCTGGTTTTATGGTATATATACTTACTATTTGCCACAAAGTGTTTTCAGTTGGAGTTGATAATTTTATAATGTGGTTGTCTTTATTACCATACCATGATTTATTTAATACTTTTTTTAAGCTTCCAAAGACTGTTTGATTTGATCTGCTATGTCCATAGATGACCGTGTTTTTATCAAAATTGACCATATCATTTCTGTAATCAGCAAATACCCAACCGGCAGAGTTTTTAGATTTATCAAAAGCATGTTTTAAATAGAATGAATTGTCAGTGGTTTGAACTATAGGGTAGTTAACATTAGTACCATTTACTTTGATAAAGCCTACGGTATCGCTGTTTTTATTTTTTAGTTCATCAAAGTTGACAGACATCATATCCATTTTTATATAATCCCAGTAATCATCTGATTTATCTTCTGGAGGGTTTATGTTTTCAGCAGTATCTGTACGTTCTTCTTTGACAATTTTTTCGTTATTTATGTCTTCGGTGATTTCATTTACTTTATTATTATCTTTATTCCAAAGGAATATTTGAACTATACAGAAGGCAGCTATAATAAGGCTTATAATAAGGATAAAGGTCCATTTTATTTTTTTCCCTTTTTTTCTTTTATGATATTCAGCTCTTGTAATTCTACCGTTTTTATGCATGTTGACACCCCTAACTTTAATAATTATAACACACTTTAAAGATGCTTTACATTTTATTTCACAAAATATTCATAATAATGTAATTTTTATTGCTTATGCAATTTTCTTTTGTTATAATTATAATGAAGGGAGAGATAGA
>CALVRI010000034.1 GCA_944358525.1 uncultured Bacilli bacterium | reverse complement strand
AAATTGGTAGACGCGGCAGACTCAAAATCTGCAGAAGAGTGATCTTCGTATGGGTTCAAGTCCCTTCATGTGCACCAAAAAAAAAATTACTTGAAATTTTCAAGATTTATTATATTTTTAAAGAGACAATATTAAAATAATTTGTCTCTTTTTTATAACTTATAAAATTTAAAAAGTTATAAGAAATTAACTATTTAAACTCATTAAAACCTTTTATATTATAAACAAATAAACATAATATATTATAAATATACATATCATAAATAAAGCTTCTTTACGACTAATTACCCTTTCACTTTTGGCAAAAATATAAAGACAAAATGAAGATAAAAATACAACTAAAATATCGACAAAGTTAAATCCATTTAGTCCAACATTGCCATATATAACAACTGGCAACCCTAATACTACGCATATATTAAATATATTAGTTCCTATAATATTTCCGACAGCCATATCAAACTCACCTTTTCTCGCACTTGTAACTGTCATTACAAGTTCAGGTAAACTTGTTCCAATCACGATAATAACCATAGTTATTATTTTTTTACTTATATTAAAATCGTTCGCCAAAGCAACTGCATTTTCTACAATCAAATCACTACTAAAAATTGTAACTAAAAGAGATAAAATAATTAAAAGAATAGACATAAAAGTCCCATACTTAATCTCTTCATCTTCTTTATTATCTCCACCTTTACGTAATAAACCAACCAAATAACTAACAAACACACTAAAAAATAAAAGTAAAACTAAACCATCTGGCCTTGAAAAAACATTTCTAGTAAATGGATCAAATAACCTATCTAACATAAGCACCGCAAATACAGTTGTAATTAAAAACAAAATTGGCAATTCTTTTTTTATAGTCGCATGCTTAACTTTAATAGGCCTAATTAATGCGGCTACACCAATAATTAAAAATACATTCACAATACAACTTCCAATGACATTCGCAAATGCAATTTGACCATCGCCATTTTGAACACTCTGAAAAGATATGGCGACTTCTGGCGCACAAGTTCCAAAAGCCATAATAGTCAAAGCTACTAACATCTTTGGTACATTAAATCTTAATGCAAGCGAAGAAGAAGCCGTAACTAAAACATCAGTAGCCTTAACGATTAAAATCAAACCAAATATTAATAAAAATAGCTCCCTCATTATTCCTCCTTATATTTAGAAGTAAATAAATCCTGATTTTCTACTGGTTCATCCTCGCTAATTTCCGGTAACTCATCTAATGATTTTAAACCAAAGTAATCCAAAAATTGATCAGTAACTCCATATAAAATAGGTCTTCCAGGAAGCTCAGATTTTCCTACTTCTTTAATCAAATTTTTCAAAATTAGTTTTCGCATAACATATATAGAAGATACCCCTCTAATTTCATCCACCATAACTCTAGTTATTGGTTCATTATAAGCAATAATAGCCAAAGTTTCTAAAGCCGCTGGACTAAGGGTATCTGAAACTTCCACATCAACAAGCATCTTATAATAATCAACATGTTCCTTTTTAGTAACCAATTTGTAATTATCATTAAACTTTTCTAAGTTTAATCCTCTATCATCACTTTTTAAATCATTATTGTATTCATCTATTATTTTTTGTAAATCTTCTTCTGATATACTTAAAATTTTAAGTAATTTATCTTTAGATATACCCTCATCACCAACCACAAATAATAATCCTTCTAAAACAGCCTTCAAATTCACCTTACATTTCTCCTTCAGTTTTAGCAAACAACATTATTGTCTCTAAATTCTTATCTTGTTTTATTTTTAATCTACCATTTTTAGCTAAATCCAATATTGCTAAAAATGTAACAACGATATAATCTTTACTTCTTATATCAAACAATTCTTCAAACTTCATCTTATTTTTTTTCTTAAGCCTATTCATAATATCTCGACTTCTAACCCGCACTGAATACTCTTTTCTAGTCACAACCGTATTAAGTGGTTTATCAAATTCTTTTCTTTTTTTAAAATCCATAAAAGCTTTTATTAAATCATCTAAAGAAATATCATCACTAATTAAAACTTCATCACCTTTAAATTTCTCAAGTTCACTAGGTATTTTAGAATACATAAGTTTACGATCTTCTTCTAAACATCTAAACTCTAAAGCTAATTCTTTATATTTTTGGTATTCAATCAATCTATTAATTAATGCTTCTTTAGAGTCTTCCTCATATTCATCATCTAAATTATTTTCTTCATGTGGAAGCAATTCCCTAGATTTCATCTCAATAAGCTCTGCTGCCATAACTAAATATTCACTATCTATATTCAAATTAAGATTTTCCATACTCTCGATATATTTTAAATATTGTTCCGTTATTTCCGAAATATTAATATCAAAAATATCGATATCTGCTTCTTTAATCAAATGAAGCAATAAATCTAGAGGACCTTGAAATTTATCTATCGTAAACTTATAATCCATACCTATCACCTTAAATATTATAACATTTTCTCTTTTAATACTTCAAGTAACACTTTATCAGTAAAAAAATAAATTCAAAATAATAAACTTTAATATAAAAGGATGATAATTATGATTGCTAGAATTATTTTTTTTCTAATTGGTTTTGGTTTTAGTATAGTTGGCTTTGTTTTTATCATAAGTTATTTAAATTTAATGACTATTGGGTATAATTTTTTAGAATATGTAAAGTTTATAAGTAGTAATGTTGAATGTATAATTGGACCCATAGGACTAATTATTACTTTTCTTGCAATTTTTCTTCCAGGAGGCAAAAAAAATGAACTACATATATGATGTAATATTAAATTTTCAAAAAGAATATTATGATTTTTATGAATGGAATAAAAATGATAACATTTATCATATGCGTAAAACACCAATTATAAAAATCAGTAATCATCAATTTTTAGAAATAAAAAATAACGTTGTAAAATTTGATGAAAAAACCCTCAAATTATTTAGCAATAAAAATGGAATAGCTGAAAGGTTTAAACAAAATAGTATCAATAAAATAAAATATACTTTCATACTTTGCAATGAACAAGAAGCTATAGCCATTAAGCTCAATAAAAATGGAATAATTAAACTAAAAAGTTCCTTATTACCAGATGAACAAGATGATGCAATAGAAATTGTTAAATTTCAAAATGAATTTAAGTTAAATTACAAAATTATTCAAAAAAATTTCACCAAAAATTTCAAAACGCGTTTTGAAATTGAAAACGAAAAATTTATCCACGAAGAACTGGATAAAGTATATAAACAAAAAAATAAGCAAAAGCTAAACTATTTATATTTAGAATGTTTTAATAAAAATGAACCAAACATTGAGATAGCCTATAAAAAATTAAAAACAGAAATAGATAAAACAAATGATAATTTTAAAAAAATTTATAATATTTTTAAAATAACCAAACAAAAATAAGCGAGATAAATATTATCCCGCAACGTTAAAAATAAATGGCAAAGCAATAATAAATATAAGAATTACCACAAACAAAATTATTAAAAATTTCTTTGTTTCTTTTTTATCCTTAATTAATTCAATTGAATCCTCTTCTTTGTTATCTATAGTAGTTTCTGGAGTAACAGGCACATCTGATGCCGGGACTATAGTATCTCCTGTAGCAACATTAGTTTCAGCACTAACAGTTTGATCAGTAGTTTCTGACACAGAATTTTGAGGCATAACATTTGTTACCTCAGTAACCGGTGTTTGAGGTGTTTCTGTAGGTGTATCCATAGAAGTTTCAGAAACTACTGGCTCATCAGAAACAGTTACTGTTGCATTAGGAGTAATAGGTGCATCATTTTTTGGTGTATCATCTTGCACTTGATTAGCAAAATCAAAACTATAATTCATATCATTTGTATTTTGAGTATTACCATTTACACTATTTTTGTTTTCATCCATAATTAAATCCCTCCATATTCTAAAACAATTATATCTAAAAAAAATATAAAAGTCAAAATAAAACTGATAAGTTTTAAACATATCAGTTTTATTTCATATTATAATACTCTCTTACTTTCTTGTTAATTTCATTTTCTATTTCAGGATTAGCCTTTAAATAATCTTTAGTATTTTCCTTTCCTTGTCCAATCTTTTCACCATTATAAGCATACCAAGCACCAGATTTTTGTATAATATCAGCTTGAGAAGCTAAATCAATAAGTTCACCTTCATGAGAAATACCCGTTCCATACATAATATCAACTTCACAAGTTTTAAATGGAGGTGCCATTTTATTTTTAACAACTTTAACTTTAACTTTATTTCCCACAATTTCAGCACCTTGTTTAATTTGTTCACTCTTTCTAATATCAAGTCTAATAGAAGAATAAAATTTCAAAGCTCTACCACCAGGTGTAACTTCTGGATTACCATAAACAACCCCAACTTTTTCTCTTAATTGATTAATAAAAATAGCAATAGTATTTGTTTTATTAATAACCCCAGCAAGTTTTCTTAAAGCTTTACTCATTAATCTTGCTTGAAGACCAACTTGAGCATCACCCATCTCACCTTCAATTTCCGCTTTTGGCACTAAAGCAGCTACAGAATCGATTACAATAACACTAATAGCTCCACTACGAACCAAAGCTTCAGTAATTTCTAAAGCTTGTTCACCATTATCTGGTTGTGAAAGTAGTAATTCATTTATATCAACACCAAGTCTTGCGGCATACTGTGGATCAAGCGAATTTTCAGCATCGATAAATGCTACTTTACCACCAGCTTTTTGAGCCTCTGCAATTGCATGAAGAGCAAAAGTAGTTTTACCACTAGATTCAGGTCCAAAAATTTCAATAATTCTTCCTTTTGGGTAACCACCAATACCTAAAGCTACATCAAGAGCAATACTTCCACTTGAAATTACATCTATTTCTCTATGATCATTATCTCCTAAACGCATTAATGACCCTTTACCAAATTGTTTTTCAATATCTGCCAAAACTTGTTTTAAATTTTGATCAGCTTCATTAGTTGATTTTGCCATTTATTTTCCTCCTTCACTCCTACAATCACATTGTATAATATCTAAAATAAAAAGTCAACACTTTTACGAACATTTGTTCAAAAAAATATATAAAAAAAGGAATTTTTACATTCCTTCATCAAAAATATACTTTTTGTTCATTGTAAAATATTGAATACCAGATATAATTGAAAGCGCTGCTGCAACTATAAGCAAGAAATCTGAAATATGTATATTCCAAAGCTCAAATGGTAAATTATAAAACAAAGTCATAACAATACCAATCATCAAAGAAGCAGTCTTAAACTTACCAGTTTTAATAGCCGCCACAACATTTCCCTTAGAACCAGCTACCATTTTAATAGAATCAACCATAGTATCTCTTACTATAATAACCACTGGAATAATTGGATGAATAAACCCTTGAGCACATAAAATAATAAGTACTGAATTAACTAAAATTTTATCTGCTATCGCATCCATCATTTTACCAAAATCTGTAACCAAATTTCGTGAACGAGCAATATATCCATCAATAAAATCAGTAAGTGATGCTAATATAAAAAGTACTCCTGCAATTGGATAACGTATATCTACTTTTATAGTTTCATTAATAAGAAGTTGTGTAACATTAATTCCCATCGCTGAAAATGGAAATAATAAAATCAAAATTATTAAAAATGTCATAAAGATTCTAACCATTGTTAATTTGTTTGGTAAATTCATAATTTATTACCTACTTTCTGTAATAATAGTTCCTTCGATAAAATCATCGTTATCTGATGTGTTCAAACTAATTATAAGATAGACAATCATCACAATTAATAATGCAATAATAACATATACTCCAAACATAATTAGTGAGACTCTATTTTTTTTCTCAATTGTATAAGGAGATTTAATTCTCTTGCTTTCTTTTTTACTTTTTTTCGCAGCTTTAATATCATCTAAAGATAGTCTAGATGTATAATCAAATAAATATTCATTAAACTCATCAATTAAATCTTCTTTATCTAATCCTAAATACTTTGCATAATCTCTGATGAAATATTTTAAATAAAACATATCTTTAAAAGCTTCCGTATTACCAGCTTCAATGTTTTCTATTTGAGATGGCCTTAACTTTAAATCTTCAGCCACTTCTTCAATTGAAACACCAATGCTTTCTCGGGCTTCCTTTAATTTTTCGCCAATCTCTTTCATAATAATCCTTCCTAAAAACAAAATAATATTTTATAAGCCATGTTCTGTTCCTATTTCTAGGCGGCAAACATTTATCTATTGCTAAAGCAATCCCATAAGAAATTCTTATTCTTTCTTATTAGGCTCCCCTACCAAAATTTGGGTTTCTTACTTGTGGGGTTTACCACGTTTCACTCTTTTATTTCTAAAAGCATCGTCACTGCGGCACTTTATAAAACCTCACCATATCAAAGACTTAGGTTCGGTTTCGCCGTTAGTCAAAAAACTACCATAGGTTATTTATTCCCTATGCACAAACACTACAGTCATCACAGACTGTGTAAGCATGGACTTTCCTCTACATTATTAAAAATGCAGCATTTGCCAAAATATTATTTACTAGTTTCACCATAAATAATTTTTTCAAGATTAGATAAACGTCTAAGTAAATCAGCATTAGAAACTTCTGTAGGAGCTGCATTTCTTAAAACATCTAATTTAGTTCTCGCATTACGTACTTCTTGTTTTAATCTAATGTTTTCATCAATTAAATCTTTTTTTTCTCGTTCTAAATCTTTAATTATCGAAATCATCTCATCATAATCACTTATTACCTCATCTAAGAATTTATCTACCTCTTGGGGTCTATAACCTCTTGTATCAATTTTAAACTCTTTTTCCAAAATATCTTTTGGTGTAAGTAATAATCTTTCTTGAAGCACGGTCATCCCCTCCTTAAACACTATCATTTTCTCAAAAAAAAAGCTATTTGTCAATGACCATTAATTGCCATTGTAAAAAGCTTTATAAACTTTATTTTTCATGTTTCCTAACTTCATCTAAATCTTCCAAAGTAGTAAATAAATTTATTGATTCATTTGGATATAATTTTAACATTTCTGATTGTATATCTAATATACTCTCAGAAACTCTTCTTTGTTCACACATTAATCTTACTAATGTATTATACAATTCCATAAATTTTCTTTCAGATTCATCATTTTCTATATCATCAACCACTTGTTTTTTTAATTCCTGGAACCTATCAAATCCACCTTGTATAAATTGGTAATGCAAATCACCACTAGCAAACTGTAAAGCAGCACTATTTTGCTTAATAGCTGTCTCTACAACATCAATATCATTTCTTAATCTTTCACTAGCATACTGTAAATTCATACCACTTAAACCTACAGCTATTAACACTAATTCCTTATTATCCTTAACAGAATCAGGAGCAAAAGATAAAGAAACACCATTTTCAAAATCAGTAATCCATCTGCTTTTAGCATTTTCACTAATCATAATAATCCCCCTTAAATATGAGAAATATTATACATCTTAAATAATTATTGTCAAATTAACCAAAATAAACTAATCTAAAATAGCCTTTATTCTTCTAACCCCTGCACTACTAGCTTCTTCTTTTTTTATCTTAAAGTGTCCTAATTCTCCAGTATGACTAACATGTGGCCCACCACATAATTCCATAGAAACATCACCAATTTTATAAACTGTAACAATATCAGGATATCTATCAATAAATGTGCATTCCGCGCCAGATTCAATAGCTTCATCCTTACTCATTTCTAATTTTTCAACTAAAACATCATCTTTAATCCACTTATTAACCAAATCCTCTGTCTGTTTTTTTTCTTCATCAGTCATCTTATGATCACAAGGAAAATCAAATCTAAGTCTTTCAGGTGTAATATTACTACCAAGTTGATGAACTTCTGGTCCAATGACCTCTTTTAAAGCCGCATTAAGTAAATGAGTAGCTGTATGATATTTAGTTTCTATCTCACTATTTCCAGATAAACCACCTTTGAATTTACCCTTAGAAGCTGTTCTAGATTTTTCCTGATGTTCTCTAAATTTCTCATAAAATCCATCCACATCGACATCCATACCTCTATCTTTAGCCTCTTCTATAGTAAGTTCAATTGGAAAACCGTAAGTATCATATAATTTAAAAGATGTATCTTTATTAATAACACTTTCATCAGAATTAACCAATTTTTCGAACTCTCTTAAACCTTTTTCTAAAGTTCTACCAAATTTCTTTTTTTCATTAGAAAGTACATCTAAAACTACTTGCTTATTATCTTTAAGCTCACTATAATACTTCTCATATTTACTTATAATTAGCAAAGCAATTTGTTCATCAAAATTGCTATTAATATCTATACCGAGTTTTCTAGCTTGACGAATAGCTCTTCTAATTAACCTTCTTAAAATATATCCTTGATCTGTATTACTTGGTTTAATACCCGCAGGATCTGCTGCAATAAATACCGCCGTTCTAATATGGTCTACTATAATTCTCATAGCTTTCTCATTACCCTCATATGTTAAACCAGTAATATCCTCTAACTTATTAATAACATCAGACCAAATAGAACTCTTATAATTATCATCCACACCTTCTAAAACTGCAACAATACGTTCAAGTCCCATTCCTGTATCAACATTTTTCTGCTTAAGTTCACTTATATTTCCATTTTCATCTTTATAAAATTCCATAAACACATTATTCCAAATTTCCACCCATCTATCATCATCTGGATCAAATTTTTCTGGAATTTCATCATCGCTTCTAAAATAAAATATTTCAGTATCACTGCCACAAGGACCAGACTCACCGGCAATCCAAAAGTTATCATCTACACCTAAATAAGCAATTCTATCATCACTAATTCCAAGTTCTTTCCATCTACAAGCCGAAACTTCATCTCGTGGAATTTTATCATTACCTTCAAATACAGTTACAGCAAGTCTTTCAACTGGAATATTCAAAACCTTAGTTAAAAATTCAAAACTATAACCAATAGATTCTTTTTTAAAATAATCTCCTAAACTCCAATTACCTAACATTTCAAAAAAAGTATGATGAGTTTTATCTCCTATTTCATCCAAATCAGTTAATCTAACACATTTCTGATAATCACAAAGCCTTTTCCCATAAGGATGTTTTTCTCCCAACAAATAAGGTACAAGTGGTTGCATTCCTGCTGTATTAAATAAAACTGTTGGGTCATTTTCTGGTACAATAGGACTACTAGGAATTTGTTTATGTCCATTCTTTTCAAAATATTTTATAAATTCTTCTCTAATATTCATGTTCTACCTTCCTCACTACATCGGAAACTTTAATCTTCAAATCTTCTAAAGTTCCATCGTTATGAATCACATAATCGTAATTATTATACTCATCTAATGCTACCTCAGTCAAATGTTTTTGTTCTTTTTCTGATAAAACACTATCATACCCATCTCGAATTACCCTAATATTAATTACATTATCAAAATTTTTCTTTGGCCATTCAAGTTCATTAGGAAACCTTGCATCAGAAATAGTTATAATATCAAAATAATAGCTATAAACCTTAATATCTTCGCAAATTCTTCTAACAAAAAAATCATTATCAATTTTTTTGCGTATAACATCTGTCCCAAGTTCTTGAAGTAACTCTCTAGGTTTAGATTCTTCACTGCCATTCCAATTACTAATTTTCTTCGCATACTCTTTAATATAACTTCCGTATGCTAAATTAATAACCTTTAAACCTTTATCCTCATATATCTCTTTAATATCCAAAGCTACTGTATCTTTACCATGTCTAGCTTTTCCAGAAATAACATATATCTTCATCAAAATCTCCCCTTATAGAAAAACCACTAAACCGTGGTTTTCTCTTCTTCATCTTTTTCTATAATGCCATATTTATCATCATAAAATTTAAATACCGTTTTAAGTGCGGCAATAACTGGAGTTGAAATAAGCATTCCAACAATTCCAAAGAAATAACCAAACACTAAAAGTCCAAGCATAATTGTAACTGGATGTAACTTAGTTGTCTTAGACATAATAATCGGTTGTAAAAAATTACCTTCCAAAAATTGAATAACAGCAATAACAACCAAAGTTAAAATACCAATTGTTGGGCTTTGAGTAAGACCAACTATAACAGCCGGTGCTCCACCAATATAAGGTCCTGCATATGGAATAATATTAGTTAAACCGCAAAATAAACCAAATAACATTGGAGCTTTAAGACCAACTGCCCAAAAAGCTAAAGATGAAAGAACAAATATTAATGTACAGTCAAGTACCGCACCTTTAACATAATTTCTAAGTGAACCATTAACTTCATCTAACAAAGCAACTGTAGTTTTTCTAAACTTTTTAGGAATAAATGTAAATAAATTAGAACTATTATCAAAATTTACTATCAAGAAAAATCCAATGATTAAACCAAGTATAAATACTCCAACCCCAGAAAACAAACTAGAAATAAATCCTAAAATATTTTGTGGCATTGTTGTAGTTATATTAGTCGCAAAATCTTCAAGTGAAGTAAGTGCCTCATGTTTCATCTTTTCAAAATCAATCAAATTAGAGTTATCTAAATTATTAAATAAATCTAAACTCCACGTTTTAACCGTATCAAACACATCAGGAATAATACGTGCAAACTCACGAACCTGATCAATTAAAAGTGGTATTAATGTTACTAAAACTAGAAAAATAACTAAAAATATAAGTAAATAAGTAATAACCGCTCCTAAAGTTCGTCTTATTTTTTTAGTCTCAAGCCATTTAATAAATGGATCAAAAAGCCAAGCTATTAAAATTCCAATAAAAAGTGGTAAACAAATTTCCAAAATTTTAAATATAAAATCCAAAATTTTTGTTTCTTTAAATAACCTAATTACTACATAAGCAATTGCCGCTATAAGTAAAAGATATAAAACTCTTAAAACCTTAGAAGCTAAATCAGTAACCTCATTTACCTTTCTAACATCTAAATCTTTACTAACCTTCCGTCCAAACATACTCATCACCTAGACAGTTAATAGTTCTTGTTCTTTTTCTTTTTCTTTTTCATCAATTACTTTATTATACTTATTAATTAATTCTTGAACATCATCCATTAAATTATCTTTTTCATCATCAGTTAAATCTTCATTTTTCTTAATATCATTATTACTATCTTGTCTAATATTTCTTAAATTAATTTTTCCTTCTTC
>CALVRI010000033.1 GCA_944358525.1 uncultured Bacilli bacterium | reverse complement strand
GAGCTTATGCCAGTTATACTATATTTTATTGAAACAATAATCCAAAACACATAATATAGTAAACTTAATATAAATATTACTTTAAAAAATGAAGGCACTTTATTTGTTTTCTGTTTTTCCATTTTATTTTCCACCTTTAATATCCTACTTTCAAATTGCTAGATAATTCATGAAAAAGCAAAAGTTTTATACTTGTCCATTTATCTATTTTTTTACGCTACCGTTTCTATTTTTATCTTTTAAAACTGTTTCTAAAATCTCGTGTCCATAAACATTTGTATAGATTACATTATCAGTAAATACTGGGCCATCAATAATATCATAATATTCCTCTGGACTATTAAAATTTGTCTTTTTGATTTCATAACCGCTTACTGAAAAATCCCCATTTGGAAATTCACAAAAGAATATATTTTTGCAAGTATCTAAGCTTGGTACTTTTCTAAATTTTACTAATGGAGCGGTTATTCTATTACCGTTTTTATTTTGCATAATTGATAATAGTTTTAATGTTATTAGTCTATTATTACCTTCACCATTTTTACTAGAAATATAATAATATCCGTCTTTTTCTATAACTCCCATATCAATTTGTTTTGAGTCATCATTCTTATAATAATCTGGATTCTTTAAATATAAATCTGCAATTTCTTCTCCCCTTGATAATGTACAAAATGCTTCAATCCAACTTTTTCCAATATACTTATCATGATCTGTGCCAATTAATTTTGTCATATCTAGATTACCATTATAACAATATGATTTATAGTAATCAGAAACACAATATATTTCTTCTTCTGTTAAATTTCGTCGTAATGATTTTATAGTATCAAAAAATTCAGGAGGCATATCCTCATCCCTATAGATTCCTATTTTCTTTAAAAAATCTTGTTGACTTTTTTTTAATCTATCAAAATAGCCCATATATTTTCCTGCTTCCTAACCATAATTTATTGTTTAGATAATTATATCATTAATTATAAAATAAAAATAGTAGATTATAGCTTACTAGTTAATGATATTGTGAATTCATTTATCTATTCTAAGTGGCTTATAATTTTTCTTAACAATGCTAAATAATCAATACTTTTTATTAATAACCTTATTACCAACATATTTAGACACTTCAACATTAAAACGAGATAATTACGAGGTAACTATATATTTTATATGGACTAACCTTTTAAAACAAAAAAAGTGGAGCCTTTCGGCTCCTTCAGGGGGCCAAATAAAATCAATCACGCAAGTTTATGAATATTATGCAAATCCTTATAAAATAAAGCTTTTCTTAATATTCACTTTTAACTATATAACGACTATTTTTAATAATTTGGGTACCTAATTGGGTACCTAATTTTTTTGTGTGAACTTTTGGGTACCTAAAATTTATGAAATTTATTCAATTATTACTATTCTTTTATACATTTAATAAAAAATATGATAGAATATATGACAAAAAAGGAGGCAACAATGAAAGCACATAGAAACATATTAATAATAAGCTTTATGATTGAAATAATATCTTTACCATTTTTATTTATATTAGATAAAGGAAAAATATATGAAATAACGCTGGCTTTATTTACTAGTTCCATAATTTCTTTTTTATTAGAATTGCCAAATTATTTCTCTTTAAAAAATGAAAATGCTTATAAATTATACTCTTCATTATTTTGGGCAAAATCTCAAGCATCCATTTTAATTAATAGTATTGAAAATATAAAATTTAGCAATGATTCCTTATTTGACAAATTTTATTTTCAATGTGTCAACGACATGAATTTGAATCTAAATGTAATTGAATCATATGATCCTGATTATTATTTTTTAAAAAAGAAAAATGAAGAAATGTCACTTTTGAAAAATACACTTCGTAATTCTTGGCAAAATATTAATCATACAACATTAAAATTCTCAGTAAATTTTTGTCAATTAAGAATTAAAAAAACAAAAAGTGGACAAGCTGATATGATTTATGCATTAGAAATGGAGAATGAATTAAATTTAATTGTAGAATCCTGTAAAAAATTTATGCAAACCATTGATACTATTACTCATATGGTTTTCACAAAAAAACAGTTAGAAAAATGGTCTATAGATAATATTTCATTAGAAAATAATAAAATATATTCCAAGATCAATAAAATATAATGATATTTTATCAAATCAAATAAATATTAATAAACTCCATAATTATTGATAATTAAGATGATAGTTAATCCCTTAACTATCATTTTTTTGTTACAAGAAAAAAGGAACCTCAGTTCCTTTTTCCCCCGTTAAAACGGAATTTAATTACATATTAATAATACCACATTTGGGTATTTTTGTAAATATGTAACACTATATTTATATGCAATTTTAATACTATTATACATATAACTATTTTATACTATTAAAAAATCTTAAATCAATTCCCGTAAACTCACTATACCTCCTACTTACTGGAAAATTTTTATATTTTGATTTGATTTCAGTTATTCTAATATTCTTTGATATTGTATTAATATTTTTAATTATCTCATTTAATTCTTTTTCTTTTGATTTTAAATCTTTTTTGTATGATTTTCCTTCCTTTATTCTTGTAATAAATTCTATAGATTCAAATTTATATTTATTTAAATCTTCTATAGCATTTTTTAATAGTACTATTTTATCTGCATTTTGCACCTCGATTGAAGTATTATTTAATATAATATTATATTTAGAATATATTGTTATTAATTCTTTGTAAAAATTGGTGTTATGATCAATATATTTTAAAATTTTATATAAAATATATATAATTTTTGAAAGATCCAACTTTGTAGAATTATTTGCGTTAAAACTATCATTACCAAAATATTCTTTAAAACTATTCATTAAAGAGCCCATTAAATTAACTTGCTGTTGTTGTACTGACACAATATTTCCATTTCTATCTCTGTAGTTTGGTTTTGCTTTTGGTAACTCATATTCAAATTTAGGAGTTGCGTTAATATTATAACTTGCAATATTATAACAATATATTGGTTGATTGTGTGCTAACATATTTCGGAATTCTCCGAGATAACACAATAATGTTTTAAAATTATTTACCATTTTCTTTTCATAATTTATTTGACTTACAGATTTACCTCTATTTTCATCAGAAAAGTTAAGTTTTGTAAAAAAATTTAAACACCTCAAAAAAATTTTATATGAATCTTCGGTATTCAAATTAGCTATTGCATAGTATGTTTGATTCATGGCTAATTCATTAATAATAACCCAATAAGGAACCGTCAGGTGTTGATCACGTTTTCTTTTAATCGGTTTTGATTTTTGATTATCATATTTATCAATAATTAATTTTATTGTATCAAATGACTTTGATTTTAATGGTGTAGTATTATAATTATCCATATTTACTAGATAATTTGGTTCAGCATTTTTGTCATTGAGATATGAAATAAATATATTTTTTATGCTCTCTTCAATTATTAATGTATATTTTAAAAGCATCATTCTTAATTCATGTTCAAATTTATACATTCGTACAAAATCTGTATACAATGTTTTAGAATTATAGATATGATGGTGATATTTGATTATTTTTATTTGCGCTTCTTTTTCATTTAGAGATTTTCCTTCTAAACCATATTTTTTACATATTTTATTACAAATATTCTCATACAAAACATCGTCAGTAATTTCATCCCTAATTTGAAATGATTTTCTATAAAAATTAATTTTAGAAACGATACCATTATCAATATTTTCTTTTATTTCATCTATCGTATCTTCATCATAGGCGAAAAGATTTTTATAAGCATTTATAACTTGAACATAACTGTATTTTTTAAATAAAGCCTTATCACCTCTTAAAAATTTAATTCCTTTTTTTTCAGCAATTGTTATAAGTTTATTTGTTGAATTTGTTTCCATAAAGTCACCTCTTATAAAACATATTATAACATTAAATATTTCTATATTATTAACTATTGTTTATTTTTTTTTAATAAAATAATTGTACTTTTTCATATGATTATTTTATGTAAAATAAATTTTTAATTTTTAATCATGATAAATGCAAAAAAGATGAAGATTTCTCTCTCCATCTTTATTTAAATATTTATATAATTAATCTTCAAAGTCTAACCTAGGTAATGAATTAACAATATCTACCGTGTGAATAGAAACATTAATAATTCTTAATAATAAATTAAAAATATATTTTTCATCATTGACTTCTTTGCACCAATCATTTGGATCGTTAACTATTCCACTTTTTTTATCAACAGTAACTGCATATCTTTCCATAATCCATTCAATAGCTGATTTTCCATTAACTACATATTCATATGCCTTTTCAGGAATATTAGAAATTGTTATTTTATCATTATACTCAATAATTGTTTTATCCTTACTATTATTTTTGCTTTTTCCAAATTTCATTTTCGTTACATTATAATCAACTTCTGGATACATAAATATCTTACATTTAGAATATGGTTTAACTTGCTCGTAATTTAAGTGTAAATTAGCTAATTTTTTTCCAGCTTCGCTAAATGCTAAGAATTTTTCATATGTATCTACTATTGGTATACGTGGTAATGATTTTTTTAAATCCGAAACAAATGCAGTTCTATAATCTTTTGAATGTAATAATCCATATACATAATAAAATATTTCTACTTTTTCAATATTCTTTTTATACTTATCTATTAATGTATTTTGTATATAATTCGTTATTGCATCATGCCTAATAACTTTATTTTTATTAAATAAATTTTCGCTGTTATTTTTTTCATACCAAAATAATGGAAAGCACTGTCCGTTTGAAATGAATTGTAGGTCTGGCAAATACTTCGTTACAACACAAGAAAATCCCTTATTCGATGATATACCAGATAAACAAATTGTTATATTTTCAAGCTGTTGATTGCTTTTCTCTAAATAAATGTTTTCCTGCTGATAAGTTCTTTGAATTAATTCTTTTTTATAATATATCTTTTGCTTACAAAACGGTCTGTACATTCCAATAGATATATAATTTTGATTAAAATCTGCCATATTTATTTTCTTACTGAGCATATTTTTGAATATATCTGTCCAAATAATTTTTTGGGGATTGACTTCAGGTGTGCCATCCGCCTTAACATGAAAGTTATAATATTCTATCATATGTCTTACACTTTCAGTTAATTTTACAGATGAAAAATTATATAAAAATGAATCTTTATTAGTAGCTATTCCTAGGGAATAAGTATTGAAAAAAGATTTATTTTCTTCATATTTATTTTTAGGCCATATAGGAATAAAACTTTTAAATTGGTGATTTCTTTTATTAATCCAATCGTTATTTTCATCTGGAGTAATATGTTTCCACTCTATATTATTTATACTATTAAATTTATTGATTATATTTAACTTTTGTTCTCTAGATAGATAATCTCCTATATCATAATAATGTATAAATCGATCATTGATTTTGCTTCTGTTCTTTATTAAAAATGTAATAGCCACAGGTGTTCTACTGCCACTTCCAAAAATTTTTCCGCCTTCTTTTCTAGATGTTTCACCTGATGTTCTTTGATTTCCTCTTAAGTTAAAAACGTAAATTGATGTAAATTCTCCTAATAAGCATTTTCTAAAGCCATCCATACCTTGATTGTCAATATACGATCCATTAGTAATAAATGCAATTATGCCATTATCTTGAATTCTATCTGACGCCCACCTAAAGGCTTTAATATATAAATCATATAATCCTTTTTTTAAATTGGCTTTAGAATTTGCTGCATATGTATTCATAATTCTAAAATCTAATTTTGGATAAGATAAATTCTGAGCATTGTCATTAGCAGACTTTTGTCCTATAGAGTATGGTGGATTTCCAATGCAAACAGTTATAGGCAATTCTCTTTGCTTTAATGCTCTTTCACTATTTTGAGGTAATGCTAGCTCATTTATATTTTTTGTCCATTCATGTTCATTACTGTCTTCATATAGTTGAAAAGTATCAGTTAATACAATACCGTCAAATGGAATATATTCTTCACTTTTATTTAATTCATGAAATGTTTCCTCAATATTAATAGCTGCAATGTAATATGCTAGTAATACTATTTCGTTTGCATGTATATCATTGGTATATTTATATAACAAATCCTGTGGCTTAATAATTCCACTTTGTAATAGTCTTACTATAAATGTTCCTGTTCCGGTAAAACCATCTATTATATGCACACCATGGTCTGATAAACTTTTACCAAATTCTTTTTTCATCAAATATTCAACACTATTAATTATAAAATCTACACATTCGGTAGGAGTATATACAATTCCTAATTTTTCCACTTCTTTTGGTAATGCGGTTTTAAAAAATTTCTCATATAATTCAAGAATTATTTTTTGTTTACCTGCAGCGTTATCAATTCCTTGTGCTCTTTCTTTTATGCTTTCATAAAATTCATTTAATTTTTTTCGTTCTTCTTCTGTAAATTGTTTATCTAAAATGTCTATCATTTTTTGCATTGTTTGAGAAACCGGATTATTATTGACAAATTCATATTTATCAAATAATGCGTTAAAAACCGGTTTAGTAATCATATGCTCAGACAACATTTCAATTGCATCATCTTCAGTAATTGAATTATTTAAATTTTGGCGTAATCCATCTATAAATTCTGTAATTGCCTTCTTTATATTAGGATCATTAGTATTCAAAAGCTCTTTAATTTTTTTCATATGGGATGTTGCAATATCTGCCACATCTTTAGCCCACATTTCCCAATATATTCTAGATCCAACTCTTTTTACCATTTTGGCATAAATTGAATCTTTCCATTCATCAAATGTTTTTAAATCAAGCGTTAATTGAATTTTTTTCTTTATATCATCCGGCATTTTAACTATTTTAGTGCCATTATCTTTGTCTTCCGATTTTGATAATCCTATACCTATAACTTCTATTTGATCTGGCTTTTTCTTATTTAAATCTATCTTATTAATTGTATTGTTAAAACGATCATCGTGTGCTCGTAAAGCTTGTAAAACTTCCCAAACAAGCTTGTATTTTTCATTATTATTTAATGCTTCATCTGGATCTTCTGAGGCTGAAACTCCAATTGGCAATATTACATATCCATATTTTTTTCCCTCAGATTTTCTCATTACTCTTCCAACTGATTGAATAATATCTATCATACTACTTCTTGGATTAAGAAACATTACTGCGTCTAATGCAGGAACATCTACGCCCTCAGATAAACATCTTGCATTAGTAAGAATTCTACATTCACCATCTTTTATATCATCTTTTAACCAATTTATTCTTTCTTTTTTTTCTAAGGCATTAAAAGATCCATCTACATGTTTAATATCTACTTTAACTAATTTATCATTATTAGGATTATATTCACTTTGAACATGTTTCTGAATTAAATCGAACATTTCTACTAGTTTTTTCGAATCAATTATTCTGTTACAAAATGCAACCGCACGTTTCATAGGTGTAGGATCAGATAAAAAGTCTTGTTTTTCATCCCAAGTGGATATTTTAGATAATCCATTCCAGCATCCCATTATTTTTACAGAATCATCTAATTTTAATTCATGATTTTCATCTTTTAATAAATCTTGTAATTCTATTTTTACATATTCTTCATCTACTGCTAATACTAATACTTTGTAATCTGTCAATAATCCTTGTTTAACTGCTTCACTAAAAGATAATTTATGAAATTCTGGTCCATATATACTTTCATCATCCATAGAACATAATTCTGCATTTACTTCATTTGCTCTTCCTTTTGCACCATCACCATAAATTTTAGGTGTAGCAGTCATATATAATCTTTTTTTGCCTTTAATAAAATTATTATCATGTACTTTAACAAAGGAACTCTCATCTTCATCACTTAATGTGACTCCTGTTGTCCTATGTGCTTCATCACAAATAATCAAATCAAATTCTAAACCAGTTTCTTTTTGAAAATTAGATACTACATCAATTGATTGATATGTAGAAAAAATAAAATTCATATTTCGATTTAGTTTTTGAGAGCCATTATACCATTCTAATAATCTATCTACATTTGTTGTTGAGGGGATTCCTAAATCTGTTGAATTATCCCCTTTTGATGCCTTATTATCACTACAAACAACACAGGCATTAAATGTATATTCACACTGTGATGTCCATTCTGATAGAGTTTGACTAGCTAATGCGATTGAGGGAACTAAAAACAAAATATTTCCCTTTCCATTTAGTTGTTTTTCAGCTATTTTTAAACTAGTATATGTTTTTCCTGTACCACAAGCCATTATTAATTTGCCACGGTCATGTGTTTTAAATCCTTCTATCACGTCTTTTATTGCTTCTTTTTGATAATCCCTAGGTTTTTTCTTTTGTAACATAGGAACTTTTTGTGATACTAAGGAATATTTTTCCCAGTCAATCTGTGATTCTAATAAATCACCTAATCCTATTCTTCCTACAGGGGGATTTTGATTTTCTAAAGTAGATTCTGCAATATGATTGTAATGATCTGTAGTTGATGCAATTAATCTATACATAAACTTAGTTTGTTGCCCATCGACATAGAAATATTTTGAAGAAGTTGCAAGAAAAGTATCGACATCTCCTTTTGTTATTTCATACTCTTCTGCATAAAATTTACATTGAATTGCCCAAAAATCTCCATCATAAGTTTTTGCAACTAAATCTATTCCCGTATCTCCAATATTTTCTCTATAAGGAAAGTCTTTCCACATCCAAATGTCAGATAAAATAGCCATATATTTTGGCTCGTTTTCTAAATACATTTTTATTAATTTTTCAAATGCTGTTCCTTTATCTCTTTCATTCCCAAATAATCCTCTTAATTGTTCTAAAAGTTCTGTTATCGTCATATTTTGATTCATATCTTCACTTCCATTTTTCTCATTTAAAATTCAAATAATATTTACTACAAAATTCATTTCTATTATAACATATTTATTGTTAATACCATATATAGCACATTAAAAATTATATATAAATTGTTTATATTTTTCAGCAATAAAGCAAATATTTACATAAAAATATGATTATTAGGGCTTGGGGTTACCCCATAATAGGAAATGAAGCAAAAATCCTTTGTGCTATACATTTCCATTGCTTGCTAACAAGTATAAAATCTATTAACTTCTTCCCCGCTGGGTAAAAAGTTAATCTATAATTTAAAAAAATTATCAAAAAAAGCAATAAATTTAACTATATTTTTTTACCATATTTTGGGTCTTTTAACAATTTTTTTTGAAAATTTTTAGCAAAAATTTTAGAGGTGTTTTTTACCAAATCCTTATAAAATCAAGGCCCAAAGTAAAAAAAATCGGGAAATTTTTGGATAATTTTCGGATAATAAAAAGAGATTTTTAGGAGATTATTTTGGATATTGATTTATGAAAATGGTATGTTATAATATTGTAAACTAGGAAAATTATGAAATTTGATGACTGGTTTATATATGAGAAGTTTTTGACTTCTCTTTTTTTATTGTAAGAAAGGAGGATATAATGGATAACTTTATTATGATTCCTACAAGTTTAATTACTTTTAAGATGCCTAGAAGTGCAATGTTACTTCTAGGTATTTTATATTCTAATTCTAGACAATTAGGTTATGCTTACGGAACAAATAAATATTATGCTAAGCAATTAGGTTGTTCTACTAGGACTATTACTAACCTATTAAAGTATTTAGTAAATAACAATTATATTACTATTGTTAATGGAAATAGTTTTAAAAGAAAAATATATATTAGAAATAATGTTCTAATTACTTAGTAAATAGTTTCTAGGTATATAGAAACAGACTTCTTACATAATAAATAAGTTAAATATATAAATTAAACATATAATGATAAGATCTTGCAAGATGAGGTCTTTGGGAGGTGTTTATGAAAATTAATGATTATATTTTAGTGCATGGTAAAATAATTAACATTAAAAATAATGTTGATGATAAATATATTTGGTTTGACATAGTAAAAGATGAGTACTTTAAAGATAAGGATGGAAATTTAAAAAATTATCCATCCTTTTTTAGTGCAAGAATATCAAAAACAATTGCAAATAAATATATCCTTGATATGAATATTGAAATTGTTGTAAAAGGTATTCCTAAAGGTTATTTAGATAAAAATGGATATAGACAAAACTATATACATGCTACAGAAATTAATGGTGTAGAAACTAACGAAGATATACTAAATCAGGTTATTAGTTATGATACTGATGGAATTATGTTATGGAATGGAAAAAGATGTGAGTCTATTCCTACTACTAAAGAAGAACAATTAGAACTTCAGAAAATGATAAACGAAATATGTGGAAAGGATGATGAATAATGAATACTAAAGAAACATTAGAATTAATCTCTAAACAATGGTGTAATTTGGATGATTTAATGAAATTATCTAATCTTGGAATTAATAATGCTTTCAAGTTAAAGAAAGAAATAAAAACACTTTGTGAAGAAAAAGGCTACCTCCTTCCAAAAGGTTTATTACCTATGTGTGAAGTGGTAGCTTATTTAAAAATAAATATTGATTACTTAAAAGAGATGAGTAATAACTAATCGTAAACTAGCAAGACATTTTATTTTGTTATACAATTGGCTCGCATGATTGATTTATTTGTGTGGCCAGTAAAGGAGGATTATATGGCTGTTAAACAAGTAAGTAAAGAAGAAGCAACTAAAGATGGTCGCAGGTGGATATTTTATAATTATTTATATTTAAGTGATGGAACTAGAAAAAAATATAAATCTAAAAAGTTTGCGACTAGAAATGAAGCTGTTAAAGCCGAACAAAATTTTATGTCTAAAGTTGAGAAAAAAGAAATTAATGTTACAGACATGACTTTTAAAGATTTATATGAAGAATTTTACGCTTATAAATCAGATAAAGTCAAATCTACAACCATGAGAACATATCGTGAAAGAATTACTTCTTTAAAGATGCTAGAAAAAGTAAAAGTAAGAGACTTTAATATTACTTATTATTTAAAATGGCGTACTATGATTTCCAATAAACCAGTTGCTGTTAAAACCAAAAATCATTACCATAAGTTTTTAAAAGAAATTCTAAATTATGGAACAAAGTGGCATGACTTTAATTTTACTTCTGTGTATAACAGAATGGAAAAGTTTACTGATCCTAATGCTATACCAAAAGAAATGGATTATTACACTTATGAAGAATTTAAAAAGTTTATTGCATGTGAAGATGATTTAAAGTTTATTTGTGTATTTGAAATATTATATTATTGTGGTCTTCGTAGAGGAGAACTTAGAGGACTTACTTGGGATAACATTGATTTTGAAGATAAGACTTTATCTATCGTTAAAAATGTTGTGAATGAAAATGGTGATGGTGGTTATTGGAAGATTACTACTCCTAAAACTCGTACTTCTACTAGAACAATACCAATGCCAGATATTTTAGTTAATCATTTAAAAGAATATAAAAAGCAAGTTTCTAAATATTATAACTTTAATCAGAAATGGTTTGTCGTTGGTGATGTTTCTCCCCTACACCCCGATGTTCTTAGAAAAAGAAAAAATAAAAATGCAATGAGTGCTGGTTTAAAACAAATTAGAATTCATGATTTTAGACATTCTTGTGCATCTTTACTCATTAATAATGGTGCTAATAT
>CALVRI010000032.1 GCA_944358525.1 uncultured Bacilli bacterium | reverse complement strand
AACGCCCGTATTATGGACGTTTCTCATACATTCAAATTTCACTTTATGAAACTGGAATTTACTTTTTCATTTCACAAAAATTTTTCGGATTACTCATAATCTGAATAATTAAATCCATATTATCGTCCTTAGCTATCTTATTTTTTTTAATAGCTCCGCATTTATTACAAATGTAAACTATTTTATACTCACCTTTTTTACCATTATCAATAGCTATTGGTTCTAAAATTCCATGGCACTCACACTCTCTATCACCTGGATTAATATCTACATGTTTAGAACACAAACATTTTGGACAATGATCGCGTGCTGTATATCCAAGGGGACTAACCTTTTCGCCACAAACATCACAAATAAAATCTTCATCACGCATAGTAAATCTTGCTTTTTGTTCTTCCATTAAAATAACTACTCCTTTTATATATATTTTATCATAAATTAACTTGAAAAAAATATTTTTTTAATTTTAATAATTACATCTTCATAATCTATAATGGTGATATAATGACTCTTTTTTCTATAAAACACTTAATACTAATTTTTATATTAATTTTGTTTCCAATTTTAATCAGCACTAAAATTAAAAAAAGTAAAACTACCCTATCTTTCATTTTACTTTTTCTATTATCATTAGAAATATTTAAATTTTTATTTTTAATACTCACAAACAACTATCAATTAAATAAAGATTTGCCTTTACAACTTTGCTACTTATATCCTTTAATTGGTCTAGTATATTTAAAGACAAAAAAAGAATTTCTTTTAAATTATTTAGGTCCTTTCGGAATATTATTTGGCGTGGCAGCAATCTTTTTCACAAACCCACAAAATCTAAATTTTGATACAATATATTGTTACTTTTATCATTTCTTCTTATTAATGTCAGGAGTTTATATAACAAAAAACTATAAAACTCATTTCTATTTTAAAAATATTCTTATTATGTTTATGCAAATCATACCAGCTTATATTGCTAACTCATTAATAAAAAATGGTTCTAATTATATTTTTTTAAATACCTTTTTAGATCCGTTTCATTATACAAAATATGTTGATAATGTATCTGCTTTCAACATAAAATTATTTGGAATTTCAATTAACGACATTCTAATTTTCTTAATTAATACGTTTGGAAAAACGATATATATTTTATTGTTTATTCTATTAATCATATCATTCAGTTCATTATTTCTATATATATTTAGTGATAAACATAAATCAAAAACTTAAACCACCTTATAAGTTGTCGTAAAAATTTTATCATCACTGCAGTATTCCATAACAAATCTATTCTCTTTTTTACATATAACCACACCTACAGTTTTATCGTTAAATAACTCTTTAATATTTTTATCTACATAATTTATATATTTTGTAATCTGCCCAATATATTCAGCTTTAAATTCTGTAACCTTTAACTCCACTACAACAAAGCAATTAAATTTATAATTAAAAAGTAAAAAATCAATGTAGTGATAATTATCCCCTATTTTAATTTTTACTTCACTACCAGCATACAAAAAACCAATACCTAATTCTTTTAAAAAATCATCCATATTTTCTAGGATTGACCTATGTAAGGCATATTCAGTTAGTCTTTCATTCTTATCTTTTACTTTTATCATTATTGGATTTTTAATTAAGGTGGAAACTTTAGGTTCTTCTAACTCTTCTTTAAATCCAATTCTTTCATATTCTTTTGATTTTATTCTTTCGTAAAGTTCACGATATGATAAATTTTGTAATACTGCAATATTCATATAATATTCAACCATTTTCAAATCTTTTAAAGGTAAAAGCAAACGATAATGTGTCCATGTTAATTCGGCACGCACTGCGTGCCATTTTTTAAATTTAATATAAAAACTTCTCATGTTACGCAAATTTCTTTCAGTATAACCTTTACCAAGTTCTTTAGTTAGCTTTTCAGAGTATTCTTTTATTAATTTATTTCCATATTTGGCTCTTTTTTCTCCGCCTTGAGCTTCAACTATTAATCTACCAACTTCAAAATAAGCATTTAAATCGCTTTTGTTTTTAGAATAATCTTTGACCTTTTTATATATTTCGTTTTTAACTAAGGTTTCTTTTATTTCATTATAGTAATTTATTTTTATCACCTCTATTTATTAACATACGACAAAAAAAATCAAATTTCCTTTTAAAATACAAAAAAACTATAGAATTTTAACTCTATAGTTTATTTCAAATAAGGTTTTAAAAACTTTCCTGTATAACTGTTAGGACATTCAGCTACTTCTTCAGGTGTTCCAGTAACAACAATATTACCGCCACCATCACCACCTTCTGGTCCTAAATCAATAATATAATCAGCTACTTTAATTACATCTAAGTTGTGTTCAATAACTAACACCGTATCACCATTATCGACAATTCTATTTAAAATAACAAGTAACTTTTTAATATCATCAGAATGTAAACCGGTTGTAGGTTCATCTAATATAAATAAACTCTTACCAGTTGGCTTCTTCTGTAATTCTTTAGCTAATTTTACCCTAGCCGCTTCACCACCAGAAAGTGTTGGCGCACTTTGACCAAGTTTAATATAAGAAAGTCCAACATCAGAAAGCATCTGTAATTTATTTTTAATCTTAGGAACATTTTCAAAAAACTTAAGTGCCTCTTCAACTGTCATCTCTAATACATCATAAATACTCTTACCTTTATATTTAATTTGTAAAGTTTCACTATTATAACGTGTACCATGACATACCTCACAAGGTACATAAACATCTGGTAAAAAGTGCATTTCAATTTTCTTAACACCATCACCCCAGCATGCTTCACATCTTCCACCTTTAACATTAAATGAAAATCTACCTTTATCATATCCACGCATTTTAGCCTCTTTAGTTTCCGCAAAAACATCACGAATATCATCAAACACTGAAGTATAAGTTGCTGGATTACTACGTGGAGTTCTACCAATTGGAGTTTGTGAAATATCTACAACTTTATCAATGTTTTCTAAACCCTTGACACTCTTATAAATACCTGGCTTTTCTTTAGACTTATATAAATTATTTGAAACAACCTTATATAAAATTTCATTAACAAGTGTACTCTTACCACTTCCAGAAACCCCAGTTACACATATAAACTTACCAAGTGGAAACTTGACTTTAATATTTTTTAAATTATTTTCCTTAGCTCCAACAATCTCTAAATACTTCTTATTACCTTTTCTTCTCTTAGAAGGGACTTCAATCTTAAGTTCTCCTGTCAAATATTTACCAGTCAAACTATTTGAATTAGCCATAACTTCTTTAGGTGTACCTTCCGCAACCACATTACCTCCGTGAACACCAGCACCAGGTCCAATATCTACTAAATAATCTGCTTGCAGCATCGTATCTGTATCGTGTTCAACAACAATTAAAGTATTTCCTAAATCACGCATTTTTAAAAGTGAATTAATTAATCTTTGGTTATCTCTTTGGTGTAGACCAATAGAGGGTTCATCCAAGACATATAAAACACCTGTTAATTGTGAACCAATTTGTGTAGCTAATCTAATACGTTGAGCCTCACCACCAGATAAAGTCTTAGCTTCTCTATCTAATGTCAAATACTCAAGTCCTACATTAATCAAAAACGAAAGTCTAGATTTAATTTCTTTTAAAATTAAATTAGATATTTCTTCTTGTTCCTTAGTAAGTTTTAAATCACTTAAAAAACCATATAAATCCTTAATACTAAGCTGCGTTACTTCATAAATGTTTTTGCCACCAATTAAAACAGCCAAAACATCATCTGAAAGCCTAGAACCATGACACTTAGGACATTTAAGCTCTGTCATATAATTTTCAATCCAAGTCCTAACCCAAGTACTTTTAGTTTCCATGTAACGTCTTTCTAAGTTAGTAATAATACCTTCAAAATACCCTTTAGTTGTTCTTTTATTACCAGATTTAGAAGTATAATTAAAAGTAAGTAAATCTGAACTACCATATAAAACAATATCTAACTCTTTTTTAGTTAAATCTTTAATAGGTTTATTCATATCAATCCCATAATAAAGGCAAGCTGTTTCCAAATTAGTATAAGTAATATTATTCTCATCATCCACATTTATAGCACTAATTGCACCCTCATTAATACTTAAATTTTTATCAGGAATAATCAAATCCTCATCTATTTTATATTTAATACCAAGTCCCTTACACTCCGGGCAAGCTCCCCAAGGTGCATTAAACGAAAACATTCTAGGTTCAAGCTCTGGTAAAGAAAAATCACACTCAGGGCAAGCATATGTCTCACTCATAAGCATCTTCTCCCCACCAATAACATCGATTAATATTTTCCCAGAACCTAATTTAGTCGCAACCTCCATACTCTCATAAAGTCTACTTCTAATTTCTGGTTTAATAACTAGTCTATCAACTACAACTTCAATGGTATGTTTTTTATTCTTCTCTAAATTAATATCTTCTGATAAATCATATTCCTTATCATCAATAATAACCCTAACATATCCTTCTTTACGTAAATTCAAAAGTAAATCTTTATGTGTACCTTTTTCTAAAGCCACCACTGGTCCCAAAACCCTAATTTTAGTTCTTTCTGGAAGTTTCATAACATCCGTGCACATTTCTTCAATACTTTGACTACTAATAGGTATATGATGTCTAGGACAATAAGGAACACCAATACGAGCAAATAAAAGCCTCAAATAATCATATATCTCAGTAACCGTACCAACCGTACTACGAGGATTTTTATTAGTTGTTTTTTGATCGATACTAATAGCTGGAGAAAGTCCATCAATACTATCTACATCAGGTTTCTCAGAACCACCTAAAAATTGTCTAGCATAAGCACTCAAACTTTCAATATATCTTCTTTGACCTTCCGCATAAATTGTATCAAAAGCCAAACTACTCTTACCACTTCCAGAAACACCAGTCATAACTATCAATTTATCTTTAGGTAAAGTAATATTAATATTTTTTAAGTTGTTTTCTCTTGCACCTTTCACTACTATCTTGTCCATAAACACCAACTCCTTCAAATAATTTAAGTTCATCTTCTGTCAAATTGAAATCCCTGATAAATCTTTCTCTACGTTCAACATAAGTGTGAAGCATCATATCAATAATTTCTTTTCTAGAAACCTCTCTAATAATTCTCAAATACTCACACACATACATATCATAATAGCCATAATATTCATCATCATATTTTTTCACATCTCCAAAACCAATAACCTCAGTCATTATAGAATCATTAGGATTGACATATCTAAAACAGTCCTCTATATGTTTACACAAATGAAAACCATTCCCATTATTACCCCATTTTATTTCACCATCCGCATGATATATTTTACCAATTTTAAATTTATCACCATATCTATTTGTAAAATCTTTATTAAAAGCCTTATAACCTATTACAAACAAATTTATCACATCCAAAACTACTATCAATATTATAACATCACTGTCAATATTTATTATCAACATTATAATTTTACAAAGCAAACAAAAGTTTGTCAATACTCAAAATAAAACATCTAGTAAAACTAGATGCCTTAATCCTTCGGTTCAAAAACTAAAGACATAAAGAAAGCAAATATAATTGCCGCACTAATACCTGCTGCTGTTAAATCCAAAGTACCACTAAATAAACCAAGTACTCCTTCAGTATTATATCCATGAATTGCACCATGTGTTAAATTATGACCAAAACTTGTAATAGGTACTAATGCTCCTCCGCCAGCCCATAAAATAATCTGATCATATATATTAAATACATCTAAAAAAGCTCCAAGTACAACAAATATAACCGTAATATGCCCAGGTGTTAATTTAGTTGTATCCAGTATTATTTGTGCAACCGCACAGACTAACCCTGCAAATAAAAAGGCATTTAAATATATCATGATATTACCTCCAAACTAACCACATGACTTATAGATGGTATAGTAAGTTTATGATTAGCCATAGTTGGACACATCAATGCTCCAGTTGCCGCTAATAATATTCTTTTATACTTTCCCTTTTTCATTTGATCAAATACATAACCATAAGTAACAAGTGGCGCACATGCTGGACCAGAAGCTCCTGCATAAACTGGTTGATTTTCCAAGTCATAAAGCATTACTCCTGTATCATTATAATTTTTTAAGTCAATATTGTATTCGCTAAGCATATATTCTTTTAAAATTTTTTTGCCATATATTCCTAAATCTCCAGTTAAAACCAAATCATAATAATCAATATTTCTTCCAGTATCTTTTAAATGACTAACTATTGTATCAGCTGCCGCAATAGCCATAACCGCCCCCATATTAGAAACATCACCTACTTTAGAATCGATAACTCTACCAATCGTTCCACTTTCAATTTTAATACTAGAACGATTTTTAGAAAGTAAAGCAGCTGCCGATCCAGTTGAAGTAAAAGTAGTACTTTTATGTTTAGGGCCGCCATATTCTACCGGATACCTATATTGCTTTTCAGCAGATGTATTATGTGAAGAAGTAAATGTAATAGCATTATTAATAAACCCACCATCAATTAAACTAGCACCCAAAATAAGCCCCAAAGTCGATGTCGAACAAGCCGCATAAATTCCAATAAAACTATTTTTAAACTTTTCCATTGCATAATTGGATGCCACTATCTGATTAAGTAAATCGCCACCAATCAACAAATCAACATTATCAATATTAATCTTACTTTTATTAACTAATGTATTAATAGCTTCATCTACTAACTTAACTTCAGCTTGTTCCCAGTTCTTTTCACCAAAATATAAATCTTTATGACATAAATCAAAATATTTTCCAAGCGGTCCCTCACTTTCATAAGGACCTGTAATAGTAGAAGTATCATTTATATAAACATCATTAAATTTAAATGTCATATAAGCCCCACCACCATCCTAATCAAACTAAACACAAAACTACTTACAACTCCAAAAATAATAACTGCTCCAGAAAGTTTAAGCATATTCGCTCCTATACCGGTAACTAACCCTTCTTTTCTATACTCTAAAGCTGCACTCATTGTCGCATGAGCAAAACCAGTAATTGGAATAATTAAACCACATTTACAAAAATTCACCCACTTATCAAAGAAACCTAAAGATGTAAATAAACAACTAAAAAATATAAGAGTAACAAGCATACAAACTGTAGCTTCTTTAGTTGGAATATCAAACCAAGAAGAATATCCATCAATTAATAATTGTCCAACTATTCCCATTAAGCCTCCAGTTATAAAAGCAATAACCGCATTCATCAAAACATTTTCTTTTGGACTATGTTTTTTCACAATCTCTTGATAATTTTGTTTCATAATAATTTCCTCCTAAAACTATTATGAACAAAAGATTATTTTTCTATACAAAAAACCACTAGCATTCATCTACACTAGTAGTTTTCACATACTCATACTTATATTTATTTCCAGTAAAGGTAATGATAACATATCCATTAAAGTTTTCAAAATTCTCTTCCTCATCAGTACTATCTTTTTTATATTTTGGATTTTCAATATCATCGGAATCAAGTAAACCAGCTTGCTGAAGAGTACTAATTCTAATACTACATTTATTTCCTTCCGTTTGACTAGGTAACTTCAATGAATTTTTAGACATATATGTCCTCGCCGTATCTTCAATAGTATTAATTTGCTGTTCATAAGCCTTTTGCCTAGAAGAATTTAAAGCACTATTAATTGTTGGAATTGCAATCATCGCAATTAAACCCAAAATAACAATAACTCCCAAAAGTTCAACTAAAGTAAAACCTTTTTTCATACCTATCACCTATTATTAATTATAATTTAAGTAAACACCATTGTCAATTAAAGACCTTGCGAAGTTTTGTTAAAACCTTATTTTCTCTTCTAGAAATGTCAACTTGACTTAAACCTAAATTATTTGCTATCTCACTTTGAGTCATATCTTTAAAATATCTATCATACATAATAGTTCTTTCTGGTTCACCCAAAGCCTCTATCTCACTTTTTAAAAATATCAAAGTATCATAATCAACATCATTATTAGAAATAATATCATACAAAGAAAGATCATCTAAATAAGGTTCATCTAAACTTATTCCATCACCTTTATATTCAATAAGCATATTCAAATTTTGAAGTGGTATATTTAAATAATCGCTTAACTCTTCATTTGTTGGTTCTCTCATAAGCTCCTGAGATAAATAAATTTTAGCCTTATCAATTTGTTTCCTAGCTCTATTCATATCTCTACTTAATTTAACCGTATGATTTTCTCTCGCAAACTCTGATATTCTTCCTAAAATATAAGGATAAGCAAAAGTTGTAAACTTAACCCCCCTAGAAGAATCAAACTTCTTATAAGCTTCCATCATCCCAATACATCCAGCTTGAAATAAATCATCTAAATCACCACTAAATTTTCTCGCAATACTATAAATCAAATTACTATTTTCTAAAATTACCTCTTTTAAAGGTTTCATTTTCACCTCCTACACATTAATAAAATTAACTGCCGCAAGTTCATCTGAAACAATATTAAAAGGTTTTAAATCATAGTCAAACTTGTTTTTACTCAAACAAACCATACTATTTCCATTATTTTTTAAACATACATTATAACATTTAACCAAAGTTTTAAAACCGCTATCATCCATCTTATACACATTTTCTAAATTAAAAACAACATTCCTAATTCCAACATTAATAAGCAAATCCCATACCTCATTATTTAATTTTTTTCTTGTTTTCTTTGTTAATTCTCCAAATAACCTAACAAATAAAATACCATACTTCGAGTCCATATCTATCTCTAACATATCATCACCATACATACTTTAACACTTACTAAAATTAAATAATATACTTTCGGCAAAACTAGACATAAAAAGAAAAAATACGTCTATTCAACGTATTTTATTCATCTTTCTTTTCTAATTTAACTAATACTTCACGCGGTTTAGCTCCATTAGGTGGTCCAACTATTCCTCTTTCTTCAAGTAAATCAATACATCTAGCTGCCCTATTATATCCAAGTCTAAATCTTCTTTGTAAAAGTGATGCACTAGCTTTACCTTGTGTAATTACAAACTCTCTAATTTCATTATATAAAGGTTCTTCATAATCATCATCTTCCACCATCGATGTTGCTCCTCTATCTTCATCAGAAACCGTTAAAGAAGTATCATACATAGCTTTTTGTTGTGATATTGTATAATCCACAACCGCTTTAATTTCATCATCACTAACAAAGGTTCCTTGAACACGAGTTGGAATACTTTCTCCTTGTGGTAAAAATAACATATCACCTTTACCAAGTAATTTTTCAGCTCCACTCATATCAAGTATTGTTCTAGAATCAATACTAGAAGAAACTGCAAATGAAATACGAGACGGAATATTAGCTTTGACAACACCAGTAATAACATCCGTACTAGGTCTTTGAGTTGCTACTATCAAATGAATACCAGCCGCACGAGCCATTTGTGTAATTCTCATAATCGAATCTTCAACCTCTTTAGCCGCAACTAACATCAAATCAGCAAGCTCATCAATAATAACAACTATATAAGAAAGTCTATTAATTTTCTCATCATCTGGTAAACTTTCATTTTTCTTATCAACATAAGCATTATAACCAGCTATATTTTTAGTTTTACTTCCCTCAAACAAATCATATCTATCTTCCATTATTTTAACTATTTTTTGTAAAACAATATTAGCTTTTTTAGGATCAGTAACAACCGGTGTTAATAAATGAGGTACTCCATTATACATAGATAACTCAACCTTTTTAGGATCAACTAATACAAGCTTTACTTCATCAGGTTTTGTTCTCATCAAAATAGATGTAATCATACTATTAATACACACTGATTTACCACTACCAGTAGAACCCGCAACAAGTAAATGTGGTGTCTTATCAATCTCACACCAAACAGGATTACCCATAATACTCTTACCTAAAGCTACTAATAACTTAGAATCATCTTTACTTTTAGGAACAGCTTCCAAAATCTCCCTAATAGAAACTGACATAATAGATTTATTAGGTAATTCAATACCTACTGTTTTTTTACCAGGAATTGGTGCTTGTATACGCACATCTTTAGCACCTAATTCCAAAGCAATTTCTCTATTTAAAGCAGTTATTTTAGATAATCTTGTACCAGATTTAATTTCAAGTTCATATTGCGTAACAGAAGGTCCAATATTAGCCGCAACAACTTTACCTTCAACCCCAAAATCTCTAATAACTTTCTCAAGCTCAGTAACATTAGTTTTAATTGAATCTTGATTAGCCTTAATAGCTTCTTTTTTTATTTTAGGTTTAATTAATAATCCCATTGGTGGTTTATTATAACCTTTACTATCGATATGAATTTCTTCTTTATGTTCAGAAACTTCTTCCTTAACCGGTTCTTTAGGAAGTTCATCTATAGATGAAATAACAACCTTCTTATCTTCATTTTCATATTCTTCTTCAGCTTCTTTAGCCGCTTTTTCAGCTTTTCTATTAATCTTAGCCTCTTTAGCTTTATTTAATTTATCTCTAATATAACCTACCGCATCATAAATAGATACACCTGTAAACATTATAATTCCGCAAACAATTAAAGCAATACATACAACTCTTGTACCTTCTAAAGTAAGAAGTTTTACCCCAATAACCGCAAATATAGCTCCAATCATACCACCACCTTGTATATCAGCAGTATGATTAACAAAAGCCATTAAATTATCAATGGTTGCTGTAATAATATCCCAAGCAGCAATACTTTGATTACCTAATTGTTTTATATATTCAGTATGTGATAAAATGAGTATTCCCAAAACTAAAATATAAAGTCCAACCAATCTAGAAGTTAAAAAATCAGGTTTCTCTCTTTTTACCATCATATATATTCCAGCCGCACCTGTAGCAACTAACGGTAAAATATACCATCCACCTGCAATAAATCCTGCAAAACCTTTAATAATATCAGCTGTTACTCCAAATGGGCAGCACCCAATTATCATAATTAAAATAAGTACAATTCCCTTAAGTTCTATACTATAAGAAGGTTGTTCCTTCTTTTGTTTTCTTGATTTTTTCTTCGCCATGATATCCTCTCCATTATTACATAACAATTATACCATTTTTCCCTTAAAAACAAAAGTAACCAAATAAATTTGACAATTTTTTTACAAAAAAAGAAAGAACTATTTTTCTTCCTTAACATCTTTCTTCTCTTTTTTATTTTCACTAGGTTGACTAGCTTTTAAAACTTCTTTTCTAGATAAATTAAGTCTTCCTTTTTTATCATAACCAAGTGATTTAACTAAAATCTCATCTCCGACTTTAACCATATCACTAGGTTTCTCAACTCTTTTAACATCTAATTGTGAAACGTGGACTAAACCTTCACAACCAGGCCATAATTCAACAAAGCATCCAAACTCTTCAACTTTAACAACTTTACCAGTATAAACCTTATCAGGTTCAACTTCACGAACAATATCTTTAATTCTTCTAGCAGTCTCATCAATAATATTTTTATCAGTATGGTAAATAACAACTCTACCATCATCTTCTAAATCAACTTTAACTGCATTGATATCATTAACTGAATTAACATGACTAGATTCTAAAATAATCTTTGTAATCATGTCGCCACCCTTACCAATAACATCTTTAATCTTATCTGGATTAATCATAAATGTCATCACTTTAGGTGCATACTGGCTGACTTCTTTACGTGGTTCTTTAATAGCTCCAAGCATAACATCTAAAACTTGAAGTCTAGCTTTCTTAGCTTGCTCTAAAGCTTCTTTTAATATTTCTCTAGTAATACCTTTAATTTTGATATCCATTTGTAAAGCACATACACCATCTTTAGTACCAGC
>CALVRI010000031.1 GCA_944358525.1 uncultured Bacilli bacterium | reverse complement strand
TATTTACCGGCATCTTTTTTAATTACTGCACTTTTAATCTCACCAGGCACTACTTCTTTATTTCTATATCCTCTTATTTTTACTTCTTTTAATTTTGGTAAAGTGATTGTTTTATTTTTTAAATCTAGTTTTATACTATTATAATTATTTCCTTTATAACTACTTTTAATGTTATTAGTTTTATAACTTTCATGAACTCCTTTTGCTTTAAATCTAGGATAGCCACTTCCATTAAAAAATCTTTTATAAGCATCTTCTAAATTAAATAGACTATTTCGAAGTGCGCAGCTATCAACTTCTTTTAAAAATGGATATTCTTTAGAAAGTGATGGTATTAATTTAATTTGGTCATAAGCTGTTTTACTTTTGCCTGCTATCTTATATTCTTTAATTTTATCATCTAAAAAATAATTATATATAAATCTAGCGCAACCAATAGTTTTATTAATTAACTCTTCTTGCTTTTCATTAGGATACATTCTAAATACATAACCTTTTAGTATTTTCATAACATCACCCTCTATCATTATTGCAATCAATATATCATGAATAACGACATTTGTAAATAACTTTTTGCAAACTTTTTTTACTTTTACAAAGCAAATTCCTAGTAAATAAAAAAGTTCAAAAAATTTGAACTTTATTTATCCTCATGTAACTTATCAATAATATCTTCAATTTTTTGAGCATTCTTAATAGACTCATCGTAGACAAATTCTAATTCAGGAATTTGTCTAATATCAACTCTATCACGAAGTTCATGGCGAATAAAACCACTAGCTTCTTTTAAAGCTTTAGTAGTCAAATCTATCTTACTTTCATCTAAAACAGTAAAATAGACCTTCGCATAACTCAAATCACTACTAACTTTTACATCGGTAATCGTTACAAAATTAATATCTTTATTCTTAACTTCAGTAGCAATAATATAACTAATTTGCTCAATTAATGCATCAGAAACCCTTTCAGTTTTAATATTACTCATCTATATCACCCCAAATTTCTATTGCTTCTTCACAAGTTTTTTGCCCACCTGCTCTGTTATATAATAATTTAACGGTTTAGCATTATATTCATCTGCAAAACTATAAAGCATCTCGAAAGTATAGTTTTTAAAAGTTTTGTATTTAATAAATTGATATAACCCATCATCATTAATAACCATATATAATTGCATAATAAATTTTCCACTTTTATTGTCATTATCAAATTCATAGGCAAAACCAACAAATTTATCAGAATATAAATATAATTTCAACTTTTCAAACATTTTATCTCTTAACCTCTACCATTTCATAAGCTTCAATTACATCGCCAACTTTAATATCATTAAATCCATCGATAGTAATTCCACATTCATATCCTTTTTTTACTTCTTTCACAACATCTTTTTCGTGTTGAAGTGAACCAATCTTACCATCATAAACAACTACACCATCGCGAATAATTCTAGCTTGAGCATCTCTTCTAATAATTCCATCAGTAACAGAGCATCCAGCAATATTACCAACCTTAGAAAATTTAAATATCTGTCTTATTTCCGCATTTCCTAAAATTTTCTCTTCAAATTCAGGATCAAGCATACCTTTCATAGCTGCTTCCATTTCTTCTACAGCCTTATAAATTATATTATAAAATCTAATTTCTACACCTTCCTCTTTAGCTTTATCATCAATAACTTTAGAAGGTCTAACATTAAATCCTATAATTAAAGCATTAGAAGCTTTCGCCAAAACAATATCACTTTCAGTAATTCCACCAACTGTACTTCTAATAACATTAATTTTAACTCCATCAACCTCTATCTTCTGTAGACTATTCTTAACTGCTTCCGCACTTCCATTAACATCAGCTTTAATAATAACATTAATTTCTTTTAATCCTTCACCAATTTTAGCAAATAAATCATCCAAAGAAACAGTTGATTTAGCTTTATTTTCTCTAATTCTAACTTGATCTTTACGAATAGAGGCAATATTCTTAGCTTCTTTTTCAGTCGCAAAACTCATAAATCTATCACCAGCTGACGGAACTTCGTTTAAACCAGTAATCTCAACTGGTTGTGATGGTAAAGCACTAGTAATTTCTTCACCTTTATCATTCCTTAAAGTTCTAACCTTACCAAAAGCCGTACCAACAACAATTGGATCACCTAAACGAAGTGTTCCATTTTGAACCAAAACAGTCACAACTGGCCCAACATGTTTATTTAATCTTGATTCCACAACTGTACCCATCGCATAACGATTAGGATTTGCTCTATAATTATTAATATCGGCAATTAACAAAATATTTTCAAGTAAATCACCAATACCTTCACCAGTCAAAGCCGAAAGTTTAGTAAAGATAATATCTCCACCCCACTCTTCAGGCATTAATCCAGCTTCAGCCATTTCATTCATAACTTTATCAGGGTTTGCTCCTGGTTTATCCATCTTATTAATAGCAACTATAATTGGTACACCCGCAGCTTTCGCATGATCAATAGCTTCTCTTGTCTGTGGCATAACACCATCATCAGCCGCAACAATAATAATAACAATATCAGTAATACTAGCTCCCCTAGCTCTCATTTCTGTAAATGCGGCATGTCCCGGAGTATCGATAAATGTAATTAATTTATCATTATATTTAACTTGATAAGCTGAAATGGCTTGTGTAATTCCACCAGCTTCACCTTCAGCCACATTAGTTTTTCTAATAGCATCAAGTAAAGTTGTTTTACCGTGATCAACATGTCCCATAATCGTAACTACTGGTGGTCTTGAAACTAAATCTTCTTCATTATCATGAACCTCAAACTCTTCAAAATTAGCCACATTAGCTGACTCTTCCTTTTTTAAATCCTTACCGTAATCAAGTACAATAATTTCAGCATTTTCAAAAGAAATAGGACTATTAATATTAACCATCAAACCTAAAGAAAATAATTTTTTAATAATTTCGCTTGCAGCCACTCCCATCGCTTTAGCAAGTTCAGCAATTGTCATATTTTCTTTGTATAAAACTACATTCTCATTTTCTACTGGTGCATTACTTTGAAGTTTTTCCTTACTTTTATACATCGCTTTTTTCTTTTGTGCTAAAGTTTTCTTGTTATCCAACTTTTTAGAAAGTTTAGTAGGTTTCTTTTTATCAGCTTTAACCGATTTCATCTCTCTCTCTTCTAAAGCTACTTCTTCTTCAATCTCCTCATCTTCAGCTTCTTCACTAATCTCATCAAAACTATTATCAAGCATAATAATAGCCTCTTCATCAAGTAAATCTTCTTCAGTTTTAACATCGATATCTAATTCCAAACACTTTGCCAAAACTAAAGATACATTTTGATTAATGTCCTCAGCATATTCTCTGACACTCATCATACTTATGCACCTCTTTTCTAATCTAATAAATCATTCAAATCATCAAATACCTTATCTGGTACCTCCACTTCTAACTGTTTATTAAGTATCTTATTTTTTTTTGCTTTTAAAAATACCTCTTTATCTTTTTTTAAGTAAGCTCCTCTACCATTAGCTTTCCCAGTCTCATCAATTATAACTTCACCTTCTGGAGTTCTAACCACTCTAATAAGTTCTCCTTTGGGTAATTTTTCTCTTGTAACCACACACGTTCTCATTGGTATCTTTCTAGTCTTCATAAATACTAATACCTTTTTCTTTAGCTTCCTTTATCGTTTCAACATCAATTTTAAAATGTGTAAGACGAGCGGCCAACTTAACATTCATACCTTTTTTACCAATAGCCAAAGATAAATTATCGTCATTAGCAATTACTAAAGCTTCTTTTTTCTTTTCATCAGTTATAAAAACGTGCAAATCACGAGCTGGACTTAAAGCATTTTCAATAAACCTTGCTTCATCGGTTTCATATTTAACAATATCAATTTTTTCTCCATTTAATTCTTCTATAATTCTATTAATTCTACTTCCATGTTCTCCAATACAAGAACCAATAGGATCAACATTAGAATTTTCTGAATAAACAGCAATCTTTGTTCTATTACCAGCATCTCTAGCCACACTATAAATTAAGATAACCCCTTCATTAATCTCTGGAATTTCTAATTCAAACAATCTTTTAACAAATCCATAATGTTTTCTAGAAAGTAAAATTAAAGGTCCTTTAGAATTATTTTCAACTTTAGTTATATAAACTTTAATACTAGAACCCATCTTAATTGTCTCACCAGGTATAATCTCATTTTTAGGTAAAATACCTTGAGTTCTTCCTAAATCAATATAATAATTACGAACATCTTCCATTGCCACTAATCCTGTAGCCATCTCATCTTGTTTATCAGAAAACTCATTATTAATAATTTCTCTTTCAGCTTCTCTAATTTTTTGTACCACAACCTGCTTAGCAGTTGCCGCAGCTACTCTACCAAAATCTTTAGGAGTAACTTCTTTTTCAATAGTCTCTCCAACTTGAATTCCAGGGACTTGTTTTCTAGCATCCTCTAAAGTAATATGAATTCTATCATCAAAATGGAATTCTTTTTCTATCTCTACCTCTTTACCATCTTCATCAGTAATAATCTCTTTTTCTAAAACCCCATCTTCTTTTTCATATTCTTTACTAAAAACAACAGTTTTATAAGAAAAAATTTTAATCTCACCAGTTTCCCTATTAATATCAACACGTACATTTGAAAGAGAATGATAATTCTTCTTATAAGCACTAGTTAAAGCAAGTTCCATCGCATCAAAAATAACATCTTTATCAATACCTTTTTCTTTTGATAAATTTTCCACAGCCAATTTAAATTCCTTACTGTTCATTTTCATCACTTCCCTTCTCTTTAGAACAAACATCTAAAACATAACTTTCATTAATTGGATCAGCTTCATCTAATATTGGGTTCACTATTTCGTTTACCTTTACACAATCTCCAACATTGATATAACCAGACTTATCAATAACAAGTCTTAAAGTATTTATATTATCTTCTTTACCATAAAATACCTCATCCAAAATATAACCTGCATCTTCAATCGGTTTTTCTAATAAACTTCTAATTTTATCTTCCAAAAAAGCACCTCCTTAAACTACATTAAAGAGTGGGATAGCCCACTCTTTTTTGCACGTCTATAGCCATTATACCATATTTTCTATATTTTTAACACATTTTTTAACACCTATCATCACACATTATCTATCTTTTTTCCAAAAATACTGCTATAATGATACTGGTGATAACATGATAACAAGAACTAAAGAAAATGACTTAAAATATTGTTTAAAAGGAATAGCTGTCATATTTATCTATTTTTTATTTAGTATAGGTCAAGAATTTCCTTTTATTTTACTCCATATAAATGTTGCTGATTTACCATCATACATCACAATAATGTATAGTCTCGCCGTTGAATTACTTATGATTAGTTTAATCTTTTGTATTTTTGACAAAGAACTTAAAAACGCATTTACAGATTTCAAAAAAAATCACTTAACCTATTTTAACAAATACTTAAAATATTATATCATTAGTGTTGTGGTCATGATGGTTTCTAATATACTTATTAATATATTAGGCGGTGGTATGTCAACAAATGAAACCACCATTAGAAATGAGTTTAATGTTTTTCCAATATTTACATTTATATCAGCAGTCATTTTAGCTCCAATTTTAGAAGAAAGTGTCTTTCGTTTAGGTTTTAGAGCTATAATATCCAATGACTTTCTATTCATAACAATATCAAGTTTAATTTTTGGTGGCTTACACCTTCTTGGAACCCCAATCAATGAACTACTACCTTTATATTTACTCTCATACTGTAGCTGTGGAATTGCCTTTGCTTATATGCTTAAAAAAACTAACAACATTTTTGTATCAATGTTTTTTCACTTTATGCATAATGGATTAATTCTCTCTTTACAAACTTTCTTACTCATATTTTCATAAAGACTTTTGTCTTTTTTTTAATTGTGGTAAAATTATCATAGGTGATTTTATGGTAAAAAATAAAGAAAAACATTTTTCTTTTTTAAAGCTTTTTTTATTTTTAATTTTAATTATTGGTCTAACAATTGCTTATGGTTTCTTCATTGAACCCAAATTAATCACCGTCAAAGAACAAAAAATTACTATCAACAATTGGCCAGATAATTTTAATGGATTCAAAATTGTTCATATTTCTGATATTCATTATGGTAGAATGTTTAATGAAGAGAGTCTAAAAAAATTAGTAAATAGTATCAACGAACAAAAACCAGATATTGTCGTTCTAACAGGGGATTTAATTGATAAAGATACAAATATGACTACAAATATGGCAAACAAAATAAGTGAATTTTTAAATAAAATAGAAGCTACATCAGGAAAGTATGCAATTAATGGTAATAATGATTTAAAATTTGATGAATGGACAAATATTATAACAAATGGTGGTTTCAAAGATTTAAATAATACCTATGATACAATTTACAAAGATGGTTATTCAAATATATTTATAGCCGGAGCTAGTACCATTAAAGATAAATTAAGCATTAATGACAAATTAAAAACTTCTATTGATTATTTAAATTCATTTGAAAAAGATGGTCCAATATACAAAATACTACTATTACATGAACCAGATGTTATAGATGATATGTCAGTAAATCCTTTTGATTTAATATTAGCCGGTCATTCCCATGCTGGACAAGTAAGATTACCATTTATAGGTGCTATAATATTACCTGATGGTGCTAAAAAATATTATGACAGTCATTACAAAATAGAAAATTCAGATTTATACATTTCAAATGGTTTAGGTGTATCTAATTATAATTTTAGATTATTCAATACCCCTTCATATAATGTATATAGGTTAGTAGAAAAATAGAAAAAAAGCATTTTTATCAAATCTACTAATTACATAACAGCACTATTCAAAAAAGCTTACCCCAAGGTAAGTTTTTTTACATCTATATCTTCTTCAGCAAGAACTTCTTCATCTAAAAATTTTATATAACTTTCTTCCAAATCAACTGTTTTTAACTTATCAAAATCTATTTCATCACAGTTATAACCTTTTTCCAAACAAATTCTAATAATTAACATTTGGTCTTCATCAAACTCTTTCTTAGCAAAAACTTTTACTTGCTTTAAAGTAAGTCCATGTTTAACCCCTTTATAAATTTGATACATCTGTCCTTGTGTAAATCTTCTATCAGTATAAAGAGCAATCTTTTTTTCATCAAAACCTTTTTCATAACCAAGTCTCATAAGCCACATTTCATAATAATAAAATTCAGATTTCGCATACTTACTAACATATTCTTCTGAAAGACCATGTTCATAACCTTTAAAAATTTCTTTTAACTGATTAAAATCAAAATCACCAGTCGCATATTTTTTTACAGATTTCAAAGAAACTCCTTTATTATAAGCATCTATAATTTCTAAAATTTGATAAAAATCAAGCATTGGATTTGCCAATATCAAAGCTTTTTTATAAGAAAGACCAGCTTCTAAAGTCTTTCTAATTAATTTCATTTTATAATTATCAAATTCTTCTTTCGCATAAAGTAAAATTTTCCTTTTAGAAAGTCCATGCTTTTTTCCTTTTCTTATTTCATCTAACTGTCTATCATCAAACTTATTTTTTATTTTCATTTTCATCCTCCTTTTGAAACAACAATATTATCACTTTAAATTTATAAAGTCAAATTACTTTAAATTATATGACAAAAGAAAAAAAGTGATACCAAAATCACTTCTTTAAATCATAATTCCATAAGCCTAATTTTCCATTTATATAAATAGGATCTATTAACTCTACATTTTCCAGTTTAAATGCATAACCACTATAATTTTTATCATTTATAATATGATTATATACTAAACTATTCTCCTTCTTTAAAACTTCTCTAAAACCATCATCAACCCTAATACAATCTGTAATTTGAACTTTTGCTATCACGCACCCCGTCGGACAATCCACACCATAACATTTAAACTCTATCGTAGCTTTTTTATCCACACTCTTACCAGCATGAATTAAAACATCTCCGCGATATTTAGTCTTCCAAGTCCTAAATTCATACTTTTTAATCCCATAAGCAATTAAAGAAGCATAAGGCTGTTTAATAGTTAAAACTTTCACTCTTCCCGTCCTTTCAAATCAGTAAATAAATACTTTTCAGCTAAAAATAAGAAATCATCACCATTATTAAAATTATGATCTTGATTAGGAATAACTACTATATTTACATTTCTAAAATCTTGAATTAATGGCAAATAATTAAATGATGGATCCTTACTTCCAAACACACAAGTAAGTCTTCCTTTATAATTTTTAATTCCTTCTTTAGTTTTATGTAAATTAATCATAAGTGGTAAATTAACAAGCAACATTTTCTTAAATTTAGCACTCATATTTTCATTTTGAATAGCCTGAGTTGCCCCATTAGACATACCCATAAAATATATATTATCCTCATCAATATAATTTTTAAGATTATAAAAATCATCCTCTAAAGTAGTGTCCGATAAATTATTCATGACTATTACCGTTAAACCATACTCAAAATTAATTCTTTTCGCAATCTTTAAATACCTATTTTGAAATCCATATATAGAGCCATTTAGTTCTGTTTTAATTAAAAACACACCTTTATAACCCAAAACAATACCATATTTATCATCAATTACTTCATCAAACTTCAAAATATTAAGTCTTAACTCCTCATCGAATTTGTGAGCCATACTAACCAAATAATCTTTATTTTGCATTTCATTTAATAAATCTTCATTAACTCCATAAACCATACCAGCTAAAGCTCCTGTCAAAGCACCTATAGTATCAGTATCATCTCCTAAATTAATAGCTCCTACTATACTTTCCATAAATGAATTAGTGTTCAAGAAAGTCCATATAACAGCTTCTAAAGTATCAACCACATATCCACTAGATTTAATATAATCTAAATCTAATTTATAAATATCTGTTGTCAAAAATCTTTTATATGCTCTTCTAGCATTCTCACTAAACTTATAATAATTTAATTCCTTAACTTTCTCATATGCTTTAAACTTATTATAACCTGATAGCAAAAAATGAACATACTTCACAAATATATAACATCCCATAATACTATATTCATGAGCATGGGTAAGTGAAGATGCATTTTTTATTATATCAAGTAATCTATCATCCACAATATCTTCATAATATGTATATAAAGCAATCGGAAGCATTCTCATTAACGAACCATTACCATTATTATTAATCGATGCCCCACCACATTTAATAGCTTCTATCCTATTCATATAATATTTAAGTATACTCTCTTTAGTAGTAATTCCTATATCAAACACAACCCCAGTAGCTGTATATTTCGCATTATTAATCCAATCACAAAATCTTTTCATAATATCATCATAATCAGTTTTATGAAGACTAATTAATGAATCAATTGTAGCTAAAACCATTGAAGTATCATCAGACCACGTACCAGCAGGCACATCATAAGTACCATACCCCTCCATTTTAACTATAGGTTTATCAAATAATTCCTCTCTTTTTTTAAATTCTACTGGAACACCCATTGCATCCCCAATCGCAAATCCTAAAATGCTGTTAACAATTTTTTTCATAAATCTACCTTCTTACTACTATAACCATTATAACAGCATTTAGTCAAAAGAAAAACTATAAGTATTAAACTTATAGAATTTTTTTACCATGTTTTAAAGCCCAATTTCTTGCATAAGAACAAGAACACTTAACTTCATAATTATTCTTATCGAAATAATCAAAGACCATTTCTACAAGCCTAGAAGCAATTCCCTGACCTCTCAAATCATCGTCTACATATGTATGATAAATATCAGCTTGATTACCATTTATCCTAAACTCTAAAACACCTTTTTCTGTTCCATCTACTATATAAGCAATTTTATTATCCAATAACTTATACATAAAACCTCCTAATTATATTTTATTTTCCTAAATCATTTCAAATCCCAAGTTAACCCATTATCTTCACTGACAAAATTTAATTTAACATCCTCATATCCATCTCGCTTATCATTTAAAGTATAGATAGAGCATTCTAAATGTAAAATATCTTCTTCAAAATATGGAAAATCTACCACACTCATATATTCTACATCATCATTTTTATAATTAAATTTAGATGTTTCAAAAGTTTTTCCACCATCAGTTGTCACATATAAATCCTTACTTTCTTTATTAAACCAAATATTACCAGTTGAAATAATAAAACCTGTATTTTCATCTAAAAATATAAATTTAGCTTCCTGACTAACTATGATAGAATCTGATACACATTTAAAATTCTTGCCACTATCAGTACTTTTATACACACCAACTGCCATATTTTGTGGCATTACATCATCAGTCTTTCTAATTCTAATAACTTTTTCCCCAAACTTAACTTCATATAAAACATTGTCATCAATAGCCTTGAAATCAATATCTACATCATAATTACCATAGTCTTTTTCATCTATTACTTTACCATTATTATATGTTACATCCTTTTCATATATCCTCTTTCCACTATCATCAAAATAAATCAAATGTATATCATTCATACCATCATATGTATAAGGATTATAATTACCTTGCCCATGTACTTTCTCATTCGTTCCCATTAAAAATGGTCCATAATAATCATAATAAGCAATATCAGTTTCCCCTAAACCTTGCACTACTACTGCCACATATTTTTTTCCATCAAGTGTTGTCACATACTCAGGACATAAGAAAAATGAAAATATATCCAAAAAGATTTTATAAAATAATAAACAAAACAATATAAATGAACCTATAAGCAATATAATTACAATCTTCACTGCTTGAGATTCCTTAATCGTAATTTGAATAATTCCAGCAATTAAACTTAAAAAGAAAATAATCAAAATTAAAATAATAAACCATAATCTAAATCTAATATTAAATAAATATAAAATAAAAAGAATAAACAAAAATATAAGTAAAAACAAAAAACTATAAGCAAATAAATCATTCTTTACTTTTAACAAAAATTTTTTCATATAAGCCTCACTTTAAAATAACTTCACTTACATATTTAGATAAATAATTATCCTTTAAAATCAATTGTTTATCTTTAATTTTAAATATAGATTTATTAGGAATATCAAACGTATCATCTTTATCATTAAATTTTTCCCTATAATATATAAGCTCATCATCTTTTATCTCAAAACTTCCCATAGAAGTTTCAATCGCTTTATCATCCTTATCTGTAATCATTAATGTACCTTGAAATTTACTACCATCATCCTCCATTACAAAAGGAATAAATATGATATTTATATCATCTGTATTCATAACTTTTGAAGTAAAACCACCTAATTTTTTATCATAATCTTTTATCCAAAATAAGTTACAATAATTACCATTTCTAACAGAATAAGAAATTGTATTATATAAAATATTACCCATAACAGAATAATCAGTAATTGTCACATCTGCACTCTCATCATAATAATAAACCGTATCATTACAAGTCATAAATTCTAAAGTGTTTAAAAAACTTTTCATTTCATTTTCTAAAACAGCTTTTCCCCTAAAACTCTTAAACGAATAATTATTCTCACTATTTTGCATATAAAATGAAAATTTAGGAACCCCCAAATTAATTAATTTGTTATCATAGTGTGTATACTTCACATGTTTAACACTATAACCAAAAGAAACCATCTTAAATACAAATATTCCTAAAATCATAACACCAATAATTAAAAGCACTATTAACTTTCTTTTAAATTGATTTTTAATTTTTACTCTTTCTTTTTCAATGACTTCCAAAGCTAAACTTTTATCTTTTTTAGGTATTTGTAAAATACTATAAATATCTGTGTCAAGTTCATCCGCAAGTTTTTCTAAAATAGTAATATCAGGTAAACTAACTCCTCTTTCCCATTTACTTACCGCCTTATCAGTCACAAAAAGTTTCTCACCCAATTCTTTTTGAGTCAAACCTTTTTCTTTCCTACAGTGTGCGATAAACTTACCAATTTCATTATTATCCATAAATATCCCTCTAAAATAATCATACCACAAAATTAATAATTAAAACTCTACTATTAGTTTACTAAAATATTTTAAGCAAATTTTTTCCATAAAATTCATTTTCTAACTAATAAACAAACACTTTCTACATGATAAGTCCATGGAAACATATCAAATAAAGTTACTTCTTGAACAATATATTTTTCCTTAAACAATTTCAAATCACGAGCTAAAGTCATTGGATCACATGAAACATAAACTACTCTATCTGGATTAATATTTAAAATATCACTAATACCTTTACTAGTTAAACCACTTCT
>CALVRI010000030.1 GCA_944358525.1 uncultured Bacilli bacterium | reverse complement strand
TATATTCCAAAGCAGCAATAAGTCTTGTAAATTAAATGTTACTTCATAAACCTGCATTTAGTCTAAAAATTCACGTTTTTTATTTCACATAAATAATTTTTAAAATCTGTATGATTTTAACAACTTGGTTAAAAATAAAAATGAGGTGAAAATATGAACCATGAAGTAGATTTGAAAAATAGTATTTTAAGAACAGACCTTGCTGTTGAACTCGTACAAAGTAAACCCACTAAACAAATAGATGACATTAAAATCACAAATATTACACTAAATGAAGAAGAAGCAAAACAAATAAATAAAAAACCAGGTAACTATACAACTATTGAATTTGAAGATGTGACCGATTCAAACAATCAAAAGAAAGTTAGTAAAATATTTGCAGAAGAATTAAGAAACCTTTTACAAATTCAAAATATCAAAGATGATGACATGTGCCTAGTTTTAGGTTTAGGTAATGAAAAATCAACCCCTGATGCTTTAGGACCACTAGTAGTCTCTGATACTCTAGTCACTAATTATATATATTTATATGGCACACTTGATGAAGGTTTTAGAAGAGTTTGTGCTATCTCACCAGGAGTAATGGGAGAAACCGGCATTGAAACAAGTGATTTACTAAAAAGTATTGTCAAAGAAATAAAACCAGGTTTTGTAATAACCATTGATGCTCTCGCAGCTTCATCTGTCGAAAGAGTAAATAAAACCATTCAAATGACAGACTCTGGAATAAACCCAGGTAGTGGAGTAGGTAATAAAAGAAAAGAAATATCTAAAGATATATTAGGTATTCCCACAATAGCAATTGGTGTACCAACAGTAGTTGATGCCGCATCGATAGTAAGTGATACAATAAATTACTTATATGATCACTTTGCCTATCAAACTGCCAATATAAATAATCCTGCTTCAAAACTAACAGCCAATGTTAATTACTTAAAATTAAGTCAAAAATTTACAATAAATAAAGAAGAAAAAGAAAAAATATTAGGTATGGTTGGAACATTATCAGAATCAGAAACCAAAGAATTAATTTATGAAATATTAAACCCAATAGGTTATAATCTAATGGTAACCCCAAAAGAAGAAGACTTTGTTATAGAAAAATTAGCCAAGGTTATAAGTAATGGTTTAAATAATGCGCTTCATCAAAAACAAAGTGAATAAACTTTGTTTTTTTCTACATTTTATTTAAAACTCCTTTCATATAATTATAAAAATGGAGGGACAATATGAAAAAAGTAAAATTAAAGAAAAAACGCAGATTTAAATTTAGAATAATCGGTTATGCTCTCGTTATGTTTTTAGGTTATGAACTATCTTTTAATATAATAATGAATTTAAAACTAGTAAACTCCAATGAAGATTTTATCAAAGCTTTAATGGTTGATTCAAATTATCACCTTCTATATGAAAAAAAAGCTAATGATATTCTATCAAAACTTTTTTCAAAAATTTTAAACGTAAACGAACCGGTATCAATCTTAGAAAACACCTTTCATTTTAAAGCTAACGATGCTGCCATGACATATGTTAGTAATCCTGAAATAGAAGAGGTAAAAAAACTAGATGTAAACCCAACAGTATATATATATAATACCCATCAAAGTGAAGCCTACCAAGGTAATGCCTTAGAAGGATATAATATAAAACCGGGTGTTATGATGGCCTCGTATATTCTTCAAGACAAACTTGCCAAACAAAACATCAAAGCCGATGTTATGGAAGATAACATCACCGATTACTTAAATTTAAACAACATGAAATATAGCAAAAGTTATCAAGCTAGCCGAGTATTTTTAGAAGATGCTTTAAACAAATACAAAGATTATAAACTAATTATTGATCTTCATAGAGATGCTTTACCAAAAGAAAAGTCTACTATCATCATAAATAATAAATCTTGTGCTAAAATATCTTTCGTTATTGGTGAAGATTATGATACATATAAAGAAAATTTAACAGTAGCAAATAAAATAAATGATAAAATAAAAGAAAAATACCCAACTTTAACTAGAGGTATTTTGACTAAAGGCGGAGAAGCATCAAACGGCATATATAATCAAGACCTAAATCCTAATATTATATTAATTGAAATTGGGGCTCAAGAAAACACCATTGATGAAGTATTAAACACAATAGAACTTCTCGCTCCAATCATAGGAGAATATATAAATGAAACATAAAAAATTAAATAAAGCCTTTAGGTATGCAATATTAATAAGTTTTGTAACATTTTTTGCTCTATATCTTTCACAAAGTACAGGATATTTCGAATATCGAAATAGTAAAAAAGTAGCTTTAACCAACGAACAAATAGAAAAATTTGAAAAAGATGTCAAAGAAGGAAAAAATATTGATTTAGAAGATTACATCGATGTTAATAATAAAAGTTATCAAAATAAAGTTTCTAAAACCGGATTATCAATATCTAATGCCACTGAAAAAGTAATCCAAAAAATTATTGGTGGAAGTTTTAAGGTTTTAGGTGATTTAGTAGGCGAGTAACCTAGAAATGTGTTATTATATTTCTAGGTGATTTTTATGAATAAATTAATTATAGGAAGCCATGTATCATTCACAAAAGATGAAGGTATGTTAGGTAGTGTCAAAGAAGCCTTAAGTTATGGCGAAAATACATTTATGTTTTATACAGGAGCTCCACAAAACACAATTAGAGGAAAAATCGATGAAAACAAAACAAATGAAGCCAAAGAGCTAATGAAAAAAAATAATATTGACATAAATGATGTAATAATTCATGCTCCGTACATTGTAAATCTTGCAAATAACAAAGATGAAGATAAATTTAATTTTGCTGTAAATTTCTTAAAACAAGAGTTAAAAAGAGCTGAAACTTTAGGTATTAAAAAAATTGTTCTTCACCCAGGCAGTCATGTTGGATTAGGTGTAGATGAAGGATTGCAAAACATAATTAAAGGCTTAAACCTAGTTTTAGATGAAAAAGAAGGTCCAATCATCTGCTTAGAAACTATGGCTGGAAAAGGTACTGAACTTGGCAAAACCTTCGAAGAAATCAAAACTATTATAGATGGTGTAAATAATAAAGAAAGACTACTTGTCTGTCTAGATACCTGTCATTTAAATGATGCTGGATATGATATATCAAATTTTGATAAATTATTGAACGAATTTGATAATGTAATCGGAATAGATAAAATAGGATGTATTCATATAAATGATAGTAAAAATGAAAAAGGTGCTCATAAAGATCGACACGAAAACATCGGACTAGGAACCCTAGGTTTTGAAAAACTAATAGAAATAATTTATAATGATAAACTAAAAGAAGTTCCTAAAATATTAGAAACTCCATATGTGAGTATAAGCGGTGGCAAAGATCGTACATTTCCACCATATAAACAAGAAATAGAAATGATTAAAAATAAGAAGTATAACCCAAACCTTTTACAAGACATTAGAAACTATTATAAAAAGTCGTGATATTTTTCAAAATAAAAATCAAACAATTCCTTAATCCTTATAAATTTATCTGCTTCAAATTTTGTCTTTAATTCTGAAAAGACTCCTCTAGAATTTCCGTATAATATTTCTTGCCAATTATTTTTTAAATAGTGGTATAATATATCTACATCTTTTTGAGTTAATTGTATATTATTTTTAATAGCAAAATTATAAATATCAGTTTTATTAATTTGTTTAATATAGTTTTCAATTAGTAATCTATGCATAAATTCCCCCTATAATAGGGTATGCGATATTCTAAAGTGAGGTGATAAAAATGAAAAAAGAAAACAGTTTTTTAACAAAAATAAAAAATTTTCATAAAAAAAGAAAATCATCATTAAAAATTTCCAAAAAACAAAGTAAACAAACATATAATTTTAATACATATAAAGAAAACAAAGACATAAAAGTTGAAATTGAAAAACGTTACAACATCTTAAATGTTATTATCATTCTCGCTCTACTTATATTAGTTATAGGACTTTTTGTTGTACAAGTAGTTGGTAAAGAAAAATATAGTACAGAGCTCGAAAACCTTACTAAAACAGTTATCTACGGTGAAACGGCACCACGAGGCAGAATTTATGACCGAAATGGTAAATTAATTGTTGATAACAAACCCTCAAAAGTCATATATTATAAAAAGCCATCAGGTATAACAACAAAAGAAGAAATAAAAAATGCTTATAAGCTAGCAAATATGATAGACTTAGATTTCACAAAATTAAATGATTATGATTTTAAAGTCTTTTGGATTAAAAATCACCCAGATGAAGCCAAAGAAAAAATAACTGATGAAGAATGGCAAAAACTTGAAGAAAGAAAACTCACAAATGATGAAATATACGAATTAGAAATAGAAAGAGTAACTGCAGAAGAACTAGCTGTATACACTGATTTAGATAAAAAAGCCGCATACATCTATACACTTATGAACACAGGTTATTCATATGATGAAAAGGTAATAAAAAACGAAAATGTCACTGATGAAGAATATGCATTAGTTTCTGAAAACATTAGTGAATTAAATGGTGTAAATACAAAACTAGATTGGGAAAGAACATACCCATATGGTGACGTTTTCAGAAGTATTTTAGGTAATGTTTCTACTAGTAAAAGTGGAATTCCAGCCGAATTAAAAGAATATTATTTAGATAAAGGTTACAGTTTAGATGATAGGGTAGGCACCAGTAATCTAGAATATCAATATGAAGATATATTAAAAGGTAAAAAAAATAAATATCAAGTAATGAACGATGGTTCATATAAATTAATTGAAGAAGGAAAAAGAGGAAATGATATCGTTTTAACCATCGACATTGAATTACAGAAAGCCTTAGAAGAAATATTAACCGAAGAGGTTTTAAACGCAAAAAAAGAAGCTAATACAGAATATTATAATGGATCATTTGTCATTATATCTGATCCAAAAACAGGCGAGATATTAGCCATGGCAGGCAAGCAATTAAAACAAAATGATGATGGTTCATATAGTGTTATTGACTTCACATCAGGGATTACTCAATCAACCGCTGTTATGGGTTCGGTTGTCAAAGGAGCTAGCCACATAGTAGGCTACAACACAGGTGCTTTAAAAATAGGAGAAGTCAGATATGATAATTGTGTCAAAATAGCTGCCACTCCTGAAAAATGTTCTTGGAAATATTTAGGTAGATTAAACGACATCACTGCTTTAGCCCAATCATCAAACACTTATCAATATTACACAGCTATCAAAGTAGGAAAAGGTAATTACCAATATAATAAATCACTAGTCATTGATAACTCAGCTTTCACAACTTATAGAAATACCTTTGCTGAATTTGGATTAGGTGTTAAAACCGGTATTGATTTACCTAATGAAATTACTGGCCTAAAAGGAAATGATAGTACATCTGGACTATTACTCGACTTTTCAATCGGTCAAAACGACACCTATACTCCAATTCAACTTGCACAGTATATTAATACAATTGCTAATAATGGTACTAGAATGACACCGTATTTATATAAAGGATTATATGGTGATACATCTAGTTATGATCAAAACAAAAAAGAATTAAATAAAGTAAATACTAAACAAGAATATATGGATAGAGTCCACGAAGGGTTCAAAGCAGTTTTACAGTATGGTACAGGAGCAGGGTATATTGACTTATCATACAAACCAGCAGGAAAAACAGGTACTAGTCAAAGCTTTGTTGATACTGATGATGATAAAAAGATTGATAAAGAAACAATTACCACAACCTTTGTGGCCTATGCCCCATACGATGATCCAAAAGTAACCTTCACTATAGTTTCTCCAAATATTTCAAGACCAGATGGAAAAACAAGTCATCAATCTGCTATAAATAAACGTTTAGCACAACGAGTTTCTAAAAAATACTTTGAAATTTACCCATAATTTGATATAATGATATAAGAAATGCGAAAAGGAGGGATAATCGTGGCAAAAAAAGGTGAAGCTAGAGATAATATTACTTTAGTATGTTCAGTGTGTAAAAGTGAAAATTATCGTGTAGAAAAAAACAAAAGGAACACACCTGAAAGATTAAAGTTAAACAAATATTGCCCTAAATGTAAAAAACATACAGAGCACAATGAGAAAAAATAATTCATGGAGGTAAAGTATGATAAATATTAATGATATCAAAAATGGAATGACAGTTGTAATTGACGGTAATATCTATTTAATTTTAGAGTTCTTACACGTTAAGCCAGGAAAAGGTCCTGCCTTTGTCCGCATCAAGCTAAGAAATTTGCGAACTGGTTCAACAATTGAACAAACATTCAATACCAATATAAAATTTGAAAAAGCAATTATTGAAAAGAAACCAATGCAATATCTTTACAGTAATGGTGATATGTATAATTTCATGAACATGGAAACATATGAACAAATCGATTTATCTAAAGATAGTTTGGGTGATAATGCTAAATTTTTAAAAGAAGGATTAGAAGTTGAAGTAACTTTCTATAAAGGTGAAGTTTTAGGTATTAATTTACCCGAAAAAATAGAATATGAAGTAACTGAAACTGAACCAGCTGTAAAAGGTAATACAGCAACCAATGCTACTAAAGAAGCTACATTGGAAAATGGAATGACCGTTAAAGTTCCATTATTTATAAGTGCTGGAGAACATGTAATTGTTTCGACTAAAGATGGTAAATATGATTCAAGAGCATAAAAGAATTGTAAAAGAATAAAGAGGTGGAAATATGTTAGAAAAAGAAAGATTTTTAGCAATCAAAAAATTAGCACGTGATATTAGAGATGATAATAAAAAAATATTTAAATCATTTAAAAAATTACCATTTGATGAAGCTATAGAAAGAAAAAATGAATTTATAAATTCAGTTATTGATAATATGGATATAGCTTTTAGTGATGGGGAACAAGGTAGAGAAGAAAAACAAATGTTTAGAGCAAATATTTTAATTCCCGATGATAAAGATTTCTTTGAAAGCTATTCTAATGACAAAAATATTCGTAATTTAATGAATAAATACGCAGTTAGTATTGAAGATATAATGAGTAAAATCACAGAATTAAATATTTATAGTAAATATCTTGATAATACAGAAGAAAAGATAGATCCTATTGATGAACCTACATTTGTTGATGAAATGGTTAAAATTTCTCCTAAAGAAGCTGAAAGTTTATTAGATGAAATTGATAATTTATCATCAGTTATGGAAGATTTAGATTTAGATACAGTTCCAAAAGATGAAAAACCAGAATTATTAAAACCAGAACAACCTCAAAAAGTAGAAGAATCAGAAAACTTAGAAGTAAGTGATTCCAATGAAGAAACATTTGACGATATTACTTCTGCAGTATCTAACTTTGTTGATAAATATGAAAATATGCAAAGTGAAATAGATGCTAAAGATGATAAAATTAGAAAATTACAATTAGAAATCGAAAAATTAGATAAGTTAAATAATGAAATAACCACTGAAAGAGATACAATTATAAATGAACTTTCTAATGTGAGGGAAGAAAACTCAAAATATCACACAGAAAACGAAAGATTAGAACAAATAAATCAAAAATTAGAAGCTAAATTAGCTAAAAGTGCTGAAGTCTTAAATAAGATATATCAAAGTATTTCCAAAAGATAATTAAAAAACTCGGATTTTTCCGAGTCTTTTTTACATCATTTGATAATTTGATGTATTGTAATTATTATAGTTATTTTTATTAACCGTGTTTTCTAATCTAGTTACCCTTTGTTCTAGATTACTGATTTGATTAGATAAAGCGCTTAAATCACTACTGTTAATAGTACTTTGAACACTTGTTAAAGGAACATTAGCCATTCCCATATTCATATTTCCAGGCATAGGAATCATTTGACCAGGCATCACCATTCCTCCATAATTAGGTACCATTTGAGGGTAAATAGGATAGGCCATTCCACCACAATCGCGATCTTTTTTCACACTTATTACTCCTTTCATATTCTAATTAATTATATGCTTTTGTTTATTTTTAGTGCCTATTTATGTTATAATACTTACAGGTGATAGACATGAGATTAAAAAACATCAAAGGAGCTAAAGAAAAAATCAGTACATCTCCTTATATAATTCAAAAGCCTGAAGATTATAAGGGAAATTTTCAAACTCTATTTAAAAACGATAACAAGATTCACCTAGAAATCGGCATGGGTAAAGGTGATTTTATTATAGAGATGGCAAGGAAATATCCTAACATCAACTTTATTGGAATTGAAAAGTTTGACAGTGTTATCCTAAGAGCAACCCAAAAACTAGAAAACATCGAACTTCCAAATTTAAAATTAATTCGTTTTGATGCTACAGAAATTGAAAATATCTTTGATAGAGAAATAGATACTATTTATTTAAATTTTTCAGATCCATGGCCAAAAAACAGGCATGAAGATAGAAGATTAACTAGTACCAAATTCTTAAAAAGATATGATCAAATATTTAAAGGAAAAAAACATATTATTCAAAAAACCGATAATAGGCATTTATTTGAGTATTCTTTAAAATCTTTTACTGATTATAACTATAAAATAGCAACCATTTCTTTAAACCTTCATGACGATAAATTTGATAATATTGAAACAGAATATGAAAAACGTTTTGCTTCACTCGGATTTCCAATTTATATGGTTGAGGTAGAAAAATAGACACAATTTTACATGTAAAGTAAATGCTTTATTAGGAAAATATAACAAAATTTGATATAATTTAAAGTAAGCAGGTGTGTATATGAAGAAAATAGTTCTTTTAGTACTAGTCACAGTCATTCTAACGGGCTGTACAATTGTTAGAATTGATACAACTAGTATTGATAATATTGTAGATGTTATATTATCTAAAGAAAATACTTTGTATAACCGTGTGGGACGAGGATATAAGTATTATGTACCAAGAGGAGTAACTTATATTGATAGTAGTGGATCTAATGATAAACTATATTCAAATGGTGTATATTATTATTTGTACTTAGATGAAATTGGTTACTATTATAAAAAATCTATTAATTACAAAGTTGATAATAGTAAATATTATTCACGAAAGATAAATAATAAAGGGAATCTTGGATATTTAGAAATTACAAAGCAAGATGATCTTTACCTAATTGAATTCGTTTATAATTATGCACGCATTGAAGCTTTGGTGCCTAAAGACGATATCAACGATACTGTTTTAAATTGTTCATACATTTTATCGACAATAAAATACAATAGTAACATAGTAAAATTATCATTAGAAGATGACTTCCTAAAAAATAAGGAAGAAGAATATAACGTATTTAGTTCAAAAAACAATGATGACGATAGTTTTTTACGTTATGAAGAAAAGTAGAGGTGTAATTTATATGGGATTAATTGATAAGTTTAAAAATTTATTTACTGAAGAAGTAGAAGTAGAAGAGAAAGAAGAAAAGAAAGACACTATTCAAAAAGAAGTAATTCAAGTGGAAATTCCTTCTCCAAAGAAATCACGTTCAGAAATATATAATGCAGAATCTGAAAAGTCTTTTGAACAAGTTCAAACACAATCAGAAGAACCAGCTAAAAGTGAATATAAATTTCCATTTTTTGATGATAATGATTTTGATACAATTGATGTAAAACCAGAACCTAAAGAAGAAAGAAAAAAATCATCACACAGAAAAGAAGTTTACAACCCACCAAAAGAAGAAAAAAGAATTTTTAGGCCATCACCAATAATTTCACCAGTATATGGAATTTTAGATAAAGGATATCAAAGAGAGGAACTAGCATCCAAACATGATGGACGTTCATCATATTATAGTTCGAAAGAAGCTAATGTAGATGCTATCAGAAATAAAGCTTATGGTGGATTAGAATCTGACATTGAAACAACATTATTTGGTGGGAATAGAGTACTATTTAATGATAAAGAAGATAGTAAAGAGGATATTATTGATAAGTCAGAAACAAAAGAAGAAAAAGTAAGCAAAGTTAAAGAAGATGACTTTAGCTTCGATTCTAGTACTATTAGTGAAAAACCAAGACATGGTTCACTTGAAGAAGATGATTTAACAGACCTCCTAGAAGAAGAAATGGATAAGACAATTACCGAAGATAAACCAAAAAAAGAACCAAGAAAAATAAGTGACAAAGAATTATTCAGTCTAATAGATTCTATGTATGAAAAGGGGAATAAATAATGATTATTAGTTTTGCCGATGTATTATCTGTGTTATTTTACATATTATTAATTGTATTAGTAATTGCTCTACTAATTTTAGTTATTAATGCCATAAAAACATTAGATAAAGTTGATAAACTTGTCGACGATGTTAGTCAAAAATCACAAAAATTAAATGGCCTTTTTTGCATAATTGATAATACCACTGATGCCGTAGTTGGTTTTAGCGACACTATCATTGGTGTTTTATCTAATGCCATTGGCAAAATATTCAATAGAAAGAAGGAAAAAGAAAATGACGAAGAAAAGTAAAGGATTTGGCAAATTTGTAGTAGGTGCGGGTGTTGGAGCCGCTTTAGGGCTTTTGTTCGCACCAAAAAAGGGTTCAGAAACTAGAGAAGACTTAAAAAAAATGTTTGATGATTTAGTAAACAAAGTAAAAACTATCGACATGGATGACGTAAAAGAAACTGTAGAAACAAAAATTGCTGAATTAAAAGAAGGTTTGGCTGAATTAGATAAAGAAACAGTTTTAGCCGAGGCTAAAAAACAGGCAAAAAAACTTCAAGATGCTGCCGAAGAATTAGTTGATTATGCTATAGAAAAAGGAACACCAGTTATTGAAAAGTCCGCAAACGCCATAAAAAAGAAAGTAATTGAAGTTTCTAAAAATGTAATCACTAAATTAGAAAAGGAAACAAAATAGTCACTTCAGTGATTATTTTTTGAGTTTATGGCAAAAAAACATATTTTAATGCTTCAAACATTCATTAAAGTAATATTTGGTTCAAAAAGGGAAATTCAAAAAGTCATCCCTGATAGTTATTATCCAAACATTTATCAAATAGATTATGAAAAATTAAAAATAAACAATATTGATACATTATTATTTGATATTGATAATACAATAGCTAAAGTTGATGATTTAAATGTTCCAAAAGAAACATTTATTCTATTTCAAAAATTAAAAAAGCAGAATTTTAAAATTTTACTTCTTTCAAATAATAATATCAAAAGAGCCACACCTATATCTAAAGTTCTAGATGTAGAAGTATTAGCCAATGCAGGCAAACCAGACAAAATCGCCTATGATAAAGCTTTAGATATGTTAAATTCAAAAAAAGAAAATGTTGTTGCTATTGGCGACCAAATATTATCGGATATTGTAGGGGCTAAAAAATATGGAGTTAAAGCTATATTAGTTGACCAATTATCTAAAGAAAATAATATTCAAACAGGCATGGCTCAAAAATTACAAAAATACATAATTAAAAAACTAACAAAAAAGAACTTATTTAAAAAAAATTATTATTTTTAAAAATATTATGTGCTATAATCATATATGAAAGTAGGTAAAATCATGGATTTATGGCAATATGAAAAAGAACTTTATAAACAAGGTGTAAATATTATTGGAGGAACAGACGAAGCTGGAAGAGGCCCGTTATATGGACCTGTTGTTGCAGCTTGTGTTGTTTTACCAAAAAATTTTGAACTAGAAGGTCTTAATGATTCAAAAAAATTAAGTGAGAAAAAGAGAAATGTTTTTTATAATTATATTGTGGAAAACACGATATATGGAGTAGGAATAATTGGCCCAGAAGAAATAGATCAAATAAACATATATGAAGCAAGTAGACAAGCCATGATTAAAGCTATCAAAGAAGTTCAAAAACAAGTAAAATTAGAATATGTTTTATCCGATGCTATGCCAATAGATATTGATATCCCAGTCATGCCAATAATTAAAGGTGATGCTAAAAGTATGTCAATTGCTGCAGCTAGTGTTATAGCTAAAGTGACTAGGGATAGAATTCTTTATGAAGTTGATCAAAAACACCCAGAATATGGCTTTAAAAATCACAAAGGGTATCCTACAAAAAAACATTTAGAAGCTATTAATAAATATGGATTAATAGATGGTTACCGAAAAACTTATGGACCAATCATGAATTATATAAAAGAAGGACATTGCTAGGAAGGAAATAAATATGATAATAAATGAAAATAATAAAAATACAATCTTAAAAGGTATGGTAAAAAGAGGATTTAATCAAGATCCAGCTGAACTTAGAGCCAAACTTCATCCAAATGATGGAAAAGTTAGTTTTCACAATACAGAAAATAATATGAATGAACAAAAAAATAAAATTGTTGATAATGTTAATTTAAAAGAAACTCTTAACAAACTTAAAAACCTTAAATGAAAATAACAACCATAAAAGTTGGTTATTTAGAAGCTAATTGTTATATTTTAGAAAAATCCGAGAAAATAATCGTAATTGACCCTGGTGATGAATATGACAAAATAGTTTCAAAGATAAATAATAGAGAAGTAGTTAAGGTTTTAATCACACATTATCACCAAGACCATATAGGGGCTTTAAATAATTTTAAACAAAATTTAATATTAAAAAAACCAAAAGAAGGCATTTATCATTTTGGACCTTTTAGTTTTGAAGTGATATTCACTAAAGGTCATACAGATGATAGTGTTACTTATTATTTTAAAGATGAAAAAATTATGTTTACTGGTGATTTTCTTTTTAAAGAAACAATTGGTAGAACCGATATGCCTAGTGGCAACCCAGAGGCAATGCAAAAAAGTTTAAATAAAATCAAATCATACCCCGGCGACATTCAAATATATCCTGGTCATGGTCCAACTACTACTTTAAAATATGAAAAAGAAAATAATTACTTTTTAAAATAGATTTTATGTTTTAAATAATCTAATGTCTTGTTATAATTATAATAAAAAGGAGGCTAAAAGATGTTTGAAGGTACAGGTAAATATTTTTTAATGCTTTTTCTCGTATTTTTTATTGTTTATATAACAGTAAAAATATGTTTAGGAAAATTATTTAAGGATGCTAAATTGCCAGTTTGGAAAGCCTATGTACCATTTTATAATAGATTAGTTTTAACTGATCTATTAGACTTAAAAAGAAGTGTTTTTTTAAAAACTTTAATACCATTTGGCAACTTATATTATTATAATATAATTATCAAAGAACTTTTAAAAGCATATAAATTAGATCCTAGAGAATCTATATTGTTTATAGCTATTCCAATGTATAAATTCCCTGAATTAGTATTTAAACACCCTAAATTTATGCTTCATATGTATGACGCAACAGAAGAGTTTATAAATAATCAAAATGTACTTTTTGAAACTAATACAAAAGAAATTTCCCCAGAGAATAATCTTCAAACAAGTCCGATAAATGTTCAACCACCAGTGACTCAAAATGGAGTCGTTATTAATCCAGAATCATATAATCAAATTCAAAATGTTGTAACTGAAGAACCATCAATAAATATATATAATTCTGAAAACAACGACAATGTCTTTTCAAATGATGCTTTAGAACCTGATGAAAGACAAGAGACAATTATCGAAGCTAAAAAACAAGAAGTTAAACAAGAAAAACCAATTTTCGTTGATAAAAGTAAACCAAAAGTATGTCCAAACTGTGGCACCAAATTATCCCCAACTGCTACAACTTGTTTCCTTTGTGGAACAAAACTCTTGTAATATATTCAAAAAATGTGTATAATTAAAAACAAAGCCAAGACCAAGAGGAGTAAATATTTATCTATTTAAAGAGAGTTAGTGGCTGGTGAAAACTAATAATAGATAATATTGAAGGTAGCTTGAACAAGCTGATTTTCTGAAATAATAGTAGGAAATTACGTAGAAGTGCGTTAAACTAATCGAGGTAAGTAAAACTTATAAATTAAGGTGGTACCACGTTCAAAACGTCCTTAAATTTATAAGTTTTTT